>DASQLD010000514.1:0-11980 GCA_035630195.1 Bryobacteraceae bacterium
AGGTCGTGAACCGCACGACAAAGGTCGAGCAGGTTTATCCGTCCGCGGCTGTCCTCCCCGCGAATCTATTGCGATTCTACATACAGTTTTCCGGCCCTATGCAGCGCGGCGCCGTATGGAACTACATCCGTCTGCTCGACCGTTCCGGAAAACCTCTGGAGCTGCCGTTCCTCGAGGTTGATCAGGAACTCTGGGATGCCGAAGCCAGGCGGCTGACAGTCCTCTTCGATCCAGGACGGATCAAGCGTGGAGTTCTTCCGCGCGATGAGTCCGGAACCGCATTAACCGAAGGAGGCGAGTACACACTTGTCATCGACGCCGGCTGGCGCGACCAAAACGGGGCGCCGCTGTTGACGGAGTTCCGCAAGAAGTTCCGCGTCGCTCCCGAAGCGCGCGCCGGAATTGACCTCAAGTCTTGGAGCCTGAAACCTCCGCCCAGCGGCGCCGCGCCCCTCATCGTCGATTTCCCAGCTCCGCTCGATTACGCGCTTTTGCATCGCTTGCTGACCGTTCTCGGACCGGAAGGACGAGCTGTGGACGGCGCTATTACACTGTCCCGAAACGAAGCGCAATGGCAATTCCGTCCTGATAAACCTTGGTCTGCCGGGGCATATGAACTGAGGGTCGATACCGCTCTAGAAGATGTCGCCGGGAATCGCGTTGGCCGGCCGTTCGATGTGGATGTCTTCGAACCGATCACGAAAACGATCTCTCGAAAGTACGAATCAATTCCCTTCCACCCGCTTCTTCCCGGCGTCAAGCCATAATTCGCCGTGCATGTCCGCCCCATCCCGAGTTGATTATTTCCGCTTGAAGAACAACGTCTGGTCTAGCTTTCGGCCATCGGAGGCGGCGGTGACGATTTGGAGCGTCATTTCCTTGCCATCACCCGATAACGTCCGAATCCACTGACCATCGACCTTCCCTGTGTCATTCGATGCCACGAAGTCAGTGATCATTTTGCTGCCCTCAATCTTGGTCTTGGAGTTGTGGGCAAAGGGTCCGATCTGCGTCACTCTTTCCGTCCCGTCTGTGGGAAGCTCCAGTTCATAGGTCATGATACCGACCCACAACAGAGGATAGATCGCGTCTTTCGGTTCCTTGTACTTGGACTTGATCACAACCTTGTTGGGCTGTTGCTTTATCTCGAGTTGCAGGTCTTCGGGACCTCCGGTCGCCTGGGTCTTGTTCTTATCCAACACCCACTTGCCGTCGAAGCCCGTCGGGTCAGCCGCTGCAGCCGACACGACAGTCAGCAGAAATACCGAGAAAATGAATCGCCTACGAGAATCCATACGGATATTGGACCCGCCCGAAGCCCAATAATTTCAAGGCCACTTCGTTAAGAAGACTTTGACAGCGTCGACGCAGAGCTGGGCGGCATGCCTGGAAGCAGGCTCAAGTCCGTCGAGCGCATCGTCGATCAACTGGTTATCCACTGTTACGAGTTCAGCGCGCGTGCGGCCCATCATAATCTCTGTGAGCGCGGACCCGGCTGCGATCGAGGCAGGACACCCTCGCGCCTTGAAGGAGACGGCTGAGACCTTGTTCTCCTTTACTTCGGCGCACAAGCGCAACATGTCGCCGCATGCCGGATTGACCGCGTCGATACAGATGGCGGGAGGCGCAAGTTCTCCGACATTGCGCGGGTTCCGAAAATGGTCCAGCAACCGTAGACTGGGCATGCCCTAAAGCGTAACGCTACAATGTATCGACCTTACACATCATCTTGGATATATGGGGAGACCGGTCATCAAAGTCGCCGCGGCTGTGATTGAACGTGATGGGCGCATCCTGATCGGACAACGCCGGAAGTCCGACTCGCATGGTTTGAAATGGGAGTTTCCGGGCGGCAAAGTGGAACGTGGCGAAGCACCGGCAGCCGCTCTTGCGCGTGAGCTGGAAGAAGAACTCGGGATTCAAGCGCGCGTAGGGCACGAGATCGTCAGGTACGCGCACGAGTATCCCAAGCGTGCCACCATCCTACTTATTTTCTTCAAAGTGAAGGAATTCAGCGGCGAGCCCCAGGCGCTTGCCTTCGAGCGGATCGTCTGGGAGGAGCCAGCCCGGTTGCCCGCCTATGACTTTCTCGATGGCGACGTCGATTTCGTCCGGCGTCTCGCCGCCGGAGAATATCGCTTACCTGGGAAGCCGTAAATCGAAATCGAGTTTCCGCTCGGCATTTAGTTCCACGGAGCGTTCCCGATCGACCGTTGACAGCGACACGTGATTCAACGTCGAGTCCGGAGTCACGTAGTGCAAGTCTTCTCCACGAACCCAGTACCCAAGGGCCTGCCGGATTGTTCCATCTTTGAGGGCGATCAAGTGAATCGTGGGCTTTTCATCCATGATCGATCGGCCGTTTGCGGGGGCGGGTTCTTGGCGCGGCTTTGAGGAAGCTCCCCCGTCGTAAACCCTTACCCCGGGCTCGGGAGCTTCGCCTGCGGAATATTCTCGTAAGCCCGGCTTTCCGGACTCAGGCGGAACGTAGTTGTTGTTGATGACCACGCTTGGAACAGGCTGTTGCGGCACCACGACCGTCACGTTCGTGGACTGAGGCTCCTGGTAGTATCCTCCTCCATAAAACATTGGATAGGCGTAGGGCACAACGATCGTACGCGGACGTCCAGGGCGTCCGATCTGACCCGGAGGAACGCCGGTATACGGAATTGATCCGCTGACCGCGGGCCCCATACGGCCGGCATGCGTATTCATATGGGGCGGCGGTGTGCCGCCGGGAAACAGGATGTTGCCGTAAGGAGATGCGTTCGGTCGCGCAGGCATCCCTCGGGTAACAACCGGAATGTTCTGCCCTAGAACGACCAGCGGAACCATTAGGAAAGATAAACTAGCAAACCGAACCATGTTTCCCCCTGTTATCTCCTGCAGAGAGCTTACAACTGATCATTGACGTAACGCAAATGGTTGACGTTGCGCAAACCCGATTCGTTTACAGCTATGTAAAATAGAGCATGGCGCCAGAGACCCGGCACAGCGTATGCGCGTTGGACTGTCCTGACACATGCTCGCTGCTGATCGATGTCGACACCAACGGAGTCGGCTCCAGGCTCCGGGGGGATCCCAGCCATCCTATAACGCGGGGTTTTCTTTGCGGAAAGGTCGCCAGATACCTTGATCGCGAATATTCCACAGAGCGACTGCTTCATCCTCTGCAACGAGTTGCGGCGAAAGGCGAAGGGCGGTTCGAACGCATCAGTTGGGAACAGGCGATTTCCACCATCACGACCCGTCTGAAATCGGTCGCGGAGGAATGGGGAAGCCAGGCTATTCTTCCCTACAGCTACGCCGGAACGATGGGAATGCTGAACGGATCCGGGATGGACCGCAGATTCTTCCATCGGATGGGCGCATCTCGTCTCGACCGCACGATCTGTTCCGCCGCCGGAGCAGCCGGATTGAACGAGAGTGTTGGAGCCCGTTACGGCATGGAGCCGGAGCAATTTCGGCATTCCAAGCTCATCCTGGCTTGGGGAGCGAACGTTCTCGGAACGAACGTCCACTTGTGGCCCTTCATTGTCGAAGCCCGACGCAACGGCGCCAAATTCTACGTCATCGACCCGATCGTCAACCGCACTGGTAAGCTGGCCGATAAAATTTTCCCCATCCATCCCGGGAGCGACCTCGCGCTCGCTTTAGGGATGATGCACGTGATCGTGAAGGAGCAGCTTTACGATCGCTCGTTTCTTGAGACAGGGGCCGACGGCTTCGAGATATTCTCCGAAAGGATTGCATCGTATACACCGGATCGTGTTTCCGGCCTGACCGGGATCCCTGCTGAAGATCTGATCGCTCTGGCCCGCGAATACGCAACGAGCAGGCCCGCCGGTATTCGCCTGAATTATGGAGTGCAGCGCAGCGAGCGAGGCGGCGCGGCAGTGCAGGCAATAGCGCTTCTACCAGTGCTGACCGGCGGTTATCGTGAAGTCGGCGGAGGTCTGCAGCTATCCACGTCACAGGCATTCCAGTTTGATCGGGCGGCGGTCGAGCGTGCAGATCTGCAGCCCGGCCCGACACGGTTGGTTAACATGAGCCAGCTCGGTCATGTTCTTAATGAACTGGCCGATCCTCCGATAAAAGCCACCGTCATCTACAATTCAAACCCGGCAGCGATCGCTCCGGATCAGAGCTCGGTCATCAAAGGACTCAAACGACCGGATCTGTTCACGGTCGTACTCGATCAGTTCCAAACCGATAGCGCTGATTTTGCCGATATCGTCTTACCCTCGACGACGTTTCTCGAACACACCGATCTGTATCTCGCGTACGGGCACTATTATCTTCAGTTAGCGAGGCCGGCGCTCCCGGCGCCAGGCGAGGCAAAGTCGAACGTGGAAGTGTTTCGCCTCCTGGCCAAGGCGATGGGGTTCACAGACCCTTGCTTTGACGACACCGAGGACGACATGATTCGTCAGGCGCTTGCCTCCGGCCATCCCTTCCTCGAGGGAATTACACTCGAGCGATTGGAGGCCGAGCGCTCCGTGCGGCTTTCGATTCCCGAGCCCTTCCTCCCGTTTGCTTCGGGCGCCTTTCCAACACCTTCGGGCCGGGTGAACCTGGCGGCGCCAAATCTCGACTACGTTCCGCCTGAAGAATCGCGTCTCGGGAACAAATCTCTCCTCAAGAAATACCCGTTGGAGTGTGTTTCTTCGAAGAACGACGACAGCATGAACTCCACCTTCGGGAATCGCCGGGATGTGGATCTCCAAACTGCAATCACTTATCTTCATACCGAGGATGCAGCCCCCCGCGGCATTGCATCCGGCGACCGTGTGCGTGTCTACAACGACCGTGGATCCTACTTCGCAGTGGCTGCCGTAAATGGGGCAGTTCGCTCAGGCGTTGTCCGTATTCCGGCAGTCCGCTGGAACAAACTGTCCCAATCGGGTATGGGAGTGAACACTCTCACCTCGCCCCGATTGACCGATATGGGTGGTGGCCCAACCTTCTACTCCTGTCTGGTCGAAGTGGAGAAGTGTGGCGATTGACTAGAGATCTCGCGGCGCCGGCAATGGTCGCGGTGTTGATGCTGATATCCGGGTGCGGCCGAGAGAAGATCAAGCTCGAGCCGACAGACGAATCGATACCGGTAATTACCTCCACCGTAAACGCTGCGGATCCGAACAGTTCCGTACAGTTGGTTAAGGGGTTCCACAAAATCGAGTACAACACCTGGCGGTGGACGATGGGGAGATTCGTGGTCGCCCTTCAGCCTCCTCCTGAGCGGAAACAACGCAGAGTCGAATTGGTCCTGAAGTTCACAATTCCCGAATCCGTAATCAACCAAGTTAAGTCCACAACAGTGTCCATGCTGGTCCAGAACACACCCATCGTGAAGCAAGCCTATAACGTAGCTGGCTCTTACACTCTAAAGGGGGATGTTCCACAAACTCTTTTGGGGGACGAAGCTGTCAATGTTGAGTGTATTGTAGACCCCTACTTGGCGGCTGGGCTCGTGGATGCGCGCGAACTTGGAGTGGTTTTTCTTTCCGCGGGCTTCGAAGCTAAGTAAGAACCGAGTAATCTCGACAGGGGATGCTTCTTTTACGTTCCAAGATAAGCAAAATTTGCGGCCTGAGCCGCTACGGGGCGAAAACTCGCGTAACCAGATGCGGCGGAACTGAGGAACTTTCTGATCTCAGTATTCGTCATAAACCAAGCCGCTGATGATTCATTCATTTGACATAGCTTAGCGGCGACCTTCAAGTAGGGATGAGGCATGAAGTCTGCGGATAGTTCAGTCAATTTGAGTGGCCTTGCAATTGCTTGGGGGTGTGCTATGATTCGGGGAGCCCGATACCAAGAGTCTATTAGACACACGGCGAAATCAGCGGTTCCGCCGATCGGCAAGTTCCCAAAAACGATTTGATCGAATCAGGTAACTTTGGCGAAACGCCGACGTCTAAATGCACTTGGTAACAAGGGCGCAAGATAACAAAACGAGAAGAAGTAAGGAGAGCAGCCATGACGAAGACCGACATCAACAAGTACAAAGAGATCCTGGAAGCAAGACAGGCCGAGCTATCAGAAGTTCTACGCAACCGCGAAGCAATCACCATCGAGAAGAGCCCAGATGCGTTGGACGAAGTGCAGAATGCAGCGGAACGTGAACTAGCCATTCGTAACCTTGACCGTGAGTCCAACCTACTCCGCAACGTGAGGGCCGCCCTCAGACGGATTGACGAGGGGACTTTCGGAACCTGTGTCCACTGCGAAGAGGAGATCAGCATTAAGCGTGTGAACGCTGTGCCGTGGACTCCGTATTGCATTTCTTGCCAGGAACAGGCCGACCGCGCGCACGAAGAGGGCAGCGAATCCCTCGAGGATTTGCTGGTCAGCGCAGCTTAATCCTACCTATCACCTTCCAACGAAAATGCGGGCCTATCGGGGCCCGCATTTTGATGTTTACCGAACGATTCCTATCGCCGACACCATCCGTCCCGATTGTTCCTTGTCGCGCCGAAAAGAATGGAACCGGAGCGGGTCACACACCGTGCACAAGTCCGCGACTTCGATTTGGGCAGCCGGCACCCCGGCGGCGGTGAGAAGTCGAAAATTCGACGCTACCAGGTCTATATGCGTCCGTCCTTCGACACCGAACTGCTTTGCGACCTCAGGGCCTACTTCGAAACAACACCGCCCAATGGAAGGTCCGATAGCCGCTAACAAGCTGGTTGGCCGGGAGCCGAACTCTGCGGTCATTCGCTCAACTGTTTTGCGGACGATTTCAGCCACCGTTCCTCGCCAGCCTGCATGTACGGCGGCGACCGCCCGAAGATCGGTATCGGCAAGCAGAACGGGCACGCAATCAGCCGTCCGCACGCCAACCAGCGTTCCCGGGTGGGCCGAAATGAGCGCATCACCTTCCCCAATCGAGCCCCAAGCCCCATCCGCCAGCACAATGTTGTCGCCGTGAACCTGCTTGAGATGGGTATAATTGCCTGGCCAATCCCTAGTCTGACGGGTTCCAAATCCGTGCGTCAGCCATGGAAGTTGCTTCAAGAGTTTGGATTCGAGAACATGTGGTGAGGACATGATGTGAAGACTGCCTCATTTTAGCGGGGTTCCTTCCGCAGATCGGGAAGAAAACCCGCCAGTAATCCGATCAGCGGCAAGAAGGAACAGACCTTGTAGACAAATTGGATGTCCGTCACATCAGCAAGCCATCCGAGCACCGCAGCTCCAAGTCCGCCCATTCCAAACGCAAATCCAAAGAACATTCCCGAAATCATGCCGACGTTTCCGGGAGCGAGTTCCTGCGCAAAAACCAGAATCGCCGAAAATGCCGACGCCAGAATCAGTCCTATGATCACGCTGAGAAGGGCTGTCCAGAAAAGGTTCGCGTACGGCAGCAGCAAACTGAATGGCAGAACGCCAAGAATTGAGAACCAGATTACATACTTCCGGCCAATACGGTCACCGATGGGTCCACCGATGATCGTTCCCGCTGCCACCGCGCCGAGAAATACGAATAAAAGTACCTGCGCATGCTGAACCGTGACATTGAATCGGTTCATTAGAAAGAAGGTGTAGTAGGTGCCGAAACTCGCCATGTAAAAGTATTTTGAGAAAATTAGCGCCAATAGAATTGCGATTGGCCTGGCTATCTTGCCTTTAGATTTTTCTGTGCGGAGGCTCTGCGGCGCGTTCGCTCTTGTAAGAACGCGGAGCTTGTACCACGCTCCGACCTTCGCCAGCAGCGCCATCCCTGTCAACGCGGCGACAGAGAACCAAGCGACGCTCGCCCGGCCGCGCGGCAGTACAAAGAACGCAGCTAGAAGCGGGCCTGTAGAAGAGCCGGCATTTCCCCCGACCTGGAACAGAGATTGGGCAAGTCCATGCTGGCCTCCGGAGGCGATCTGAGCGACCCGGGACGACTCCGGGTGGAACACGGCCGATCCGAAGCCGACCAGCGCCGCAGCAACCAAAATCAGCGAAAAATTTGGAGCTCCGGCGAGCAACAACAGACCGCCCAGCGTGACAGCCATCCCGAAGCAAAGAGAATACGGCTTGGGCCTTCGATCTGTGTAATATCCGATGACCGGCTGAAGAAGTGAAGCCGTCACCTGGTTTGTTAGAGTGATTAATCCAATCTGGCCGAAATCCAGCTGAAACGATTGCTTCAACAATGGATACATCGCTGGGATCAACGACTGGATCATGTCATTGAGCAGGTGACAAATGCTAATCGCCGCGAGTACACGGAACGCCGTCTTCTCCGGCGATCCTAAGTGAGCGACTTGACTAGCCATATTTCCATTCTGGGCCAGCCAGGAATTACCCCGAGAAAAACTAACAGTTGAACTCGCAAATGCGGGGCCTATACACCCCTTTCGTTCCAAATAATACTCGACAACCTTAGAACTTCTGATACACTGGTACTGTCTTTGCGCGCATCCGTCCTAACCCGCGAGTGCCTTCTGGCCGCCTCCGTTCCGCTCCCTTCCGGTCCCGGTTCCCTAGTGCTGTCTGACAGAGACTAATTCAATTTCGAGGATCTGTATTTTCAATGACCAACATCTTTGTCGGTAATCTCAGCTACCAAACAACGCAGGAAGAATTGCACGCTGCGTTTTCAGCCTATGGCAATGTCGAGCGCGTCAGTGTCGTAACTGATCGTGACAGTGGGCAGCCACGTGGCTTTGCCTTCGTCGAAATGACCGAAGCCCGCGATGCGGAAACGGCTATTTCACAGCTAAACGGCGCCGAGCTCAACGGCCGCGCCCTCAACGTCAATGAAGCGCGCCCCAAGACCTCAGGTGGTGGCGGAGGTTTCGGTGGCGGCGGCGGCGGCGGTCGTCGTCCCTCTGGCGGTGGCGGCAATCGTGGCGGCGGCGGTGGTCGCGGCCAGCGCTGGTAGTTTTCATTCACAACCAAAACAGAAGGGAGGGTTCACGCCCTCCCTTTTTTGTCTTTCGATTTAGGTGATATGCTCCGGCGAGTATGCACCGAGTGTTTTTCTGTTTTCTCGCCCTCTTCGCCTGCTCGCCGGGCCAGACACCCGCGCCTTCCAATGTTTTTGGAAAACAATATCCCCTGATACATCCGGATCGCCGGGTTACGTTTCAAGTGAAGCTACCCGAAGCGCAAAGCGTCGCCGTCGCTGGCCGGGCTGCGGACAGCGGAATGAACGGCAACAAGCCATATCCAATGACGCGCGCGGAAGATGGAACCTGGTCGGTGACCACCGATCCCGTTCGCCCAGGCTTCCACTACTACGAACTCATCGTCAACGGGCATCGGACAACCGATCCTTCCAGCGAGACCTTTTTCGGCTGGGCGCAGCAGACGAGCGGACTCGAAGTTCCCGACGAGACGCTCGATTTCTACAACGTCAAGAATGTTCCGCACGGCGACGTTCGTATCCACGTCTATCGGACCAAATCGACTGGCGCAGTCCGTCAGGCGTTCGTCTATACACCTCCCGGCTACGACACAAATGTTCAGGTGCGATATCCAGTGCTTTATCTTCAACACGGTTCCGGAGAGAATGAGCGGGGCTGGACGCTGCAGGGCAAGGCGAACCTGATCCTCGACAATCTCATCGCGTCCGGTAAGGCCAAGCCGATGATCATCGTGATGGAAAAAGGCTATGCCGAGTCGTTCCCCAAACTTGTAATTGAGGATCTTCTGCCGGAGATCGATTCGAAGTACAGGACCGTTCCGGAAGCAAAGAACCGCGCTATTGCGGGACTCTCAATGGGCTCGGGCCAAGCGTTAACCATCGGCCTCGCAAATCTCGATAAGTTCAGCTACATCGGCGGATTCAGCGGTGGCATGCGAGCGTTCGATCCACAGACATCCTTTGGCGGAGCCTTCAAAGATGTCGAAGCCGCCAACAAAAAAATTCGTCTCCTCTGGCTTGGCTGCGGAGTTGAGGATAGGGGCTTTTCCAATCTGAAGTCCGCGCACGAGGCAATGGATAAGGCTGGTATCAGGCATGTTTGGTTCGAAGGGCCGGGAAGTCACGAATGGCAGGTGTGGCGCAAGCATCTACACGCCTTCGCTCCATTGCTTTTCCAACAGTGAAGCCTCAATGAGCTCGCATTGTTACCATATGCGAGATTCCCAATGTTCAACTTCGCAAGTAAATCCGTCCTGGTGACCGGTGGGACAAGCGGTATCGGACGAGCAGTCGCACAGGCCTTCGTAAAAGCAGGGGCGAACGTAATTGCAGCAGGTCTGCCGGGAGCTGAGACTTCAGAAGACGGCTTTCGCTATGAGCGCCTGGACGTACGTGATATCGAGGCCGTTCAACGTGTAATCGCGACCATTCCCACTCTCGATGTGCTGGTGAACGCTGCGGGCATGATACGCCGTGACGACGAATTCGATATCGATGTATTCGAGCAAGTCATTGATGTAAACCTCACCGGAACCATGCGCCTTTGCGCAGCGGCTCGGCCCCATCTGCAGAAGACACGGGGATGCATCGTGAATATCGCCTCGCTTCTGAGCTTCTTCGGTGGCGCCCGTGTTCCCGCCTACAGCGCCAGCAAAGGAGGCATCGCGCAATTGACTCGATCGTTAGCGCTCGCTTGGGCAAGTGAAGGCATTCGCGTCAACGCCGTTGCTCCTGGTTGGATAGCAACGCCTTTGACACAGGCACTCCAGGACGATCCTGCTCGCTCTGCCGGCCTTCTAACTCGGACACCTTTCGGCAGGTGGGGATTGCCCGAAGAGGTTGCCGGTCCCGTGCTGTTTCTCTGTTCCGATGCGGCTTCGTTCATGACGGGCGCCATCGTT
This sequence comes from Bryobacteraceae bacterium, assembly GCA_035630195.1. Classification (GTDB taxonomy): domain Bacteria; phylum Acidobacteriota; class Terriglobia; order Bryobacterales; family Bryobacteraceae; genus DASQDN01. The sequence goes on from DASQLD010000514.1 coordinate 10,765, forward strand.
CCTGTCGATGGCGGTTATTCGGCGGCATAAAATAGGGCTACAAGCGCCATGCAGACTACCCATCCGCTCTCCCCGCACCAAATTGTCACGACAGTCATTCCCGAGGACGAGCGCGTCTGGGTTCCGCAGGCCCCCAACGTCTGGTTCCGTCCCTTGATGTTGAATACGCTTAACGGGCAATGGTGTAATCTTCTTCGTGTTCGCCGCGCCGGTATACTTAGCCGCCACAGGCATCCTGCGCCAGTGCATGGTTACGTGATCAAAGGCTCATGGCGATATCTGGAGCATGATTGGATTGCAAGAGCCGGAGACTACGTATTCGAGCCGCCAGGAGAAACACACACTCTGACCGTCGATGCCGACGTTGAAGAGATGATCACCTTCTTCAATATCTCCGGCTGCATGTATTACGTCGACGAGGAAGGGCGCCATACCGGCTTTGAAGATGTCTTCACCAAGATCGACATGTGCCGTAAGCATTATGTCGAATCCGGCCTCGGCGAAAACTACGTGGATCAGTTCGTTCGATAGAATTCGGCGCTCTCGGCGCTAATGTAGTAACGGGCGCAATGGCAGGGCTGAATGGATACACCCCGATCTCCACGGCTCCTGAGGAGCTTACGACGACTCGCCTGTATCGTCTCGGCGAAGGCGTTGGGAAAGTGGTCTACGCTTCCGACCATTGGGTCGTAAAGCGTGAGCGCTCGCCTACTGAGGTCGTTGCCATCATTGTTCTATGGAAACTGTTGAGAAAGACGGAGTCTATCCTGCCCGGCGGATTCGGCAAGCGCCTGATGGAGCGTCCTTCCCGCCAGATCCGGTTTCTGCGAGTGTTGGTGCAGGGCTGCATGGCTGTGGTTCCCAAGAGCGTATGGTTTACCACCCACATTGCCGATGTTTGGAAGGTTTACTATAAGCGTGATGTCAGGGGTCAGCGGTTAGCCAATGCAATTCTAACCGGCACATCGCTTGTACCCGAGCGGGTCACTTTTCCACCCACTCGAGTGCGTCTGAGAGGCTGGCCGGGCTGGCTGACTGTGTCAGAGGCGACGGAACGGGTCGAAGACACGCTTGACAGGCGGTTGAACGAATTGGCTAGTCTGGGCCGCTTCGAGGAAGTCGAAGATTGGCTCAACCGATTTTTGCGTCTCAGGCAATCATGCTGCCAGCCTGATTGCCTGAGACGCAAAAATCGGTTGAGCCAATCTTCGACTTC
>DASQLD010000515.1:0-6408 GCA_035630195.1 Bryobacteraceae bacterium
CCCTCGCGAACACGATCACCTAGATCTACCTTGATCGTTCGCACATATCCTGCTACTTTGGCCATGACATCGACTTCCTGAAATGGCTGAAACTCCGCTGTGAGCAGGGTCTTACTGGCGATGGCGGATCTGGCCACCCGACCAGCCGGGACCACTACCGCCGGCGATTCGAGGGGCTCCACGGACGGCACTTTTGCACTCGAAGTGTTGGAACAGGATGTCTGACTGCCGGCAAACACAAAGACCGCGACGATTGCGATCGACGATCGTAATGGAAGTCTCAACGGAGTGCTCCTATGGCGTAGTTCAGGTTTGCAACCCGCGTCAGATAGTCGTACTTCGCGTTTGCGGCTGCGATCTGTGCGGATGTCTGGGAAAACTGCGCTTGAGTGAGTTCCAGAATTCCACTCAAGCCGATTTCATAGCGTGTGTTCGCGAGCCTCAGGGTTGTTGTAGCCTGATCGACCAGCTTTGCGGTTACATCGATTCTTCGCCACGCCGTATCTGCTTCCAGCCACGCGAGCCGGACGTTTGCGGCCACTTGAAGGCTCACCGCCTCCGAATCCTTCCCGGCGCCCCGCGCGCGAAGTTCCGCCTCGGCTCGCCGTGCGGCATTCAGCCCACCATTCAGAAAAGGAACCGAGATATTCAATCCGACCGCGCTGTACTGGCTCGTAAAATCTTTTTGATGAATAGGAACGACACCAACCACGCCCACGAGACTAACCGCGGGGTATTGCAACCTCTTTTCGGCGTCCGCGAAACGTAGAGCGGCGGATTCGGTCAATCGCGCTACCGATAGATCGGGACGGTTCTTCAAGGCCTCGTCGACGAGCGTCTGCGCGTCGTCGGCAACGCGTCCTGGCAATATGACATCCGCGACCTCGAACGGCTCGTCTTTCGTCTCGCCGATCGCCGCCGCTAGAGTCGCCCGGCTTGCTTTTGCTGCGTTTTCGGCCTGATACAAAGCAAGCTGCGATTCCGACAGCGATACTTCCGCAAAGCTGACATCCAGCGTCGACTTGAGGTTACTTTCAGCGAGAGCTCGGACCTGCCGGAGAGTCACCTCGAGCATGCCGACCCTTGCCTGCGCCACCTTGAGCACTGCATCGGCAGCCAGCACGGAGTAGTAAGCCTGCTCCACCTGCAACAACACTTGGGCCTTGGTGGTCGCGACATTGCGTTCCTGCACGGCTGCGCGTAAACGAGCTGAATCCGCCAGGCTAGAAGTTCTGCCGAAGTCGGTTATCAGTTGGCTTACACCGATCCCTGTTGCGGCGCGGCTGGCCAGACCCGAGGTTTGGAGCTGACCCGCGGCGATAGCCGTGTCTCGTTCTGCCCCGGCTGTCGTAACATTTGCCGCAACGAACGGTTGGAAAGCCGACCGGACCTGTGTGACTACGCTGCTTGCTGCTTGTGCGTTGAACGCCGCCGATGCGATTCTCGGATGGTTCTTTAATGCAAGCTTTTCCGCCTCATCGAGGGTAAGGATGCGCGTTTGTTGAGCCGAAGCGTCCAGAACACTGCAGACCGCTGCAAACGCGATAGCCAGCTTTCTTACCCAGATAACCCACGGCGCCGGCGGAGAAATGAGAAAATACGGCTGTAGCGTCGGTACCGGTCCCGGATGGAGCATGTCGTTGTGCAATGGGCTTTACCTATTTGTACGGCTCCAGCCTCTCCCGCGCCACTGAAGAATGTCTGAACATTTCCTGACATCACCGTCAGAAACTCTTAAGTTGTCGCTGATGAACGAATCGCGGTATACGAGGAATCTAGTGCATATCCTCGTTGTCGAAGACGAACCGAAGTTGTCAAGCGCTCTTGAAGAAGGACTGCAGGAGCAGGGCTATACCGTGTCGGTAGCAAAGACAGCCGAGGAAGGGTTCTATCTCATCCATTCCGAACGATTTGATCTGGCCTTGCTGGACGTCATGCTTCCGGGTAGAAGTGGGCTCGAGATTCTAGGCAGACTCAGACAAAACGGCATCGTCATACCGGTGCTGCTTCTGACGGCCCGCGATTCCGTTGAAGATCGTGTCAAAGGGCTCGATACGGGAGCGGACGATTATCTGGTTAAGCCGTTCGCCTTCTCTGAACTGCTCGCCCGCATGCGCGCGCTGCTTCGGAGGGGGAGACCGGAGAAGCTTGAAAGAATGAGTCTTGGCAACCTCGTTCTAAATGTAAATGGCCGCACGGTATCGCGAGGTGGCGTACCCGTAGAGCTCACGGCGCGTGAATATGAGTTGCTTGAGTACCTTCTACGGAACCAGGGCTCTGTCGTATCCCGGGAAATGCTCGCTCGCGATGTATGGAAGGAGACCGCACGAGCGACTCCGATCGATAACGTTATTGACGTTCACATAGCTCGGCTTCGACGCAAAATCGATGACGGCCATGATCGAAAGCTGCTACAAACAGTTCGCGGCGTTGGCTTCACGCTGCGCGAGGAACCGCAGTGACGGCAATCCGGCTCGGGCATATTCGGACGCGTCTGGCTCTGTGGTTTGTATCGGCTTTGGCTGTCGTTCTGCTGTTGTATTCCGCGGCGGCATCATTCTTCCTTCTTCGAGATCTCCGTCGACAGCTCGTTCGTCACGCAATCCAGGATCTGGAAACTGTAGAGGGCTTGCTGCGGTTTCAGAATGGACGCTTGATCCTTCACGACGACTACCACAACAATCCCGAATCGAAGCAAGTGCTGGAGCGGCTTCTTGAAGTCCGTTCTATCGATGGCAAGGTTCTGTTCAGAAATGAATTGTTGGGCGGGCGGTCTCTTGGTGAGACCGTGCGTCCGGGTGAGGGAGAAGGTGGATATTCACCAAGAGACTACACGCTCTCCGACGGGACGCGCCTGCAACTTGTAAGCCGCCGGCATTTCATCGAGGGTCGACCCACAATCATCCGTGTCGCTTTCAGTGAGGATCCGTTGTGGAGTCAATTCCGATCGAATCTTTGGAATCTCTTGCTACCGCTTCCCCTGATACTTGCAATTGCCGGCGTCGGCGGATACTTGCTAGCTTCGCGGTTTTTGAAGCCCATTCAGCAAATTGCCCGGCAGGCCGAGGCCATCACGAGTGACCGCTTGCATGAGAGGCTTCCGGTGAACGTCGCCGATGGGGAACTGGCGGACTTATCTCGCGTTTTCAATTCCGTTCTCATCCGGTTGGAACAATCTTTCGAGCAGCTCAAGCGATTTACTTCCGACGCCTCACACGAGTTGAGGACTCCTTTGGCGGCAATACGCAGTGTGGGGGAAGTTGGCCTCCAAAAGGAGGCAACTGTCGCCGGCTACCGGGACGTCATCGGCAGCATGCTCGAGGAAGCGAACAAGCTCACGCGACTCGTCGATAGCCTGCTGACGATAGCACGAGCCGATGCCGGTCAGATCCAGCTCGAACGCGCGGTGGTTTCCGCGACGGAGATTGCCAGGGGATGCGCGGCTTTGTTCGAAGCGCTCCTTGAGGAGAATGGCCAGTTGCTACGTGTCAGCGTAGCCGGCGATCCTCTGGTGCATGGCGACCGTTTATTGCTGCGGCAGGCATTAATGAACATCGTGGACAACGCGATTAAACATACACCCCGCGGCGGCACGATCTCGATCAGGGTGGGAGAAGAAAACGGCCATGTCTTCTTAGAAGTCCAGGATACCGGGCCGGGAATTCCTCATCACCAACTGCCGCGATTATTTGATCGCTTCTACCGCGTCGAGGAAGGCAGGTCCCGCGATTCCGGCGGAGCAGGTCTGGGGTTGTCCATTGCTCAATGGAATGTCCAGGTTCATGGTGGTCGCCTTACCGTTCAAAGTGAACCCGGCCGCGGTTCCATTTTCACGATCGTGCTTCCTCGAATCGATCTGCCGGCTCAAAGCGTGGATCTGCCGGTCCCGGCGAAGGGGCTTCGATCCGAAGTAGCGTTCGGATATATTGACGGGTTGCGATAGGCTAGGATCTTCAACTTCTAACGAGGCGCCGCGTCAGACCGACAAGGCATGTGGATAACGGCTCCGTTGGCCGGTTCGTGACGAGATCTGATATACAGCCTCAATGGCATCGATCAACAGTCTAAGCGCCCTCGCAGGGCAAAACCGAACGAACGGAGCCGCCATGAATTAGCACAGAGTGTGGCCGATGTGTTGAAAGATCACGTGACGTGAGTATATCTGAAGGTGTACGTGCCGCAACTGCAGTGCGAAAGCGGTGGGGCTGGGTTCTTTCGGTCACATCGAAATCAACCGTGGGCGTCGTCGGGACTGATGAGTGCCCTGAGCCGGCAATTCGTGGCGGCGCTGGATGGCGGACCGGCTGAAGAACGTCAAAATCGTCGGCCATGGTGAACCCACTACTATCTGTATGCGGTTGACCGGGACTTTGCGCCGTTCTTTCTGAAGTTCTGTTCGTATTTTCCCTACAACGGAAAGCTGTATCTGAACCGGCCCGAGTATGCCCAACAGCAGTTGAAGCGGAAGGGCATGGGCTATGAAGCGCTGGATAATGGCCTTCTGAGTTGCGCTGACGCCAAACGCCTGCACCCCATCTGCGACGGCTTTCGGCGGAGAAGATCGCTACGTTTCTGCGAGAGTGGCTCCGCCGGCTGCCGCATCGTTACCGTGTGACATCGCTCGGACTCCGGGGCACTCTGTTTCTTCACGCAGTTACTGCAGAATCCTGCGCCCCACTTGGCCTTCGCACTGCCTGGTCACCTGGCCATCACGCCATTGAAGCGCTGCTTCGACAACCATCGAAAGGAGCTCCGGATTTGGACAGAGAAAGCAAAACTCGCTGCCTGAACTTGACTCATTCAGATCAAGTGCCGTGGATCAAGCCTGAGCTAAGGCGAGACTCGTTTTGAATTACCGGCATCGCGCAGTCAATGGTTGCCCGTGTCGTAAGAGCAACACTCTTTGAAGTCGATCGTCGAAAGAAATGAATCATTGTCCGGTGCGAAGCGTCTCAAAATCCAATTGTTATGGCCGCCTCAATCCCGTTCGTCCTGGCCCTCATGGGGGCATTCACCGTGCGCGCGGGAGCGGAACGGAGCACTTCGACTCCAAAGGCAATGTCGCTTCAGGACCGCCCGGATCTGCTTGACGGGCCAGGTGGTAGTCCTAAGGGGACGTTGCAGCAACATAGCATCGATCTGGAGGCCGCACATGAACGGGTTCATTCCGCGACTCATCGCCGGCGAAGGTGACCACAGTCAGGAGTTCGCAGACAAACTGCTGTCGGAGTCGAACCACCTTTCGGTTGACACCTTCGGAGACAAGTTCCAAAGGGAAACCGTGGATCGCCGAGGCGGCGAAGTTTTATCACTGAATAGAGCCTTGTTCAGTCCTCGAAACGAGGGCTCCACGGGGGCGCGGGCTCGCGTCGTCACCGGTTCCGGGATTGCGTTTTGCCGGCATTCAGGCAATCGAACGTGATCGACATCGGATCAGCCACAGATACCAGGAGAGGGGGGGATGAACGGCTTCTGGAATCTTGGACTGCCGAACCTTCGAGCGGACTCGTACTTGGGGCGAACTCCTCACTACCAATGCATGAGCGACCAGGGAGCCGGCTTCCGTCTGACCGTCTGCCTGCGCGGGTCGAAGTCTGCCAATGCATTTGGCCAAGAGAATCAACCAGGGACAAAAGGCAATAGAAGATACGGTAATGACCTCGCCAGTCCACGACAATGGTCCAGAAATGAGTGTAACGGTCCGAGCCGATCGCGAAGGGCGCCAGGGATATCTCGTTCCTTCCGGTTCTTTCGATTTGGCGCATGGCATGTCTGTGGCACGTGTGATGAAGGATGCTGGGTCGCGTTTGCAAGGGTGCCAATCGGTTGAAGTCGACCTTTCGCATGTCGATCGCCTGGACGGCGCCGGCGCAGTTCTGCTGGCTCGTTTGCTGGACCGGCTGGACACCGATGGGCTCCGCCCGCACATCCTGGAAGACCGCAATATGGAAGCGGCCCGCCTGATCGCCCTCTATCGCGGACGCGGAGCGGATCGGCTGGCGCCAGCGCGCCGGATGAACGTCCTGGAGCGGATCGGCGCCGGAGCCGCCGAGCTGCCCGGCACGGTAAGAAGCGCTTTTGACTTCATCGGACACTGTACTATTGCCTTACTGGAGTCGATCCGTCACCCGAGCTCGATCGATTGGCGATCGCTTCCCAGGCTCCTTCAGGAGATCGGCGCGAACGCACTTCTTGTCACGAGCTCGGCCAACTTGCTGGTCGGTCTCATCATCGGGTTCCTCGGTGTTTCACAACTCGAACGGTTTGGCTCGGTGGTATATGTGCCCGAGCTTGTTGTTGTCGCACAATTCCGCGAACTCGGGCCGCTGGTTACGGCCATCGTCGTGGCCGGTCGATCCGGCGCCGGCCTCGCGTCGGAACTCGCCACGATGAAGGTGTCAGAAGAGA
>DASQLD010000516.1:0-2575 GCA_035630195.1 Bryobacteraceae bacterium
GGTGTGGTCGGAAACAGACTTGGTTCTGGCCGATGAGTTCCGCGACGGCAACGTAACGGCGATACAGGGGCCATTGGCGGTGGCCAAAGCTGCGTTCGCTGCGCTGCCATCGACAGTGAATGAGTTCTATTATCGGGGAGACTCAGCTTGCCACGAGCACAAGCTGATCGGCTGGTTACGGAACGAGCGCAGAGAGGATGGGCCGCAGGGCTTGATTGGATTCGCCATTACTGCGCGCATGACCAAGCCTATGCAGCAAGCGGTGCAGGCAGTGGAGGAACATGCCTGGATACCCTACGACAAGGCAGACACAGAAGTGATTCGAGAATGCGCCGACGTGCGGTTTGTGCCCGGTGAACATTACGAGCACAAAGATGCCAAGGCTTTGCGCTATGTGGCGGTGCGAATTCGCAAGCGGCAGGAACAACTGTTCGCCGATGGGACGAGCGTCAAACATTTTGCGGTGGTGACGAATATCGAAAAGTGGTCGGCGGCCAAACTGCTGGCCTGGCACCGGGAGAAGGCGGGGACAATCGAGGGCGTGCATGATGTGCTCAAGAACGAACTGGCCGCCGGGGTTCTACCCTGCGGCCGCTTCGGGGCCAACGCCGCTTGGTTGCGCATGGCGATTCTGACGCACAATGTGTTGACGGCCTTGAAGCGACTCGCCCTGCCGGCAGAGTTGCTGCCAGCGCGGCCCAAGCGCTTGCGGTTTCTGATCTTTCATACGGCGGGACGGCTGACGCATCATGCGCGCAAGATCGTGCTTCGGCTGTGCACACGAGCCGAACGACTGACATCGTGGTTAGAAGCCATGCGATTGCTTCCGCTCCCCCGAAACGCTTAGCCCTCACGCCAATCTTATCGACGGATTATACGAGACCCTTCCACCGGTCCAGCGGAGCTGTCCCTGTCGGTTGCGCTCCAAACTTCCTGATTCTCGCTGATCAATCTCGTTTGCCGAAATCGGTCTTCATTCTCACTGCTGCCAGATCAATCGCGCCTTCAGACCGTGTTTACCCTACCTTCTTTTCAGTTTGAACGTGCTTATCGACGGATCACGGGATTGAAATAGAGGTTGACGCCGACATTGCGGTGAGGTCAGGCCGAAAAGTGTTTGGCGAGCAACTCCTTGATTTGATTTGCTGGATCGCTTCCGGGCCTAGCCGAATGGATTGACTCTTCTTACCAGGTATCTGCCTGCTCGTGGAACCGTACGTGTCGATTTGAAGATAGCGGACTCCGTCGATTCCGGAAACGATGGAATATGTCGCACTCCACGTCTGTATGTGGGACGTCTCTCTCCAACGTTAATTGTTCGAGTTTGCGGATGACAGCCATGCACGCTCCGATGTGGGGCCGATCGACCAACCGGCCTGTGCCTGATTGAATGACGATAACACGAGAGTGCCTCGTCATCTTTTCCGTTCGTTTCCCAATAATCGAAACAGTGAGCGGCCGGCAAGGCGTCGCGTGACGACTAGCTATTAAAACAAAAAAGGCCGCCGGGTGAACCCGACGGCCTTTCAACTTACACGGAACTGCTTCTTAGTAGTCCATCTCTGGACCGTGTCCGCCGTGTCCGCCTGCCGGAGCAGCGGCCTTCTTCTCGGGGATCTCGGCAATCATTGCTTCCGTCGTCAGCATCAGGGCGCTGATTGAGGAAGCATTCTGCAGAGCGGTGCGGGTGACTTTGGTCGGATCGATGACACCGGCATTCACCAGATCTTCGAACTGGCCGCTGGCGGCATTGAATCCGAAGTTGGTGTCGTTGTTGCCACGAACCTGACCGATAACGACCGGGCCTTCGTAGCCGGCATTACCGGAAATCTGACGAACCGGCTCTTCGCAAGCGCGCTTGATGATGTTGATGCCGATCTGCTCGTCGCCTTCGCCCTTCAGGTTTTCGAGGGCTGATGCGGCGCGCAGCAGAGCCACACCACCACCCGCAACGATGCCTTCTTCGACAGCCGCGCGAGTCGCGTGGAGCGCGTCCTCGACACGAGCCTTCTTTTCCTTCATCTCGGTTTCGGTAGCAGCGCCGACTTTAATGACCGCAACGCCACCGGCGAGCTTCGCCAACCGCTCCTGCAGCTTCTCGCGATCGTAGTCCGAGGTGGTCTCTTCGATTTGAGCGCGGAGTTGCTTAATCCGGCCTTCGATGCCCTTCTGCTGACCAGCGCCGTCGATGATGGTCGTGTTGTCTTTGTCGATCACAACACGCTTGGCGCGGCCGAGGTCTTCGAGACGAACACCTTCCAACTTGATGCCGGTCTCTTCCATGATGGCCTTGCCGCCCGTGAGGATGGCGATATCATCGAGCATAGCCTTGCGGCGATCACCGAAGCCGGGAGCCTTGACGGCGGCGGCGTTGAGTGTGCCACGGAGCTTGTTGACGACGAGAGTGGCGAGCGCTTCGCCTTCGACTTCTTCCGCGACAACGAGGAGCGGCTTGCCGCTGCGAGCAATCTGCTCGAGCACAGGCAGCAGGTCCTTCATGTTGCTGATCTTCTTTTCGTGGATGAGGATGTACGGATCCTCAAGTACGGATTCCATGCGATCCGGATCGGTGATG
>DASQLD010000517.1:0-2607 GCA_035630195.1 Bryobacteraceae bacterium
CAAGTGTCGGCGCGCACGCTGCGTCATCTCTATCGCGTCGAGAAGGTTTCGAAGTCGGTGAAGATCTACGGGGTGATCGCCGATCCCGTAAAGCATTCCATCTCGCCCGCAGTACATAATCGCGGCTTCCAATCGCGCAGGCTCGATGCTGTGTATCTTCCCTTCCTTGTGCCGCCACCGTACCTTCGGGATTTTATGCAGACTTGCGACACACTCCCGATTGCCGGATTCAGTGTGACGATTCCGCATAAGCAACGCATCATGCGTTATCTCGATGTGATCGATCCGCTGGCGCGGCGGATCGGCGCGGTGAATACGGTGTGGAAGAAGGCGGGCAAGTGGAGGGGGACGAATACCGACATTTATGGCGTTACGGGTCCTCTGTCGAGAAAATTAAAGCTCGCAAAGTCAACTGTGCTGGTAGTAGGTAGCGGTGGCGCGGCACGTGGCGCTGTCTTTGCGCTGCTCGATGCCGGCGCGAAAGTGACTATTACAGGTCGGAGTCCTGATAAGGTAAAGTTCCTGGCGCGCGCGACCGGAGCACAGATGGCCCTTGCCGGGGATGTGGATAGCCAGTACTTCGATGCAGTCGTCCATGCAACACCGGTGGGGATGCACCCCAACGAACACGCATGCTACTTCGAGGGCGAGATTCCAGCCGATCTCGTGTTCGACATGGTCTACAACCCTGCCAAGACAATGCTATTGGCGCGCGCCGAAGAGCAAGGTCGCGAAACGATTCCGGGACTCGAAATGTTCATGGAGCAGGCGTTCCGGCAGTTTGAGATTTTCACCGGCGAGCAGGCTCCTCGTCCAGCCATGGAGCGAGCGGCGATCGAGGCGTTAGGATTGACCTAATGACCCGTCGAGACTTGGGGATTACGTTTGCAGCAGCCGCAGCGCTTGCCCACCGTCCAGCAAATCCGTTATCCGCCGCTCAGGCTCCTGCTTCTGATTTGGACGCGGCAGCTCGAGAGCAAGTGCAGCGGACGCGCGAGACGCTACGTAAGTTCAAAGTTCCTATCGCTATCGAGCCGAGCGTCACGTTCCGTCCATAAACTGATATGGCAGATCTCGGTGATGACGTTTACTTTGCAAGCATAGTCGAGTTGAACAATCGTCTGCGCGCGAAAGATTTCACAGCGGTGGAACTGACTCGTGGATTCTGCGACCGATTGGAAAAGCTCGGTCCGCGGTACAACGCTCTCGCGCTTTCGCTGCGTGAACCGGCGATGCGCAAGGCGATCGAAGTGGACGGTGACCTAGGCCGGGAGCGGTATCGAGGTCCGCTACAGGGGATTCCTTACGGCGCGAAAGATCTGCTGAGCGTCGCCGGAGAGATCACAACGTGGGGCGCAAAACCGTTTGCCGCGCAGGTTTTTGACTACGATGCGGCAGTCGTGACAAAGCTGGCGAAAACAGGCGCTGTGTTAACGGGCAAGCTCGCGATGGTGGAGTTGGCGGGCGGCGGCGGGTATCGTTTCCCGGCGGCGTCTATGTTCGGGTCGGGACTCAATCCGTGGGACCGATCTCGCTGGTCAGGAGGATCATCGAGCGGCTCAGGAAGCGCGGTCGCGGCCGGATTGGTTCCGTACGCAATCGGGTCGGAAACATCAGGTTCGATCATTACGCCTGCAGCATTTTGTGGCATCACGGGGCTGCGGCCAACGTACGGCTTAGTAAGCCGCTATGGAGCCATGGCCTTGTCGTGGACGATGGACAAACTCGGTCCGATGTGTCGTACCGCGGAAGATTGCGGTCATGTGCTGCGGGTAATCGCAGGAAAGGATAACAACGACCCGGGGACTGCCGGAAAAAGCTTCTATTTCACACCGAAGTATGCCCGTGATCTGAAGACGATCCGTGTCGGTTACGCCCCGGCAGACTTCGAGGAATGGACGGAACCGGCCACGCGACCTGTCTTTCGCCAGGCGCTGGAAGCGCTAAAAGCTCTCGGGGTAACCCTAATTGAGACGAAACTCGGGGACTTGCCTTACGGAGCGGTGACGGGCACTGTGATCGACGTCGAGGGTTCGTCCGTATTCGAAGAGTTGATTGCCTCGGGGCAAGTGAATGAGTTGGCTGACAAGAAGCAGATCGCGGGATTGAAGGCTGCGCACGATATCGCGGCTCGCGATTACCTGAAGGCGATGCGAATTCGCAGATTGATTCAGCAGGAGTTCCGGCGCATTCTCACGGACATCGATGTGCTGGTCGCGCCCGCCAGGTTCGGGATCGCGCCGAAAGTGACGCAGCCCCTCGATGCGCCGAGTTCATTCCCAACGCCGGCCAATTCTGGGCCTGGACTCCGGGCGCTGATACCAGCAAGTAATCTTGCAGGACTGCCCGCATTATCGCTCCCTTGCGGTTTTGCGGAGGGTTTGCCAGTCGCGCTGCAATTAGTGAGCCGGCCGTTTACGGAAAACATGATTCTCGCGATGGGGATGGCGTACCAAGGGTCGACCGACTGGCATCGACGCCGGCCGCCGAATTAATTGGAGTGCAAGGCGGCGGCAGCGCGTCGTTTCCATTCGCCGTGAACGGCGTGGAAGCCGAGATAGAGGAACGTACCGCCAGCGATGGCTAGTAGGACCACGATGAAGTATG
>DASQLD010000518.1:0-3964 GCA_035630195.1 Bryobacteraceae bacterium
CCCAGGCGCTTTAAAGTCCCAATCAACCTCTCAGCGCCCGACATCAAGGGGACGTTGTTTTTAACGGTTTCAAGCGCCGATTCTGGGAGTCCCTTCAATAGACCGACACGCTTCCGGAAGCTCGCCTGGAAATCGAGTTCCCCACGCATGGCCGATTCGGTGATCTGCTGAACTTGCTCGCCGGCTCCTGCCAATTTAGCCAATTCATCGATCACTTCGGCTTGGATCAGTGTCGAGTCCATGTCGAAGCAGACTAAACGCCGGTTCTTCCGGAAAACGGTGTCGTGCTGAAAGGCAACGTCGATGTCGTGTTCTTCCGTCAGCCGCGCCAGAGCCGCGCGCATTGCGTCTTCATTCGCAGGTTCACCCGACGCGGCCAACTCTACGCACATACGACTCGGCTGATCACGTGGCTCGAGCGGAGTCCGCGCCGACAGCCGATCGACTCGATCGATGTTCAATCCGCAGTCAGCGACGATTCCGCTTACGGCAGCGAGATGCGTCCCTGAAATTTCAGGCCCGAGAACCGCAATCAGGAACCGGCGTTTGCCTGATCCCTCGACCCAATGCTGGTACTCTTCAGCGGAAATCGCAGTAAATCGCACTTGGACGCCGACTTCGTGTGCGCGGAGAAGCAGTTCGGTCATGACAGGGCACGACCGCATGTCTTCCGTGAGTTCGACCAGTATGCCAAGCGTGAGCGCATCGTGAATGACAGCCTGCCCGATGTCGAGAATCCTCGCATTAAACTCGGCCAATACCCGTGTTAAGGAATGAGTTACTCCGGTCTTGTCGTGACCGGTGATGTTGATGAGAAGGACGCGGGAGTCCGAGGCTTTGTGCATTCTTTCCAAGGATAATGCGGCTGTTCTCAACCCAATGAATATCGGCTGTGTGGCGCTTAACTGGATTTTCTCTTCGGGCAGTGATAGCATCGCTCACGATGCTTCCTGACTACATCGCAAAAGCGGTCCCTAATCCATCCACGAACCGGGCGCCCTGGTACGTCAACACCGCGCCTACCTACGCGGGAATTTTCCTGTGGGTAGCGTTCTATCAGTCGCTGGCAGCGGGTACAATCGATCGCGCGAGCCTTGCCGTTTGCATGCTGGCGCTAGCCGTCGCGGGTCTGCTGTGCTTTGCGTTGTACTACTACGCTCCCGCTATGCTCGGTATGAAGACGGGATATCCGCTTTACGTCGTAGGAAGCTCGACCTTCGGGACTACGGGTGGCTATTTGATGCCCGGCTTGCTGATGGGTGTTTTGCAGATCGGCTGGTTTGCCGTAGGGACCTTCTTTGCGACCAAGTTCATTCTTAGCGGCATCGGCAGCGACGCGCAGCCTGGCAGTGCTTTATTCACGGCGATTGCTGTGATCTGGGGTTACACGATGGCCTACATCGGCGCCAAGGGCATTCAGTACGTGGCGAAGACGGCTTTGTATCTGAATGGGATCTCGTTCCTGATGGTGCTGATCGTATTCATGAAAACGATGGGCGGAATTGGCCAACATACGGTCGACCCAACGAAAGCCGATCCCTTTGCGGCCTTCACACTCCTGGTTCAAGCGGTAATTGGTTTCTTTGCGACGGCCGGCGCTGCCGGAGCGGATTTCGGCATGAACAGCCGTCATGAAGGCGATGTTCGTATGGGCGGATTTACGGGCATCGCGCTTGCAATTCTGTACGCAGGCGGTCTGCCTATCCTCTCGGTGGCAGGAGCACGCGCGCTCGACGGCAATATCTCGTCGTTCAGCTACGACGCGGTGATCGCTTCCTTGGGAGGAACGCTGGCCAGTTCGATGTTCTTCCTCTTTGCCGTCGCATCGATTCCGTCAGCTTGTTTCTGCGCCCTGATCGCGGGAAATAGCTTCTCCACAATGATTCCAGGCGTGAAACGTATGTCGTCGATGATGGTCGCCGTGACGTTCGCGATTGTTTTGGCTGCTACCGGCATCGCCGCCGATCTCATTGGATTCTTCACGATCGTCGGCGCGTCTTTCGGACCGATCTGCGGGGCGATGACCGCCGACTATATTCTGAGTGGCAAGCGCTGGGCCGGCCCGCGGGAGGGGGTCAGTATGGCAGGCTATATCGCTTGGGCGCTCGGGTTCCTGGTCGGTATTCTGCCATTCCTGCCTGTGTCAGAGGGATTAAAAACAATCGCACAACCTGCGGTGGTCTACAGTTACATCACGGGCTTTGTGGTGTATGCGATCCTGGCCAAAATGGGACTCGAACCCAAACCTGTTCCCGTGAAAGAAACCGCACCAATACAGCAGCGGGCGAAAGCGAAGCGATAGCAATCTAAATGGCGGTAAAGACCTACGATGTAGTGATTGTCGGCTCGGGAGCCGCAGGTGGGACACTTGCGGCTCACCTGGCGCGACAAGGTGTGGACGTCGCGATTGTCGAAGGCGGCCCGAAGGTAAATACCCGGACGGATTTCAACACTCACGCGATGCCGTACGAATTTCCCAACCGGCATATTCCGGTCATGAAGACCGGCAAGCAGGGGTTCGATTCCGAGCGGTCGCGCGGGATCGGCGGAAAGACTCTGCTTTGGAATGCAGTGGCGTTGCGATTCAGTCAGCGTGACTTCGAGGACTGGCCGGTCGATTACAAAGAGATCGCGCCATACTACGATCGAATCGAGCGCGAAGTTGGCGTTTGTGGAAATCTCGATCATCTGGAGGACCTGCCGGACGGAATCTTTTTGCCACCGGTGCCGCTGAAGTGCAGTGACATCCTTGTTCAGCGCGGCGCTGCGAAGCTCGGCGTAAAAGTGGTTCACGTTCGCAAATCAACACTGTCACGGCCGACCCGGACACGCCCTGCATGCCACTTCTGCGGCAACTGCATGGCCGGTTGCGATGTCGTAGCCAAATATAATTCAGCAGATGTTCATCTGGTCCCGGCGCTGCGCACAGGTAAGCTGACGATCGTTTCGAACGCCATCGTGCGAAAGGTGATGGTTGACAAAGAACAGCGCGCAACGGGGGTTAAGTACATCGACCGAGTGAGCAAAGCTGATGGCGAGGTGCGAGGCAAAGTCGTTGTCTCGTGCTGTGCTTGCGCGCAAAGCGTTGCGCTGCTCATGATGTCGGGAGTCGGAAATTCCACCGGACAACTCGGCAAGCACTTCATTCCCCATATGACCGGTGGCGTTCAATGCTTCCTGACTCAGCTAATCGGCAAGCCGCTGAAGAACGACGACGGCTTTCTCGATCACGCTTATATACCTTCCTTCATGCACAACCGGAAACGCGACTACGAGCGCAGTTTCGGAGTGCAGTTTAACTATCAGAATCGTAGAGGTGTTGGTTGGACACGTCAGATTCCGGGTTTTGGGAAGGCATATAAGGAAGCGATCAAAGAGCGGTATCCGGCGTTCTTGACGTTTTCTCCCTACGGCGAGAAGACTGCGGATGACCGCAGCTTTATCGATCTCGATCCGGTTGCAAAGGACGACTGGGGTCTGCCTCGCGTGCGGCGTCATGTCTACTGGAATAGCAACGATATGGCGATCTTCCGCGATATGCAACGCTGGTCGAAAGACATTCTGACAGCGGCGGGAGCAGAGATTCTGGATATCGCGACCGAGCCGCGCACTAACCACGAACTTGGCGGCTGCCGCATGGGCAGCGATCCGAAGACATCGGTTGTGAATCGCTTCTGCCAGACACACGACATTCCTAATCTCTTTGTGGTCGACGGTAGCGTGTTTACCTCAGCATCGGAGAAGAACCCGACGCATACGATTATGGCTTTGGCTGCGAGGACCGCCGATCATATTGCAAGTCGGTTGAAACGAGGGGAGCTATGAGTACAAACCGTCGCGAGACGCTGAAGATCATCGGCGCGATTGGCGCTACGTGCGCATTCCCGTACGCTTCCGATGAGCTATACGGTCAGCATGTGCATGTGGCAGGTCAAGCTGTAGAATTCGGCCCTCCCGTGTTCTT
>DASQLD010000519.1:0-11364 GCA_035630195.1 Bryobacteraceae bacterium
TTCGATCCGAAGCCCCGCCTTCGACAGGATCACGGCAAGCCCATTCCGATGAAGACACCGACAACGGTGTTCAATATCGGCGACAAAGTGCTCGGATCTCCATTTGAATTCCGGCAGTACGGTCAATCCGGTGCGGCGGTCAGCGATCTGTTTCCTCATGTCGCAACCTGCGTCGATGACTTGACCATTGTGCGTTCGATGGTTGCCGATCACTCCGAGCACACAGCGGCAAACTACTTCATGCACTCCGGTTCCGGCTTTCAGGGACGCCCAAGCATGGGGGGATGGGTGGTGTATGGCCTTGGAAGCGAATGCAGTAATCTCCCCGGCTTCGTCGTATTGGAAAGCGGCCTGGTTCCTCCGGGTGGCCTCGATATCTTTGGCAGCGGATTTCTTCCCGCTAGCTACCAGGGAACGCTTTTTCGTAAGGGGACTCAACCCATCGCGGACCTTAAGCCAAGGGAAGATGCGGCAGGAGCGCAGCAGGCAAAACTCGATTTGCTTCGAAAGCTGAACAAGGGCGTGCTGGATCGATTCGGCGGCGTCTCCGAAGTGGAAGCGACCATTGCGAATTACGAACTCGCCTTCCGTATGCAGTCGGAAGTTCCTGACTTGCTCGATTTGCAGAAAGAGACCGAAGCCACCCGAAAGATGTACGGTCTTGACGAACCGGATACGGAAGAGTTCGGGCGGGAGTGTCTTCTTGCCAGGCGAATGGTTGAGCGCGGAGTGCGCTTCGTCGAGTGCCTGGCCCCGGCCCGCAAGGGAATCGACCGCTGGGACCAGCACGCCGATATTCGTGGCGGTCATCAGGTCAATGCCCGCGCTGTCGATAAGCCAATTGCGGGATTACTTAAAGATTTGAAAAGCCGGGGCCTTCTGGACGAAACGATCGTCCTCTGGGGCGGGGAATTCGGACGAACACCATGCGCTCAGGGAGATGTCGACGCCAAGGGTGTCGGTCGCGATCACAATCCCTTCGGGTTCACGATGTGGATGGCGGGCGGTGGTTTTAAGCCGGGTGTCATTTACGGAGCCACCGACGAATACGGCTACTACGCCGTCCAGGACAAAGTCCATGTGCATGATTTGCACGCGACAATCTTGCACCTGCTTGGGCTCGACCACAAACGTCTTACCTACCGCTTCAGCGGCAGGGACATGCGTTTGACGGATGTGCACGGAGAACTCGTGCACGGGATTTTGGCTTAACTAAATTTGACGATCTGCAGCTTAACCACGACGTCGCAAGTTCGCTCAATATGGTCTAGCGTCAGGTCCCGATGATCTTCCGGAGTAAGACAATCCTCGCCTTCGATCTCCTCCGGTAGCGAAGGTCCGTGGACCCACACAGTGGAAAGCTCCGCCTTTAGCTGCACAGTCTCTACACCCCAAAGCTCTTCGGCATCGGCGCGGCTGGCGGCGTCGATCTCTAAAGAATCTCCCGAGAAATTTTGCAAGTAGTTGTAGCCAAAAGCGTTAGCATGCGTCTTATCGAGAGCTTCGGCAATGACTATCCCGCGGCCTTGGCGATCTGTAAGTAAGAAAAGCAAACGAATCTAACTCCTGGTTTCAACTGTGAGACGCCACATGACTTCAACTTGTAACAAATCTTATGTGGGGAGATGCTCCCCACAAATGCGGATATCTAAAGAGAGGTGATACCGTAAGAGGCTGAATTGGACCTCCCATGAAACTGCAAATTTCAATTTCGATTCTTCTGCTGGCCTCGGCTGGAAGCGGCGCCGACATACCCTCTCAAGAAGCCCAGATTGCGGGGGCGATCCTCGCCGCTCCGCCGGAGCTTCGTCAGGACGCCACAGTTATTGGCTATAGCTCCGAAGGGAAACAGGTTCGGATCCGTGAAGGTAAGAATGAGCTCGTGTGTCTTGCGAGCGATCCGGCCAAAGCCACCTTCGAATCAGCCTGTTATCACAAGGACCTAGAGCCGTTCATGGCGCGCGGTCGCGAGCTGGTGGCGGAAAAAGTAACAGGGGCCAAACGCAACGAGATCCGGTTTAAGGAAGTGGAAGAAGGCAAGGTCCCCATGCCACGGGAACCTCGAACGCTCTACGTCCTGACGGGTTCTGGTTTCGATGCAGCCAGTGGCAAGGTGCAGGATTCCTATTTGCGCTGGGTGATCTACGTGCCGTTTGCGACAACAAAGAGTACCGGTCTTTCCACAAAAGCCAGTGAAAGCGCTCCCTGGCTGATGTCGCCTGGAACAGCCGGAGCGCACATCATGATCAGTCCTCCGAAGCCGAAGAAACAGTAATCCTAGGTCGCGACGCTCTCCCTACCCAGCCGGTGCTTCTCTATTCGATAGATCAGAGTGCGCCGGCTGATGTCGAGGTATCGCGCCGCCTGAGTTTGATTCCAGTTAAACTTTTCAAGTGCTCGCACGAGAAGCTCCCGCTCCACTGCCTCAAGGCTGATGCCTTCTTCCGGTAACTCCAACAGGAACGAATCTCGCGTAAGCGATGCGCCGCGGAATTCATCCGGTAGATCGGAATCGGTGATGTCGTCTCCGATCGCCAAGACGACCAGGCGTTCGACAAGGTTCTCGAGTTCCCGCACATTGCCCGGCCAGCGATGGCGCGAGAGGCTGGACATGACAGACGTGGACAGCCGTAACGAGTGCAGCCCGTGCCGCTCCTTGTGTTTTCGAAACAGATGCTGTGCCAGTTCCGGAATATCGTCCCGACGTTCGCGGAGTGGTGGCAACTCCAGCGGCACGACCGCAAGGCGATAATACAAGTCTTCTCGAAATTCGCCATCGTCGATCATCGCCTGCAGATTGCGGTTTGTGGCTGCTATTACCCGCACATCTACAGTCCGTGTTGCCGTAGATCCCACTTTGTCGATTTCGCCATGTTGCAGGAGCCGCAAAAGCTTTACCTGCATATCGACTGACAGTTCGCCTACTTCGTCGAGGAATAGTGTCCCGCCGTCCGCCATCTCGATCCGCCCGGCCTTAGCAGCGTACGCGCCGCTGAACGCTCCACGTGTGTGGCCGAACAGTTCCGATTCGATGAGGTCCTTTGGAATCGCTCCACAGTTTATCGTGATGAACGGCAGCGCCCGCCGCCGGCTATTGTGATGAATCGCTCGCGCGAGTAATTCTTTGCCCGTGCCCGTCTCACCGCGGATCAGCACAGTTGAATCATGCTGCGCCACGCGGGATGCCAGCTCCAGAACTCGGAGCAAGGCTTTTGATCGGCCGACGATGTTCTCGAAACCATAGCGGCCGTCGAGCGCGGACCGGAGATTTCGAACTTCTTCGAGTAGGCTCTGGCGCTCCATAGCGCGATGCACGGCCAGGACTAACGCGTCATAATCTATTGGTTTCGATATGTAGTCGTAAGCGCCCGCCTTCATCGCCGCCACAGCCGTATCGACGCTGGCGAACGCAGTGATGATGATGACAGTGGTTTCCTGCAGTCCTTCGCGGATATGCCTAAGCAGATCGAGCCCGCCGGAGGAAGGCATGCGCAGATCGGTGATTACGAGTTTCGGACGACGTTCGTCGATGATCTCGCGCGCTTCTTCACCATCGACGGCGAGCGCAACTTCATATCCGGCCTCCTCGAGCTGCATCTTAAGAACGCGGCGCACGCTCGAATCGTCATCCACAACCACTATCAAATTCCGATTCACGCAGTCTCCTGAGTTACCGGCAGTTGAAGAACCATAGCAAAACCCTTTCCCGGCGCATTCTGCGCGGTGAGCAATCCTCCATGTTGTTCAACAATTTTGCTCGCAATTGCGAGGCCAAGACCGGTACCGTTCGATTTGGTTGTGAAGAAAGGTTCGAAAATTCTGTTCTCCTGATCCTTAGGAATACCCGAGCCTTCGTCCCGAACCGTAATGAACACCGCTCCGTCCCGAGCATATGCATGTAGATCGACGGCTCCCTTTCCGGTTGCGTGTACGGCATTCATCAGTAGGTTCAAGAGCACCTGCTTTAATTGTTCCGAGTCGCAAAGGGTCTCGGGCAGAACGCCATCGATCGTACGGCGGAACTCGATATTGCTCGCCTCTCCGGAATGGCGAGCGAGCGCAACAGTCGAATCGATTACGGCCGCAAGGTCCGTGGACTGAAACCGGGGAGCTCTTGGTCGCGCAAAGTTCAGAAAGTTTGCCAGCAGCTTGTTCAGCCGGTTCGACTCCTTTTCGATAACATCGAGGCATTCCTCAACGTTATCTGTCGTCGCATGACCTCGTTTCAAGATGCCGGCCGCGCCGGAGATGCTTGCCAGAGGGTTCCTGATCTCATGAGCGAGGCTGGCGGAGAGCTGCGCGACCGCGTACATGCGCTCCGCCTTCGATAGCCGCTCCAAGTTACTGCGCAGTTCCTGATTGACTTGCGCCAGTTCACGCGTAGTGTCTTCGAGCTTGGCTCGATGGCGCCGCTCTCTGCTGGCGAGCAATCCGACTACAACGCCTGCGATGCCGGAAGCGAAGGTCTCAAAGATCTGGTCCATCCGATAGGCTTCATCGTTCGGCCAATATCTCCAAAGATGCGAGACTTCAAGAGCCAACGTAAGTAGTGTGGCGTAAACCGCTGTTCTCCACCCCAACATCATGCCGCCAACAAGTATGGGTATGAAGTTGAGGTTGTAGAGCAGGTTGTTTAGATGTTTGTCGGGTTCCTCGATGAGCCAGTGGCTCAACGCAAGCAAGAGAATACCGCCGGCGATAACCAACTTCTGTGCTCTGTGATCTCGCAGCGACACGGTTAATTCATCCCGCAAACTTCATGTTGCCACGCGCATCCGATGCCTGCGCGTAACGGAGTTGCTGTAGGGTGTGCGGTGTACCAAATGGAACATGGCTCCACTGGATACTGCCGCAAATCGAACAGTCCGGTAATCCAATTGGACGTAAACTGCCCCAATTGCTAGCAAAACGCATCGGCAGAGAAGTTGCACACGGATGAACCGTGAATCGAGTTCTACTGCTTACAGCGGTGATTGTATGCATCATCGAGTCGGCCGGCTCCTTGGCGGCTGCTTCTGCAGAACAGCAAGTGCAACGGTCAACCGGTCCGCGCGAACGAGTAACCCTGGATGAGGCTCTCAAGTTAGCAGAACGGCACAATCCGCAATTGCGCGCCGCCTCTGCTTCTATCGATGGCGCCGAAGCGGGCATCGTTACAGCGGGCGCCTATCAGAACCCTTCCATCACTTTCGGCAGCCTCGGCAGGCAACGTGTGCTGATGCAAACTGCAGCTTTGCCGGGAATGCTGCATGGCTTTAACTTCAGCCAACCGATCGACCTGCCAATGGTGCGATCGGCTCGCATCAACGCCGCCACCATCCGCCGGCAAGGCGCTCAGTTGGGCCTCACCGAGATGCGGCTGGCCATTCGCGGAGCCGTGAAACAGGCATTTTATGAAGCTCTGCGCCGCCGGCGCGAAATGCAGCTCGCAGAAGGAAACGTGGAGCTTCTGGAAGATTTGCGGCGGCGCATTCAGGTGCAAGTGGATGTCGGCGAAGCGGCCCGTCTCGAACTGACACGAGCGGAAGCCGAAGTTGCCGGCGCCCGGATCGCCGTGCGGAGCGCCGAACTGCGTTCATCCGCGGCTTTATCGGCTCTGTACGCGGCAGTCGGAGCGCCGCTGGGACCAGTAGAGCCGGATGGCGATCTCCAGCGACCGCAAATCCTGCCGACGCTCGATGAGCTGCGGCACGAAATGCTATCGAAGCATCCGACCATTCAAGTCGCTGAGGCAGAGATCCGCTACGCGGAAGCGACGGCAGCCAGCGAGCGCGCCCAGCGGCTTCCATCCCCCAGTCTGTGGGCCGATTGGTTTCAACAACCCGAAGCAGCCCAATTCCGGTTCGGCGTCACTCTCACGCTTCCCCTATTAAACAAGCGAGAAGGACCAATTGCCGAAGCCGAAGCAGCACGCCGTCATGCTACTGCTATTGCACAGAGCCGCAGAGTTCAGTTGCTGGCATCCCTCGAGCGCGCCTACAGCATGTACCAGGTTGCCGATCAGCAGGTTCAGATAGCGGAAACCGGAACTCTTCGGCAAGCTGCGGCCGCCGTCGATGCCGCGCAGGCCGCCTTCAAGTTTGGCGAGCGCGGAATTATCGAGGTCCTCGATGCTCAGCGAGTGCTTCGGTCCGCGCGAATGGATTACCTCAATGCTCAGTTTGACCGGCAACAGGCTCTGATTGAACTGGAACAACTGCGAGCAATGGATCTGGGAGAACAAATACCGTGACCAACTGGCATACTCTTGCTTTTCGAGTACTTGTAACTACTCTTATCGCGCTGGTATTTTCCGCCTGTGGTACAAAAACGACTCCGAAGGCAGAAGCGGCAGCGATTCGCAATCCAATGGAGATAACGCCGGGTGCGGATCTTACAAAGCAAATCAAAATCGGTCAGCCGCAATCGGAGCTTGTGAGTTCCACTCTTCGCGTCGCCGGTCGTGTCGAGGCTGACGGTACTCGTATGGCGCGTATCAGCGCTCCGGTTACGGGTCGCATCCTCGAACTCAAGGTCATCGAAGGGCAGCACGTCAGTAAGGGAGAAGTGCTCGCCCGAATCTACAGCACCGAGTTGTCTGGAGCCCAGTCCGAGTTTCTAAAGGCCCACTCGGAGCGTCAGGTCGCCGAACGGGCAGTCAGTCGCGCGAAGCAACTTCTGGATGCAGGTGTGATCGGTTCCGCTGAGTTGCAACGGCGCGAAGCCGAGCTGCAACAAGCTACAGCCGATCTGTCGGCAGCGCGCGAACGGCTCCGTGTGCTCGGCATGCAGGATGACGGAATAACCACGCTGCAGAACAGTCGTACACTCAGTTCGATCACCGACATCGTTTCGAGCATCGACGGAATAATGCTCGAGCGCAAAGCTACGATCGGACAGATCGTTCAGGCTGTTGAGCCGGTCTTTGTGATCGCCGATCTGTCGCATGTCTGGCTCGTAGCCGATGTGCCGGAGCAGAGCGCAGGGCATATCGAGGTGGGCAAGCTGGTGCGTGCTGAAATACCGGCGCTGCCGGGTCAAAAGATCACCGGGAAGCTATCGTTTGTCAGCGCAATGGTGAATCCTGAGACGCGCACTGTCACCACGAGGATGAACCTGCCGAATCCTACAAGAATTTTCAAGCCGGCCATGCTCACCACGATGACTTTGATCGATGGATCTGAGCAGCGGCTTGTAGTCCCCGCGAGCTCCGTCGTTCGGGAAGGCAATAACGACTGTGTTTTTGTGCAGACAGTGCCGACCACATATCTCTTGCGGCCTGTTAGCCTCGGCGAGGATCTCGGAGATAAACGGGTTGTGCTCGAAGGGGTTCGTGCAGGCGAAAAGATCGTCACCGAGGGCGCCTTTCATCTGAACAACGAGCGTAAGCGTTTGGCGCTGGGCGGTGAGGAGGGATCTTAATTGTTGGGTTCTGTTGTCCGCACGGCGCTTACCCAGCGGATCGTGGTGGTCGTCCTGGCATTCGTCGCTCTCGGATTCGGGATTGACGCCACGCGTAAGCTTTCCGTAGACGCGTTTCCTGACGTTACCAACGTCCAGGTTCAGGTCGCAACCGAAGTGCCCGGTAGATCTCCGGACGAGGTGGAGCGTATGGTCACGGTGCCGGTGGAGATTGGCATGACCGGCCTCCCTGGTATGACCGAGATGCGATCGCAGAACGAGCCTGGTCTGTCGATTGTCACACTCGTGTTCACAGACGAGACACCACTGTACTTTGCGCGGCAGATCGTTTCCGAGCGGCTGAGCGATGTCCGCAGCCGCTTGCCGCAGGGATTAGTTCCAGTTCTCGGTCCGGTCTCTACCGCGCTCAGCGAGGTGTACCAGTACACTCTCGAAAACCCTGCTGATGGCGAACGTGCTCTCACAAAAGAAGAACTGGTTGCGCGGCGTATCGTACAGGATTGGGTCGCGCGGCCTTTGTTGCGCTCGATCCCCGGCGTCGCTGAGATCAACTCGACTGGCGGGTATGTCAAACAATATCAAGTCTTGGTGGACCCGTTTCGCCTTCGCTACTACCGCGTCACCATTAATGACGTATATCAGGCGCTGGCTCGTAATAATTCCAACTCGAGCGGAGGTATTCTGCCGCGTGGTCCGGAATTCTATTTAGTTCGCGGTGTGGGTTTGATCAAAGACCTCGACGATATCCGCTCCATCGTGCTGAAGGAAGTCGGCGCTACCCCTGTCTACATTCGCGATGTTGCGGAGGTTAAATTCGGGGAAGAGGTCCGATATGGGGCGATGATCAAGGGAGGTTATACCGAAGCAGTTGGCGGTATCGTCATGATGGTCGCTGCCGGGAACGCCAAAGATATCGTTGCGCGAATCAAGGAACGCGTCGAAGAGATTAATTCCAAGGGAATGCTTCCCGATGGTCTCAGAATCGTTCCGTACTACGATCGCTCCGAATTGGTGGACGCTGCTGTGTACACCGTCAGTAAGGTGCTCGTCGAAGGCATCGTGCTCGTCGTTATCATTCTCTTCCTATTTCTCGGCGACCTCAGATCGAGCATCATCGTTATCGCCACGCTGATTCTTACCCCGGCGCTCACATTTCTGGTAATGAATCAGTATGGAATCTCGGCAAACCTGATGTCGCTCGGTGGCCTGGCTATCGCGATCGGCCTTATGGTCGACGGATCGGTAGTAGTCGTCGAAAACGTCTTCGCCAAGCTCGGCAATGCCCGAGGTCCCGACAGGCTACGCGTTATTTACGAATCGGTGATGGAAGTAGGCACGCCGGTGATATTCGGCATCTGCATCATCATCCTCGTTTTCCTGCCGCTCATGACGCTGGAAGGTATGGAAGGAAAGATGTTTGCGCCGCTGGCCTACACAATCGCGATCGCGCTCGGAATCTCGCTGGTCTTGTCGCTCACGCTGTCCCCTGTCCTATCTTCCTATCTGCTGAAAGGCGGCCATGAGCATGACACGTTGTTTTTGCGCATTCTGAAGCGCCCTTACAACGGAGTCTTGGCATGGGCGATGCACAACGAGAAGAAAGCGATTTTTGCCGCTCTTCTCCTCTTTGCATCTTCCGTCTCCCTCTTTCCATTCCTTGGCACATCCTTTATTCCGGAGTTGAAAGAAGGAACGATTTCGCCAAACATGGATCGGGTTCCGAACATCTCGCTCGATGAATCCATTGCGATGGAAATGGAAGCCATCCGTCGACTCCGCGAACTGCCCGGTGTGACAAAGATCGTGTCCAGGCTGGGTCGCGGCGAGTCTCCTGTAGATCCTGCCGGGTACAACGAGAGTGACACGATGATTAACCTGGCGCCGGCGGAGGAACGAAAAGGAATCACGCAAGATCAGATTGCCGAGCAAGTTCGCGAACGCCTCACCACGATGCCAGGCGTAAACATGGTAATGGCGCAACCCATTTCCGATCGCGTCGATGAGATGGTTACCGGCGTCCGGGCCGACATCGCAGTAAAAGTATTTGGCGACGACCTCGGAACTCTCATCGCCAAAGCAAATGAAGTGGCTCGCGTTGCGCAGCAGATCGAGGGTACCGGCGATATCAAGGTGGATCGTGTCATCGGTCAGCAAAACCTCACGGTCACCATCGATCGCCAGGCGATCGCACGGCATGGTCTCAACGCCTCCGATGTACACGATGTCATCGAGGCCGCCGTCGGCGGGAAAGCTGCTACGGAGATCTACGAGGGCGAGCGTCGATTCCAGGCCGTCGTGCGATTCCCCGAGCATCTGCGCAGCAGCATACCGGAGATTCGCAAGATTCTCATCACCGCTCCCGATGGCGAACAGATGCCGCTGGAAAGTCTGGCTCGCATCGACCTGGTACAGGGCGCGTCCCAAATCAAGCGCGAGATGGCGAAACGTCGAATTGTCATCGGTATTAACGTCCGTGATCGCGACCTCGGCGGCTACGTTGCCGAATTGCAGCAGAAGGTCAGGAGGCAGGTTGCTCTGCCCTCTGGCTACTACTACGAATGGGGCGGGCAATTCCAGAACATGGAACGCGCCCGTAGGCACCTCATGATCATCGTTCCCATCACGATTGCCGCAATCTTCTTTCTATTGTTCCTGCTCTTCCGGTCGATACGATTCGCGGCGCTGATCATCCTAGTACTCCCGTTCGCATCCATCGGCGGCATTGCTGCGCTGTTCGTTTCGGGAGAGTATCTCTCGGTCCCTGCGTCCGTTGGATTCATTGCCCTCTGGGGAATCGCCGTACTGAATGGCGTCGTGCTCGTTTCCTACATCCAGAATCTTCGGCAGGCCGGCAAGGGTCAACTGGAAGCAATCATGGAGGGCGCGAAAGTGCGTTTTCGTCCTGTTATGATGACCGCAACGGTTGCAGCCCTCGGATTGGTTCCATTCCTGTTTGCGACCGGGCCCGGATCGGAAGTGCAGCGCCCGTTGGCGATTGTTGTCATCGGAGGCTTGGTGAGTTCCACGTTACTCACGCTGATCATCGTGCCTATTCTGTACCGCTGGTTCGAGCCCAAGGATTTACTGCCACAGATCGAGGAACCTATGGAAGCTTTCAGTAGCCATTAGTCTAACGAGAGGTAACCGGCAGGCTCGCCTGCTTCCATGCGTCCCATCCACCTCGCAGCGCCCGCGCGTTCTTCCAGCCTGCCGACCTGAGTTCTCGCGCCACACGGGCGCTTGTGCCTTCGCTTGGTCAAGCACAAAGCACAGCGAGTGCGTCGTCGAAAGGGATGGCTGCTTTTCGCGCGCTCTCGACTGGCCGGTCGGGATCGACCCGAATGCTATTCCCTGGCGCTTCGGCGTCCAAAGAGCGTTCGGATCGAGCGTCGATCGCAATTATCGGGTCGCCGTTTTCAATAGCCTCTTTGTACTCGTCGATAGTAATGATCTCGTCACTGTCGGAGACCTCTTGCTTCTCCGTCCCGCGTAGAAATACAGGAGAGAAGCCGTGAATCAGAATCGAGCACAGAACCACCAGCGAGCAGATCGGGACCAGTTCGGTTGCGGCGCCTCGAATATCGGCAAAAACTGCCAGCAGCACAAGTAATAGCGAACTCAAGCCACGAGGTCCAAACCATGCGATCACCGCGCGATTTCTCCAAGGAGTCCTCGCCGGTAGCAGAGCAGGAATAAACGCGGCAGGGCGCGCCAAAAATACGAGGCCCGTGAAAAGAAGTGTAGTTGGCGAAAGCACGTTGAACCCTGACCACACCACAGACCCGCCGAACAGTACGAAAGCAAAGAGCAGCGCCATCTCAGCCGTAGTCTCGCCATACTCGAGAAAACAGTCGCAGAGTTGAACATCAAGCGCGGCGATGGTTAGTCCTGCCGCAAAAGCCGCCAGAAAGCCGCTGCCGTGCACGGCCTCCGCCCCGGCAAAGGCTGCGAATGCTACGCCAA
>DASQLD010000520.1:0-3934 GCA_035630195.1 Bryobacteraceae bacterium
CTGAATGGTGGTCTGAACTCGCCCTCCATCAGCATCCTTGCAACCGGAACGATGGAGGAGACGGGTCGCGTCTCGGTTCCCGACGGGTGGCTGGGCCTCACGTTTTCGCCGGACGGAAAGAGCGTTTATGTCGGCGGTGGATCACGAGCGAGCGTATTCGAATTCTCGTGGAACGACGGCAAGCTGCAGCCCGCGCGAACCATCGAGATTGTCCCGGAAGCCAAGCGCACGCCCGCCGATTTCATCGGAGACGTTACGGTCTCCCCGGACGGACGCATGCTCTATGCCGCTGGTCTGTATCACAACGCGATTTACCGAATCAACCTACAGTCCGGACGTGTAATCGATAAGTTCACAACAGGCCGAAGACCGTATCGCATCTTGCTTCATCCTGACGGACGGTCGTACTTTGTGTCGAGTTGGGCCGACGGCTCGGTGTACCATCACAACGCCGATACCGGAGAACGTATCGGTCTGGTACGGCTTGGGCAGCACACGACAGACATGGTCTGGCGACCCCGCAAGTCTACTGAAAAGAGTGAACAGCAGGCGCAGTGGGCTGCACGGCTCTTCGTTGCGGCGTCGAACACGAACACAGTTTTTGCCGTAGGCGTGTCGGAGAGCAAGGACTTAAAGATGATTGAATCCATCAATGTCGCAATGACTGCCAGGCAACCCGCTGGCATGACGCCTGCGGCATTGACCTTGAACGCTGACCAGTCGCGATTGTTTGTCGTATGCGCCGATGCGAATGCGGTTGCTGTAGTCGATATCGCGGAAGAAGCCAGCACCGTAGCTGGATTCGTACCGACGGGCTGGTACCCTACGGCAGCGCGTTCCACGAATGATGCTCGACTGATCGTACTCAACGGACGAGGCGTTCGGAGTTTCCAGAATCCCAAAGTAGCTGTGCAGACGGGCACTGCTTCGGTGATCGAAGCATTCAACGAGGATCAGCTCCACGCATACACCAAGACGGTCTTGAGTAACTCACCTTATCGAGATGAGAAGCTCGACGCGGCTTTGGTTCCGCAGGGTAATCCGATTCCCGCTCGCTCAGGCGATCTCTCGCCTATCAAGCACGTCGTCTACATCGTTAAAGAGGGGCGTACATACGATCAAGTGCTCGGCAATCTGGGTAAAGGCAATGGAGATCCCTCCTTAACTGCGTTCGATGAGAAGTCGGCGCCAAATCACCACAAAT
This sequence comes from Bryobacteraceae bacterium, assembly GCA_035630195.1. Lineage (GTDB taxonomy): Bacteria > Acidobacteriota > Terriglobia > Bryobacterales > Bryobacteraceae > DASQDN01. The sequence goes on from DASQLD010000520.1 coordinate 1,205, forward strand.
TGGCGCGTGAGTTTGTGCTCTTCGATAATTTCTACGCCAACGGGGATGTAGCGGCCGACGGTCTTAATTGGTCAGCAGCAGCGATTGCCTCGGACTACGTACAGAAATTGTGGCCGAACAGCAATGGCGGCCGTCGCAAGCACCACGACTATGAAGGTGGCGAAGTGGCGTCGCTACCTCCCGCCGGCTATATCTGGACAAACGCTTTGGCGGCCGGCATCTCCATTCGAAATTATGGGTGGTGGGCGACGAATGGTCCTAAGGCAGCCGACGGTCAACCTCAGATCGTGGCCGTTCGCGATCCTGCTCTGGCGAAGTTCACAAATCGGAACTTTCGGGCGTTCGACCTGGATTATACCGATGTGCAAAGGGCCCAAGTCTTTCTTGAAGATCTGAAGCAGTTCGAATCGAGCGGTACGATGCCGCAGTTCATGCTGCTGCGTATTGGGAACGATCGTGGCGCCGGAACAGCAGCCGGTATGATTTCCCCGCTATCGGCCATGGCCGACAATGACTACGCGCTAGGCATGATCGTGGAGGGTCTCACAAAGAGTAGGTTCTGGCCTCAGATCGCGATCTTCGTTCTTGAGTCCGATGCGCAAGGCGCGGACCATGTCGACTCCCATCGATCACCGGCTTTTGTTCTTTCGCCGTACACTCGCCGGGAAGGTTTTGTAGACGGCACGATGTACAACACCACTTCGATGCTCCGCACAATGGAATTGATCCTTGGTCTGCGACCAATGACGATCTTCGACGCAGGCTCTAGTCCTATGTGGAATGCATTCACACCGAAAGCCGATACACGTCCATACCAGGCCGAAAAGCCGCGCGTTCCATTGAACACGCGGAACTGATGCCACATATCTACGTTTGTTTTTTGTGGCACATGCACCAGCCTTTCTATAAAGATTTGGTGACTGGAGAGTACAAGCTGCCTTGGACGCGTATGCATGCCCTCAAGGACTACTACGGCATGGTGAAGATTCTTGAGGATTTCCCAGAGGTTCATCAGACGTTCAATCTGGTGCCTTCGATGCTCTCGCAAATCGAAGAGTACGCCAGCGGACTAGCGGTAGATCCGTTTCTACGCGTAGCGCTGAAGCCCGCCGAGGAGTTGACGGAGATCGAGCGATCCTTTATTCTTCAATACTTCTTCCAGGCCAACCCATCTCAGATGATCTACCGCTATCCACGCTATGGTGAGATCTTCGACCTCTGGCGGTCTTCCGGAAAGAACGTGGTTCGCGCTGTGCGAGTTTTGGATAATCAGGCTTTTCGCGATCTTCAGGTGCTGTCACAACTGACATGGTTCGATGAAGAATTTCTGGAGAAGGACGACTTCGTCGCCGGTCTCGTTCGCAAGCAACAGAACTTTACTGTTGACGAGCAGCAGACCCTTGGTAGAAAGCAGATAGAGATATGCGGGAAGGTCATTCCGGTCTATCGTGAGTTTGCTGCTCGGGGACAGATCGAGGTATCCACCACACCGTTCTACCATCCGATTCTTCCATTGCTGTGCGACACTAATGTCGCCGACGTGTCGCATCCATACGTGGCTCTGCCGGCAAGGTTCAGCTACCCGCAGGACGCTCTTTACCAGTTAGAGACCGCAAGAACGTATATGGACGATCGGATTGGCCTTCATCCGATCGGATTGTGGCCTTCGGAGGGTTCCGTATCGGATGAGGCGCTGAGCCTTGCGGCGGAGACCGGCTTCCGATGGTTCGCCTCCGACAATGGAGTCCTTGGCCGGACTTTGAATCAGAATCCGAGTCCGCTCGTGACATACAGGCCCTATCTTTGGAAGCGCGGCGGCCGGCAGATGCACGGCATTTTTCGCGATCACTACCTCAGCGACTTAATTGGGTTCGTTTATGGAAAAATGGGGGCGAGCGAGGCGGCTGACCACTTCCTGAGTCGAATTCGCGAAAACTGCCGGCCGATTCTGCAAGCGGGTCGCGACGCTCTTGTACCGATCATTCTTGATGGTGAAAACGCTTGGGAATACTACGAGCTTGGCGGGCGTCCTTTCCTTCGCGAACTGTATCGGCGGATCACGGACGACCGTCAGATCACTGCTCTGACTGTGACGGAGGCCTTGGCTCGGACTTCGTCGCAGGAGATTGGGGGGATTTTTCCCGGATCGTGGATCAACGCCAATTTTGACATCTGGATCGGCGCCGAAGAAGACAACAAGGCGTGGGATTACTTGTTAAGAGCTCGCCAAACCTATGACCGATTCGCGGAGTCGACCGAGATCGCGGAAGACGCGAAGAAGCTTGCGTACCAGGAGCTCATGATTGCCGAAGGAAGCGATTGGAATTGGTGGTACGGTCCGGAGCACGATTCCGCGAACGGCCCGGAGTTCGATCAGCTCTACCGCGATCACCTCGCCAACGTCTACAAAGCGCTCGGCCTCAGCCCTCCGGAAGAACTGTCCCGCCCAATTTCGCGCGTCGCGGTAGCTGAGTTCCATCAAGCCCCAACGGGCCCCATCAAAGCAACGATCGACGGCGAGGTTACTTCGTACTTCGAATGGCTTGGAGCCGGCCTCTACCGCGTTGACAATCGTTCGGGAGCGATGCACGGACAGCGCTTTTTTGTCCAGGATCTTCGGTACGGCAGCGACGGTCAGAACCTTTATCTGCGGCTCGACTTTGTGGAGAACGCGAATCTTGCGGATACGGAACTGCGCATCAATGTTCAGTCAACTACCACGCCCGGTTC
>DASQLD010000521.1:0-17874 GCA_035630195.1 Bryobacteraceae bacterium
CGCCGTGTAACCGAAGCTCGACATGAACCGGCCGACTATGCCGCTCATCATCGCGACGGGCAGGAAGATGATGACAAGACTCAGCGTCGTCGCGAGCACGGCAAGCCCGATGTCGCGCGTTCCCGCAATCGCCGCTTCCATCGGCGTCATATTCTTTTCTTCCATGAACCGGAAGATGTTCTCGAGCACCACGATCGCGTCATCAATCACAATGCCGACCATCAGCACCAGCGCCAGCATCGTAATCTGATCCAGCGTGAAGCCCATCGCGTTCATCAGCGTGTAAGTCGCGACGATCGACGTCGGGATCGCGACGGCAGCGATGAGCGTGGAGCGCCAGTTCCGCAGGAACACGAAAACGATCAGCGCAGCGAGAAAGCCGCCCATGACCAAGTGCTCCTGGACAGCATGAAACGAATCGGAAATGAACTTCGATTGGTCGCGCGTGTAAGTGATCTTAAAGTCTGAAGGCATCGACGCCTGCAACTCGGCGATGCGCGTCTTGATTGAGTTGATTACATCGAGCGTATTTGTTCCCGCCTGCTTACGCACTTCGAGGACGACTGCGGGCGTACCGTTCAACCGCGCCAGCGAACGCGGTTCTTCGAATCCGTCCACGACATAGCCGATATCCGAAATGCGAATCGGTCGGCCGCCGACATTCGCAACAACGATTCGTTCGAAGTCTTTCGGGTTCGTGACCCGGCCCATCGTACGCAACGAAAGTTCGCGAGCTCCCTGATCGACACGGCCGCCCGGAACTTCAACGTTCTGCGCAGCCAGCGACGCGCGAATCTGCTCGACATTCAGGTTATAGGAAAAGAGCTTTTCGCCATCCAGCCAGACCTGGACCTGACGCTCCCGTTCCCCAACGAAACGCACCTGACCGACACCGCCCAAGGATTCAATGCTCTTTTTAATCTTGTCGTCGACGATCTTCGTCGTCTCACGCAGATCGCGCGGCGACGACACGGCGACGTTGAGAATTGGGGATGCATCAGTAGCGACCTTCTCAATAACGGGAGGGTCGGCGTCCTGCGGCAGTTCGGGCAGGATGCGATTGATCTTATCGCGAATTTCCTGCGCGCCCACTTCAGGGTCCTTGTCGAGCATGAACTGCACAGCCACGATCGACACACCCTCTGCCGATGTGGAACGCAAATCGTCGATACCGCTGATAGTGTTAACGGCTTCCTCGATGCGCTTCGATACTTGCGTCTCAACTTCTTCAGGAGCCGCGCCGCGTAGCGTTGTCGTGACCGTAACGATCGGCAGGTCAATTTTCGGGAAAAGGTCGACACCTAACTTCGTGTACGAGTCGATACCAAGGACCACCAGCGCCATGATGAGCATGGTGGCGAACACGGGCCGTTTGATACAGATCTCTGCCAGTTTCTGCATGAAATGGAATCCTTATTAGAGCTTCGCTTCCTTAGCCGAGACCTTCACCGGCGTTCCGGTGACCAGTTGATTTAACGCGCTGACCGCCACCGTTTCGCCGGGACTGACAGCTTCGCGCGGGACTTCCGTCCACCCTTCCACTTCCTGGCCCGTCGTCACCTTCTGTTCCACAGCGCGGCCATCGCGAATCACGAACAGCTTAGTGAGTCCCGCAACGCTGTAAAGAGCGTTCTTGGGAACCATAGTCGTTTCGGCGCCCTTCTGAAGCAGGAGCTGCACTTGAACGAACATCCCCGGACGAAGCCTTGCGTCGTTCCGAAGCAGCCGAGCCTCGACGATCAATGTCCGCGACTTCTGATCCACGGATGGATTCAGTTCGCGAACGACCGCCGTGAAGGATTCCTGCTGCGCCGCGTCGGTCGAGAACGTCAGATTAGTTCCGACCTTCACCGAGCCAACAGCCGACTCGGGCAAATCGACACGCAGCCGCAACGGATTCGTTTTAACGAGCGTCAGAATCGGCGTATTCTCTTTCAAGTAAGCGCCCGGCGACACGAGTTTCTGTTCAACTGATCCATCGAAAGGAGCGCGTACGGTCGCGTCATTCAGCCGTTTCTGGGCCAGCTTTACTTCTGTCTTCAAAGCCTGCACATTGGCTAGCAGCGTGCGAGCTTCATCGCGAGCTCCCTCGAGCGCCGCTTGCCGGCCCTGCAGCAACTTCTCGATTTCCGTGAAGCGCTCCTGTGAGATGTCGCCTGTCTTCACCAGCCTTGAAGCATTCTCGAATTTAGACTTGGCGTCTTCCATCTGCGCCATTGCCTGACGAATGGAGGGCGTAGAGTCGGGACGTACGTTTTCCTGACCAGGATCGAGTCCCAGCCGAGCCAGAGCCTGCGCCATCGCAGCCTTGCTCCGGTCGACAGCGAGTGTCAGCTCTTGCTTGTCGAGTTCCGCCAATATCTGTCCTTTCCGCACGGTCTGCCCGAAATCGACCAGGATCGCCGACACGCGTCCTGGGACTTCTGCGCTGACATTTACGGTCTCGTCGGGATGAAGCGATCCAGTGACCGAGATGGTTCGATCGATTTTCTTCGTTTGCGCCGAAGCAGTTCTTATCTCGATCGGGTCGGGCTGCTTCGTCGTTGCAGCCTCTGCTTTTTTCTGCTCGCGCGAGCAGCCGGCGAGTAACAATCCGCCGATGACTACTAAAGTGCCGATAGGCGCTCTCATATGCTGTCCTCTTTGCACATTCCTCTCATGAAGATCCTGGTCATCTCCCGCACTATTTCCTTCGGCGTTTGGGAGAAAGGCGCACAGCCGAAGATCAAACCCGTCAACGCGTAATGAGCGACCATGCCGAAGAAAGCGCGACCAGCGACCTTCGCGTTCACAGGCCGCATTGCCCCCGCGGCGATTCGGCGATCGATATAATCCGCTACGATGTCAAAACATTGCTGGCTTCGTTCGTGGAACAAGTCTTTCAGCTCATGACCTTCGAGGCTGCTGAAAAGAAGTAGCCGGATGAAGATCGGATCGTTGACGTACCACTGAATAATCGCCTCGCCAAGCGCATTGAAAAAACCGGCATCATCGTTCTTGGCAGAATATTCATCGCGCAGAGCCGACAATACGGCCAGACCTTCCCCGGCTTTTTCCCCGATAATGGCGCTATATAAATCCCGTTTAGTTTTAAAGTGCTCATAGAGCACCGGCTCGGTAACCCCAACCGCGGCCGCCAACTCACGCGTGGTGGTACCCCGAAAGCCTTTTTCCGCAAAAATGCGGCTAGCGGCCTGAACAATGGCCGCTCGGCGTTCTTCGGAGGTCATACGGGCGCGGGGAGAAACGGCTTTGGTGGACATCTTAGTGGTTACTAGCCTAGCTTGTGCTAGGTTAGCATGGACTAACTTGTAGGGTCAAGGCAGTTTTATGCGCACTTTGCGGGTGTGGCGCTCGAAAACAGTGACTTTCGGGCCGTAGGAAGTAGCCGGGTGCGGCTCGCCGATAGCGGGTTCGAACTCATGTCGGCTGACTACTTCCTGCTGGCTAGGAGAGTTCGGTCTACAGATTCATCTCTTTTCGGTGGGGAGCGATGGCGCTGATGCGTCCTAGGCGCCAGGAGGCGGCGATCATCTGACGAGGTCCCGCTCGACGAACCGGCCGCGCGTGGTGGGAATCGCATTCTTCGGAGTCGGGCTGCGGCCCTACAATGATCTGGGCCGCGTTGGGAGATGGCCGTACAGTGCAGACGTCCTCGCCCGCCGCACGCGCGCTCTGCTGCTAAATGTCCGCCCTGCGGTCGCGATCGCGTCGCGCGTAGCCGAGTTGCTCGCCGCGGAGTTAGATCATGCAGTAGCTTGGCAGCGTAATCAGGTTGACGCATTTTGCGGATCTCGCGGGCGAACGCGTTGCCGGCGGCAGCGCCGGGCGCAAACTTCCCGGAATCGGCCGTTATACGTCAAGTGACGCGGGCAATCGCCCTGCCCCTGCCGACGAGGGCGAGCTATTGCCAGAACGCTGAGTCGCGGCCATCGTGTGGTAAGTGCGGGTCGACGACCCTGTCGACGAAGTGAGTTAGACAAACTCACCGACCTGTCTTAGCGAGGCTGAAATTCTCAACCAGCATCAGATCGCTGCCAGACTCGTCGTATTGATCAAAGAGAATGTGGCTGGAGTCCGGCGGGACGCTCATCCCACTGTGAAACGGTCGCCTTGCTACCACCACAGGGCGGTCCTGACCGGTAGAGAAGCTGAAGAATCGAATGAATCGCTGCTCGCCGGCGTGCGGCGGCGCTCCGTAATATATGCCGTCCCTAGTTACCGTATAGCCGACGGGGAACCGGTGTGTTGGTCCAGCTATCCGGATTGGTTTGCCGCCCTGAACCGAAATGCGCCAGATCTCGCCCGGGTCCTGCTGCAAGTGATAGAAAACTGCCTTGCCATCGGGCGACTCCGCCGGATTATGCGCTGCGCCTGACGTAGTGATCTGGACTGCGTCGCTTCCATCGGGGGACATGCTCCAGATCTGCAAATCGCCCGAGCGCCTGCTTGAAAAGAATATCGACCGGCCGTCACTGGAGTAGTTCGGGTAATGGTCCTCCCAACTATTGGTGGTCAATCGCTTCGTTGGTCCGCCGGCGGCGGGGACGACAAATATGTCCAACGATCCCTCCAGACGAGCATGAAAAGTGATCCACTGCCCGTCAGGAGACCAACTTGGATGCCCGGTCATAGGTCCGTCAAAAAAGGTCAGGCGGACGGGGTTCGACCGATCTGCCTTCGAAACCCACACCTCGCGATAGCCTGACCGTGAGGATATGAAAGCGATCTTCTTTCCGTCGGGAGAGTATTTCGGTGTCTGATCCACCCAAGTCGAAGAAATGAACAGCTCTGCTTCGACCGGGGACGCCCCGTTTTTAGGCAGTTCGGCGCGCCAGATATTCGTGTCTTCGATTTGCCGGGAGTACACCAGGTGACGACCAAAGGCAATCTCGGACACCTCATCATTGATGGGTATTGTCTGCGCAGTCTCTTGAGGGTTCGCCACGTTGATGATTCGTATTTCGCGTCCTTTACTGAAATCCTCTCCGGAAACGTGGAGGATGCTGTGCCCGTCACGAGTCCAAGCCGGCTGCCCAGACCAACGTTTATGGTCTGTCAGCCGGCGCTCCTGGCCTGCCGGCCGGAGGTCTGCGGAAAGAGGCAGCACGTAGATCTCGCTGACAAAACCGCCTGGAAGCCGGCAGAAGGCCAGAGCACGTCCATCCGGCGAAAAGGAAGGCATGCGATCGCTGTGGAAACTTGGGGGTGGCATCGTCAGCCGCCGCTTCTCGCCCGTAAGCGAAAACAAGTAGATCCCTTCGGAGCGATCGCCGGCGTCGCGGTGGGAGGCGGCTATCCAATGCCCATCGGGGGACCAGGCAATCGCCGTCGGCTTCCTGGGTGAAAACCACGGTTGTTCGCGCGTATCAGTGATCTTGTGCTCCGAGCCTCCCGCCGCCGGGACCAACATGAGTTCCGCCCGATCAGAGCTCGATCGGCGGAGGAATGCGACGCTGTGTCCGTCCGGAGACCAGGCTGGACTCACATCTTCCGCTGCATTCGTGGTCAGACGCACCGGTTCTCCTGAAGGGATCGGCATCACGTAAATGTCGAAATTGTCCTGCTTCTCGCCGTTCCAGGCAAAAGCCACGTGAGTTCCATCGGGGGATAATGCCGGGTTCGCTTCGAATCCGCGAAAGGCCGTTAAAGGCGCCGAACGCACTGTAGACGTCGTGTGATTCCGAGGCATGCGGAACATAACCGCTCCTGTCACCGCAAGCGCTACGATTCCCAACGATGCTCCCGTCAGCAATCGGTAAGCGCGCCTGACAGGAGCCTCTGCATGCATCGTGCCAGGGACAGTAGACGCCGGAGCCGGCGCGTCTGCGACTGGATGTGTGACGACGGGCGCGATCAACCGGTACCCGTGCCGGGGAACGGTCTCGATCCAGGAGCCAACCTCCGGGCCTAGCGCCTTTCTCAATACCGACACCTGGAAGGCAAGATTGCCTTCCTCCACTTGCGAGTCAGGCCACAGGGCTTCGAGAAGTTCCGACTTGCTCATCGCCCGGCCCCGATTCTCGATAAGGATACGGAGCAGGTCAAAGCTCTTCGGCGTAAGACTAACGGGTGTGTTTCCCTTCAGCAACCGGTGCGCGCCGGTGTCGAACTGGAATGGCCCAAACTCGTAAATGAGGGCAGGCGTAGTCACTCTAATGGATTCCTAATCGAACGCCAATACAGATCTCATTCACGCCTCACGGCGCCCAAAGGACTTTCCAGTAGAACTTGACTTACGTTCATTTCATGACTCCGCCGTCCGGGCGTCCGAAGCCACCGGTTCGGCCTCACCCAAACCGGCCAACGTTCGCGTCATTACAGAATACACAAAGTCGACCGCGGCCAGTAGGGAGTACGGAAGTTTGCAGCAGGCGGCGATGCTCCGAATCGCAGCCTTATTGGCGACGCCCGTGAGCAGGTGTTAGTGCTGACTACCGAAGGAGAAAAACTGTGCGACTAACTAAAGAAACTGTGCTGGCTGCGAAAGTTGTTAAGGCTGCGACGATCTGCCTGTCAATGAGTCTGGCCCTGGTCTGCCCGCGTCCCGCCGCGGCGGATGCTGTCACCGATTGGAATGCGAATGCTGGCAAAGCAGCACTCGCCGCGTGCATTGACCCGTTTAACGAATCGCGTCTTTACGCAATGACGCATGTGGCTATTCACGATGCGTTAAACGCAATCGATCGCCGGTATCGCCCGTACGTTTACAACGTACAAGGACCCACTGGCGCTTCTCGGGAAGCCGCGGTCGCATCTGCGGCCCGCAATGTGCTCGTCCCGGTCATTGGCCAGTTTCCGGTCGATCCGGCATGCGTTAAGGCAGCCATCGCCGGCGTCGAAGCCGACTATTCCGCCGCGATTGCTGCACTCCCGAATAATGCAGCCAGAATGCAAGGTATTCAAGTAGGACAGGCTTCGGCCGCTGCCATTATTGCCTTGCGTACCGGGGATGGTTCAGATCAGCCATTGCAGGATTTCAACTACCCGCAGGGTACCGATCCTGGCGAGTTTCGCTACCCGCCCGGCGTCAACTTCACATTCGGAACCCGATGGGGCAATGTCACTCCCTTCGTGCTCAACCACGCCTCGCAGTTCGGTCCGGGGCCTCCGTACAAGACAAAGAGCAAGAGATACGCAGCTGACTTCAACGAGGTAAAAACATTCGGCGGTAATGGCGGGACTACTCCGAGCGCGCGCACACCGGAGCAGACCCAGATTGCTTTATTCTGGCTCGAAAGTTCACCGCTCGCATGGAACCGGATGGCTAGAAGCGTTTCGGCCAGCCGAGGACTCGAACTGTGGGAGAACGCGCGGCTGTTCGGCTTACTCAACCTCGCAATGGCCGATGGTTACATCGGTAACGCTGACACCAAGGGTCGCTACAACTTCTGGCGCCCGGTCACGGCGGTCCACTTAGCCGACGATGACAACAATCCTGACACAATGGGTGATCCGAGGTGGACGCCGCTGGAGCCGAATTATCCCAATCCCGACTACAACTCCGGACATAGCCTCGAAGGCGGCGCAGCGGCGCAGGTTCTCAAAGAGTTCTTCGGGACCGACAACATCAGCTTTCGAGTCTGCAGCCTGACGCTGCCGGCCGGGCAGAAGTGCACGGATCCATCGCCTGTATTCCGGTCATTCGCGAGCTTCTCTCAGGCCGCGGAGGAGAATGCGCTTTCGCGGATCTTCGCAGGCCTTCACTTCCGCGAGTCCACTGAAGAGGGCGTTAAACACGGTCGAAAGATCGGCAATCGTACGGTCAATCTGTTTTTGCGACCGGTGCATTAAGTCGAAGGAAGGCCGCGGACATCCGTAGGTGGGGCGCGGCCTCTGTCCTCTTTCCGCCTTCGAATCGCTGGATCGGAGGTTAACGCGTAATTGCGCCCAAAAACCCTGGAACGTTTCGAAGCGGATCCGTGAGATCACGTGTCGGGCCAGGAGCGTGAGTCTGGAACAACAATAGCCGTGCTGGTTCCGTATCTGCGGGGCTGCGAGGTCCAATGTCGTTCACGCATCGTCCCCCGCCTTCACCTCAGCCCCAGCAAGGGCGAAGGCCGCGTTTACCAACGCGAAGTGGCTGAACGCCTGTGGGAAGTTGCCAAGTTGGCGCTGGCTTGTCGGGTCGTACTCCTCGGCGAGCAATCCGAGATCGTTGGCGGTTGAGATCACTCTCTTGAAGAGGCTGTGAGCGTCCTCTTCTCTGCCCATCATTTTATAGACCGTCACTAACCAAAATGAGCAGGCGAGAAATACGCCTTCCTCCCCGGAGAGCCCCTCTACTTGTTCCTCTGGTTTGTAGCGAAGCAACAACCCACCCTGGAGAAGCTCGCGCTCCATTGCCTTGATGGTGCTGACAACGCGCGGGTCGGTAGCCGGTAAGAAGCCGCTCAAAGGTATAAAGAGGAGGCTCGCGTCCAGACCCGTGCCCCCGTAGTATTGGGTAAAGGTGTTGAGTTCGGAGTTGAATCCCTCGCGGCACACCTCATCGAAGATGGTGGCGCGAGTCACTCGCAGGTCGTCGATGGGGAGGTCAAGACCGTGCTCTTCGGCGTATCGGATCGCTCGATCCAGCGCAGTCCACGCTGACACCTTCGAAGCGGTGAAAGATCGCTCCGGACCCCTCATCTCCCAAATGCCGCGGTCTGGATGCTGCCATACGGTGGCAACATAACGCGCGATGCCCATCAACGCATTTACGGCCTCGGGACGATGGTTGTCAAAGTGTCGGCCCGCCTCGTAGATCACTGCCGCCAGCTCACCGAAGACGTCGAGTTGGCGTTGGTCGTAGGCGGCGTTGCCGATGCGCACCGGCTTGGCTCCTTCGTAACCATCGAGCCAATCGAGTTCCACCTCGGTGAGGCGTCTTTCGCCTCGAATGCCGTACATGATCTGTACCTGCGCCGGATCACCGGCAACAGCCCGAAGAATCCAATCGAAGAACGCACGCGCCTCCTCACGCAAACCCGCAAGAATGAAGGCGTGGATGCCGAGCGCCCCGTCGCGGAGCCAACAGAAACGATAGTCCCAGTTGCGCATGCCGCCCAGTGTTTCGGGCAGCGACGTCGTGGGCGCAGCGACCATGCCGCCCGACGGCTTGTAGATGAAAGCCTTGAGCGTGATCAGTGAACGGATCACAGTCTCCGGGTAGAGTGACGGCAGCCGAAGGGTAGCGCACCAGCGAATCCAGAACTCCTCCGTGTCACGCTCGGCTTGGGAGAAGTCGATCTCTTGAGGCGCCTCTTCATACGAGAGTCCGTAGCTGAGCGAGTACCAGACCTCTCCCCCGTGTGAGAGCTGAAAATCGGCAACGGGTGACGGAGATCCCCCAATGGGTCCACCCCGCAGGTACAGGGCGTCGGGGCCGGCGTACATCTTTGTCACACCGTGGGTCGACACGACGCGAGGCACGGCTCGCCCGAACGCGAAGCGCGGCGAAATCTCGGAGCGCACCGGTACTGTCCCGTCGATGCACTGGAGGAACCGGTAGACCTGAGAGTAGTCGCGGTCCCGACATGGCGGCATGAAATCGATGAGCCTTACCGTACCTGTTTGGGTGACGAAGTCCGTTTCAAGGATTAAAGTGTCCTTTCGGTAGCGCCGGCGAACCAACGTGACCGGAACGGCTGGCGCGACCTTCCAATACCCGTTGTCGCGTGTGCCGACCAGCGCCGCGAAGCAGGCGTCCGAGTCGAAGGCGGGGAGGCACATCCAGTCGATCGAGCCATCCTTCGCGACAAGGGCCGCCGTGCGCATGTCTCCGATCAATGCGTGATCCTCGATTCGAGGCGTCGGGTCCCGCACTGCGCCGGATTGGCTTGTCTTCGCCTGCGAGTCGTTTCCCTGTGACGTTGCGGCGTCTTCCCTGTTTGTCATCCGGACAAGTCCTTCGTCGGCTTGATAGGGTTCAGTGATCTGCGTGATCGGACCACCGACGTGTTCAGGTCTCCGCCACACGATCCTCGCAACAGAGGTGTATGGCGGCGCAGATCACCACCACGCTTCCATTTGGAGGCCCGCACTCAAGCCCTGTTGGCGACCGGTATAGGCATTGCCGCCAACGTAGCCGCGAAGGCTATCCGACCAGTTGGCGTAGGTGACGAAAAGCCGTAGGACAGGGCGCGAGAAGAATTCCGGTCCAGCGCCGATCTGCGGCGCGATGGTGAATTTGCGTAGCCAGCCCTCATAACGTCCGAGTGGATCGTCTACGTTGTCAAATCCGGCTTCGAACGCGAGCGAGGCATGTTTGTTGAAAAACCAGACAGGTCGCGCCCCGGTGCTGATCCAACGCCTGTAACCGCTTCCCGGGTCGCCCGTGTGATTCCAGGCTGCGACGAAGATGGGCATGATGGCGAATTTGTTGTTGGGTTGGATAAGCGAATGATCCGAAAAAAGATACGTTTTCGCATGCCGCCAATTCTGCGTGGGCGATTGCGCCGTCGACACCAGGTTGCTTGCCGCTCCAGTTCCTACTTGAAAAATGATCGTGTGATGCCCACCAAAAAACTCGGTTCGTTTGTGCTGCAATCCTATCGCGTGACCGTCCGCCGACGGAAGGGTGACGCCATCTGATGTCACCCGGCCAGATTTCGCGAAGGCATAATCGTACCAGACATTGATCTGACCGCCGGGCGCCTTCAACCCCATAATGCGAGCATCGATGGTGCTTTTCGCGACGTTCCCGGTGGTCACATTCGGAGACGAAGGCTGTGTCGAGCCGATATAGGCAAGTGACGCGAGGGCATTCCCGAGCGGGACATCCTCTACACCACCCCCATAGCCGCTGAGATCGGTGTACCAGAAATCGGTGATGTGAATGTCCTGTCGCATGTAGTACCGGTTACCGGCCCAGAATTTTGCCTTCTCGAAGCGGCCCGGAAAAAGGTTGCCGCCCTGCACAAACGCTTCGCGAAGCTTGAATTCGCTGGACGGGTCGTACGTCTGCAGATTCAGCGTTTTGGCCATCACCATAAACTCGGACTTGAACCAGGCTTTGCTTGTGTCTCGCTCCGGATTCAGCCAGTTGTTTACGAAAACCAGTTCCGAATACGTTTCCGCTTCATTCCCTAACCGGTATTTCGACAGCGCTCCGGTCGCCTGGAAAGCGGTTTGTGGACCGCCGCGTTCATTGATGCCATAGCCGGACCGCGCGTAGCCGTGGAATTCAAATACTTTGTCGGTCTCGGAGGCTTCCTTCTTGTCGAACAGCGGTGTCGAAGAGAATCGGTCAATGGCAGCCTTGTTCTGCCGAATCTGCGCCTGGGCATCCTCGAGTTGGTTCGCCGTTTCAACTGCCTTGACCTCTGCGCGAACGGCCTGCTCCATAATCTGCTTGTCGGTCTCGATCCCTTTCGATTGCGCCGCGGCAAGCTGAGCCAGCCGGGACTCGAGACTTCCGACCCGGCGAAGATAGTCCTGCTTGAGTTCAGCAAGTTCCTTTCGGATCTCGTCCACTTCGTCCGCATACAGCGATGGGACAGCGAAGCACAGTATCAACAACGCGCATCGAAATAGAGGCTGTGCCGTACTTTTCAAGCGACCGTCGCTCCTTTCACTAGAGCTAATCCACCGGTCACAGGGCCAGCGAGCTGGCCGCGCATTTCGGCGGCGTACTGGTCGGCGTTGAGGCCCGCCAGCAGGTGGAAGACCTGACCGTCGAGTTTGACGACTGCGGCTATGCCGGCGGCGCGCAGCACGTCTTCGCGGACTTGTCCTGCATCGTGCACCACCACTCGCAGACGAGTCTCGGCGCAACTGTCGAGCCGGAGGATATTTGTCTTGCCTCCCAGTGCGTCGATCCAGTCACTTGCCCTTCGCGGAGCATCGGCGTCGCGCAGGCGTGGTTGGATGCCGGCGGGCGTTGGCGTCTTCACCGGCGAAGCTTCTTCGATTTCGTCCGCCTCCGGGCCCGCGCTCTTAAGATAGTCTTGCATCTCGGTCTTGAGATTATCGCTGCGTGTGCCAAAGATCGCCTGAATCCCGTCACCGACAACGACCACACCGGCAGCGCCGAGCGCCTTGAGTTTGTCGCTGCTGACCTTCGTGATATCCCCCACTTGGACGCGCAGTCGGGTGATACACGCGTCGAGGCTGACGATGTTCGACCGTCCGCCAAACGCGCGCACCAGTTGAAGAGCGAACTGGTCGCCAGACACGGCTCGCGCTGTTTTTGCCGCTTCATCCTCCACCTCGCGTCCTGGCGTCAGCAGGTTGAAGCGGCGGATCGCGAAGGTGAAGATACCGTAGTATAGTGCTGCCCAAATCGGTCCGATCACCAGAAGCCACAACGCCCCCTGTGATTTCGGGAAGAGCACGATGTAATCGATGAGCCCGTGCGAGAAGGTGAAGCCGTGTTTGATGCCCAGCTCAACGCATAGAAAGTATGCTACGCCGGCAAGCACTGCGTGGGTGATGTAAAGCAGCGGAGCCACAAACATAAATGCAAACTCGATAGGCTCCGTGATACCGGTCAGAAACGCTGTTAGGGCGCCGGAGATCATGAGGCTTCCGACTTTTGTGCGCTGCTCCGGCCTGGCGGAGCGCCAGATCGCCAGCGCGGCGGCAGGAAGCCCGAACATCTTGAAAAGGTAGCCGCCGCTCATATTGCCTGCCGTGGGATCACCGGCGATGAAACGCGCGATTTCGCCATTCACCACGGCGCCGGTCGCGGGATCGGTGTACGCGCCGGTGCGGAAGAAAAACGGGACGTTCCAGACGTGGTGAAGTCCGAATGGGATGAGTGATCGCTCGACTACTCCGTAGATCGTGAACGCGAGCGCGGGACTGCCGTGCACAGCCCAGTCGGAGAATCGTCGAATCACTACGGCTACCGGCGGCCATACGAAACTGAGTACAGCCCCGAGCGCGATCACCGAAAATGCAGTGATGATGGGCACTGACCGTTTGCCCGAGAAAAAACCCAGATAGCTTGGCAGTTGAAGCCGGTAGAAGCGATTGAACGCCCACGCAGCGATGAGACCCACACAGATGCCGCCGAAAGCGCCGGTCTCGATCGAATCGATGCCCATAATGGGCTTGGTTTCGATCCCCAGGAGTTTGGCGCAAAGCCCCAAGGCGGCCAGGAAGACGACATAACCCACAGTTCCTGCAAGCGCGGCTACGCCGTCGTTTTCAGTCAGCCCGATCGCTACGCCGATGGCGAACAGCAATGGCAGGTTTCCGAAAATCGCGCTGCCTGACGCGGCCATGACCTGTGAAAGCGCCTCGGGCAGCCATGTGAAATTGGCGCTGCCGACGCCGAGCAGGATACCGGCGACCGGCAGCACGGATACCGGCAGCATCATGCACTTGCCTATTTTCTGAAGAAACGCGAAAGTGCTCGAGGAGGCCATATCGTTCACCGGGTGTTCAGAGTGGATGTTGAGGGTTCGCCGTCGGGGTCAGGAACGAGAGCGCGCACTTGTCCCGCGGACTCTGCTGCGAGGGCCCGCTCTGCGAGTTCCCGGCAGGCGTCGATGCGCAGAGTGCGGATCTGCGCCTTCACTGCGGGAATTGCCGGCAGGCTGACGCTGAGTTCGTCCACCCCGATTCCCAGCAGGATGGGTATGGCGCGCGGATCGCTCGCGATGCCTCCGCAAACTCCCACTTGTCTGCCTTGCGGTTGGGCGCCTTTGACGGTGTGAGCAATCAGCCTGAGGACCGCTGGGTTAAGACCGTCTACCTGTGGAGCGAGCTTCGGATGCCCCCGGTCCATTGCGAGCGTGTATTGCGTAAGGTCATTGGTTCCGATGGAAAAGAAGTCTGCTTCGCGGGCAAACTGTGCGGCCATCACAGCAGTCGCAGGAACTTCCACCATGATTCCGGCGGGTATCGGCGCCACACCCAGGCTCTCAGCTTCCTCGGCGAGGACCGCCTTCACGTCCCGCAATTCGTCCAGCGTAGCGATCATGGGAAACATGACCCTGACCTTTCCAAAAGCCGACGCGCGAAGTATCGCTCGAAGCTGAGCGCGGAGAATCTCGGGGCGGTCGAGGCAGACCCTCACACCGCGTTCACCGAGGAAAGGATTGTCTTCCTTTGGAATCGGTAGGTAGATAAGCGGCTTGTCGCCTCCGACGTCCAGCGTGCGAATGATCAGTGGATGATTTGGACCCACGACCTGGGCGATAGCCTTATAGGTCTCGAACTGCTGCTCTTCCGTCGGCGCATCGGGGCGTTCCATGAAGAGAAATTCGGACCGCAGCAGACCCACTCCCTCACCGCCGAGATCGCTGATCTGCATGGCGTCCTTAAGTCCACCGATGTTGGCGAGGACCTCAATGCGTACGCCATCGAGGGAGATAGCGGGTTCGTGTGCGTGCTCGAAGTTCTTGTTGCGGCGCTCTTCGGAACGCTCCTGCTCCTGGCGGATGCGGGTCACTTCTTCTGGCGAGGGGTGCAGCCGCAGAGTGCCCTTATTGCCGTCGAGAATGACGACACTCCCGTTCGGCACTTCGAGGGCAGCCGGCTCAATACCCGCCAGCGCGGGAATGCCCAAGGAACGGGCGAGGATCGCCACATGGGAAGTGGCGCCACCGCGTGTAGTGCAAAAGCCGACCACGCGCGAGCGATCGAGCGCCGCTGTATCCGAGGGTGTGAGATCTTCAGCGATGAGGACAGAGTTTGGCCGGTACTCCGGCTGCGAGATTTCCTCTCCCGTCAGGATCGACAGTACCCGCAGGCCCACATCGCGCAGGTCGTTGGCTCGCTGAGCGAGCAATTGATTCCGCAGCCCGGCAAGCCGGTCCGCGTGTGTCGTAACCGCCTTCTTCCATGCAAACGGAGCGCTTTTCCCCTTCGCGATGGCGGATTCGGCAATCTCGAGAAGGTCAGGGTCGGAGACCAATTCCTCGTGCGCGGCAAAGATTGCCGCTTTTGCAGGATCGCTTTTGGCGTGCAGTTGCGCTCGCAATGCTGCGAGCTGTCCCTGCGCAGTGGCAATGGCGGCCTCAAGGCGGCGGTGCTCGTCTTTGACACCGGCGCCGGCTTCGGTGACTACGATTTCTGTGCGGCGGACCTGGAAGACTTCGCCGACAGCGAACCCAGGTGAGGCTGGAACACCAGACAGTACAAACGGGTCGTTAGACTTGCGCCGTGGCGCCGGAGCTGCCGAAGGCGATATGGTCGTCGTCGCCGGCGCCGGAGCCGGTACGCAGCCCTCGTCCCCGCAGCCCTCCCTCAGCACCCGGGACAGTTTCTCCACGGCGGCTGCCGCATCGGGACCGCTGGCCAACACCTGCACCTTCGCGCTGTGCGTTACTTCCAGGCCCATAATGGCGGTCACGCTGCGCGCATTGGCCTGCCGGTCGCCCATCTGGAGTTTTATGGCTGACTGAAAACTCTTGGCCATGTTCGCCAGCACGGCCGCGGGCCGTGCATGCAGCCCGGTGGGATTCGGAATCACAATGGCTTCAGAGGTGATCGTGGCCGCCGCCGGCGCAGAAGCGGCGTCCTTCTCCGCCGCATAGATGACCGTGAGCAGCGCGTCCTTTCCGGCGGACACGTACCCGCTTGCGCGTTCCCACGACGTCACGCGCTCGCTGTTCGCGACAATGATCTGGGTCAGTAAACTCTTCGCGTGTGTGGCTAGGAAATCAAGGTCGAACTCGATCAGCGGAGTGCCAGTGCGCACTCTGTCGCCGGACTTCACGCGCGGATGGAATCCTTCGCCTTTCAGCATCACCGTGTCGATTCCCACGTGCATCAACACTTCCAAGCCATCGTGTGCGCGCAAGGTGAGGGCATGTCCCGCCGCGTGAACAGAGACGATCTCGCCATCACAGCCCGCCACGAGCATAGCGTCCGTAGGATCGATAGAAAGTCCGTCACCGACCATCTTCTGTGCGAAGACCGGATCGGGGACGCGTTCGAGGGGCCAAACCTGGCCGGACAATGGCGCCAGTATCCTTAGTTGCGACATAGAGGGTCGGTCAAGCCTTCCAACAGGAATCACCACACGATGGCAATGCCGTCCCCCAAAGGGACTTACCACGCACGTTCGGGTAGGATGAATCTTTCATTCCGCGTCCATTCCGGTAACAGGCATGATGCGAATGGAAATATCGAGTTTCTTTATTTTCTGAATGAGATACCCGCCAGACGCGGGTGTGGTTCTCGTGACTCGGATTCGTTCACATGGCGTACCCTTCGCTGGACCTTGGGTCTTCCTGATTGAGTAGCGTGCGGGCGGATCAATGTGGTTCGAACAAACAGATCGAGGCTGCGAAACTCCCGTTGCAAAGGATATAACGCGCCGGATGTAGAACAGTACCGTCAGAGACTGCCTATAGCGTGAGATAGTCACGACCAGATAATCTGGACCTGACGTACGCCCCTTGCATCCTGATCACGCAAACTCATGGCGCAACCAGCACTGAAACATTCGCGCTCGACTCGCAAGCCCATGAGTCTTTCGATGAAGATACTCATCGGCCTCTGCGGCGGCATTCTCTGCGGGCTGTTTTTTGGAGAGTATGCGCGGGGAGTGGGTGTCATCGGCGACGTGTTCGTTGGCCTCCTGCAGATGACGGTGCTGCCCTATATCGTCGCATCGCTGATCGCCAATATCGGACGCTTGTCACTCGAACAAAGCCGGAAACTTTTGCTTGTGGGAGGGAGCCTCCTCGCCTTTTTCCTTGCGCTCGGATGCGTCACTCTGCTTGTGATCCCGCTGTCCTTTCCAGAACTGCCGTCTGCTGCTTTTTTCAGCCGGAGCACGATCGACACGCGGGAACCACTCGATTTGGTGGGGCTGTTTGTCCCGACTAACCCATTTCAGTCACTCGCCTCCGGAACCATCCCGGCCATAGTGCTATTTTCCATCGCTGTCGGAATCGGTCTGATCCCGCTCAAGAACAAAACCGAAGTGATCAGAATGCTTGACACTGTCACGGACGCGCTGGTGCAGGTGAATAAAGTCGCTATCAATTTCACGCCGGTCGGTGTCTTCGGTATCACCGCGTCGGCGGCCGGCACGATGACCTTCGAAGAGATCGGCAGGTTGGAAGCTTACCTGCTTTCCTATACGGTTGCTGCTGTGGTGTTGACGTTTTTTATCCTGCCCGGAATCGTGGCCGCCCTAACGCCTTTCAAGTTTCGTGACGTGTTCCGTGTTTCGAAAGACACGCTTCTATTGATCTTCGTGACGGGCAAGATCATTCTCGTCATGCCGCAAATGATCGAGAATGTGAAAGAGTTGTTCCGGACGAGAACGACCCTCGACGCCGACGGCAAATTTCCCGAAGCCGATATTATCGTGCCGCTAATCTACCCTTTTCCAAACCTCGGGACTTTCGTCATCTTCATGTTCATCCCGTTCACGGCTTGGTTTGTCGGGAATCCGATGGATGCCAGTAATTACCCGGTCTTTCTCGGCGCAACTCTTCTCGTCTCATTTGTAGCTCCCGTGATCGGCATCCCGTTTCTCCTCGATCTGTTGAAACTGCCAAATGACATGTTCCACCTTTTCGTGGTTTCGAGCGTCTACACTGACCGCGTACGCGTGGTGCTCGGAGGAATGCATGTATTTGTCTTCGCCGTTCTGGCTGTGGCCGCTTTCCATGGCCTCCTCCGTATTTACTGGAATCGGGCGGTTGGGTATGCTGTCGGATCGCTGGCGCTAGCGGCGATCTCCGCGTTCGGCGTACATGCTTTCCTCGGCAAAACACTGGAGGGGTCTTATACCAAAGACAGGGTTATCGTGGGAATGCAGTTGCTCGAAAGACCTGCCGAATCCGGTGTGCTTGCAGCGGCCGGCCCGAATCCGGAGCCGCTCAAACCCGGCGAGAACCTTGTCGACCGTGTCCGTCGCCGGGGAGTTCTGCGGTTCGGATATGATTTGCAGAGAATCCCCTTCTGTTTTCCGAACTCGCG
>DASQLD010000522.1:0-3292 GCA_035630195.1 Bryobacteraceae bacterium
GCAATTCAAAACGAGCGTTAGTGAAGTTCCCGTCGCGAACGAACTCCTTCGCGCGACCTAACTCGCCCACACCCTCGATCTTGCCGCTGGGCACGAAATATGTTGCATCCGCGAAGTACCCCGCCGCCCATACAATCCGCGATGCAAAGTTCTCCGCCTTCACTTCTTCACCGAACTTCACGATCCATTGCCCTCCGGCGCTGTCGCGGACGTTCACCTTCGGCGCCGTGCCACCCTTGTCCTCTGACACGAAAGTAAATGGTGGCTTCGGAGCTTTGGCGGCTCCACCCGGCCCGCCAGCCAAATCCAACGATTCAACAGGGCCCCGATCACTCCAAAAGACCGCGGTAAGTAGGAAACTCAAAAGCAGCGACGTCACGCCATATTCGACTATTTCCAGCCAAGACTGTTTCTCAAACCTTTTAACTGTGCAACGACAACCACGCACACGATTCTAAGGTTCGTGCTACGGTCGTAGTAACGGCCATCAATGCATATCCCCGACGGATATCTCAGTCCTTCCACGTGCGCGGCCCTTTATGTCGGCGCAGCGCCGTTCTGGTACGTCGCCGCAAAACGTACGAATCGGCTGCTCCATAGCCGTCTGATGCCGCGGATATCGTTGTTCGCGGCCTTCTCGTTCGTATTGATGATGTTCAACATCCCGCTTCCCGGCGGCACAACGGGACACGCAACCGGGATCGGCATAGCCACGGTGGTGCTGGGACCTTGGGCCTCGATGCTTTCCATTTCCGTGGCTCTGGCAATCCAGGCGATCATCTTCGGCGATGGCGGCATCACTGCCATCGGCGCCAACTGCTTCAATATCGCTATCCTCGGATCACTAGCCACGTGGGGCGTATATAAACTCCTCACCGTCTCCGCTGCAGCCGGCTCGCCGAGACGTGTCTTCGCCGCCGGTCTTGCCGGCTATGTCGGTTTGAACGTCGCCGCTCTTGCCACGGCGATCGAGTTCGGCATACAACCATCGCTCTTCCGCGATGCGAACGGAGCGCCCCTCTACGCCCCCTATCCGCTGCACATCGCCATTCCTGCAATGATGATCGGTCACCTCACCATCGCCGGCTTGGCGGAGTTCTTCGTCGCTTCAGGCCTCACCGCGTTCATCCAGCGCACCGACCCCACACTCCTTGGAAACGCAACTACAACCGAGCCACAGCAAACTTCCACCCGCCGTCTATGGATGGTCCTCGGCATTCTGCTGATGCTCACGCCGCTCGGCATCCTCGCCGCAGGAACAGCTTGGGGAGAATGGGGCGCATCCGACTTCGCAGATCCGGAAGCGCGTAAGCAGATCGCCGCGGCTTCTCTCAACGCGCCGCTACCTGTGCATCCTCCACAGGGCCTCGCGAAACTTTCCAGCATTTGGACAGCGCCGGTCCCCGACTACGCTCCCGTATTTCTCAAAAGCGAATCATTCGGATACATGATGTCGGGCATCTTCGGTGTGGGCCTCGTAATTTTCGCGTCCCAGATCGTTGCCTGGATCGTCAGGCGCGCACGAACGTGAGCCAGTTCGTTCCTGGCAGCGGATTCCTTGCGCGCACCGCATCTGATCTCCACGCTGCTGCTCGCAAAACGTTCTATGCCGATGAATTCGCGCATACGCCAGGCTTCCTCCAAAGCCTCGACCCCCGCTCGAAGATCGTCGGTCTCGGCGCCATGGTCCTCGCGGCAAGTTCCACACGCCATCCCGAAGCCCTCGCCGCGATGTTGGTTTTCGGTCTCCTACTAGCGATTGCGTCACGAATTCCATTGAAGGTCCTCGCTGCGCGCGCCTGGGCGGGCATCTTCTTGTTGACCTTCGTCCTCGCGGGCCCGGCAATGTTTACGACGCCGGGAAACCCAATCATCCAACTCCCGTTTGGAATTCAGATCACCGACCACGGTCTCAAGACAGCGGCATTGCTCATCCTCCGAGTCGAGACCGCTGCCACATTCCCGGCACTCTTGATTCTGTCGACACCATGGATGCACGTCCTAAAGGCGCTGCGCGTACTTCGCGTTCCCGTGGCGCTCGTCGTCATTCTCGCGCTCACCTGCCGCTACATCGTCCTGCTCCTCCAGACCGCGCAAGACATGTTTGAAGCCCGAGAGAGTCGGCGCATCGGTATCCTATCGACGAAACAACAGCGTCAGATGGCTACATCGAGCGTCGGTGTACTGTTCACCAAAACACTCGTGTTAAGCGAAGAAGTCTATCTGGCGATGCGAGCCCGTGGCTACAATGGTGATGTCTTCCTCTTACAGACGTTTCGCATGCGGCCTCGCGACTGGGCAGTAGCAATTGCGATGCCCGCCGGCGCATTTCTGCCCCTTCTGTTGAAATAGCCCATGGGCCTTTTCGAAGTACGTCAATTGAGCTTTCGTTACGGCGCGCGCAACGCTCTTGAGAATATCGATCTCAACATCACAGCCGGAGAGCGAGTCGTTCTGCTCGGCTCAAACGGCTCCGGCAAGTCGACGCTTCTCCGATTGCTCGATGGCCTCTATCTCCCGTCTTCAGGCAGCATCCACTTCGATGGAGTAGAACTCACCGAAGCGCGATTGGCCGATCCGCAATTATTAATCGCCTTCCGTCGCCGCGTCGGCCTTCTTTTTCAAGATCCCGACGTTCAACTCTTCAACGCGACCGTCTTCGATGAAATAGCCTTCGGACCGCTGCAGCTCGGATGGACACGCGAACAAGTGATTGCCGCAGTCGAGGAAGCCTTGAACCTGTTCAATATCGCCGAGCTACGCGACCGAGCCCCTTATCTTCTGTCGGGTGGCGAAAAGAAACGAGTAGCGCTGGCATCCGTGCTCGTCGTCAAGCCGGACGTACTTCTGCTCGATGAGCCCACGGCCGCGCTCGATCCCAAGAGCCAGGGGCAACTCATTGCTTTTCTCCAGGCTCTACCGGCATCGACCACTGTGATTACCGCAACCCATGAACTCAGCCGAATAGAAGACTTCGCGCAAACCGGATGCATTCTGCAACAGGGCCGCATCGTGAAGCATGGCTCTGTAAGCTCCATACTTGACGATCCGGCTCTCCTCCGAACCGCAGACCTCCTTTGAAGCGCTACCCGAACAAGCGTTCCGGCTTCACCCACCCCAACGACGCGGCTGTCATCAGTAGCCCGACCAGCAAAATCACAAACGCCGAAAGCACCGGCATAACCCGTAACAAGGGCGAATTTGCCATATTCTTTGACTCGGGAATCCACTGCTTCGCGTAGATGATCCCTAATCCAATGGCAATCAGAACCGACGCCAACCCGGCGCTGAA
>DASQLD010000523.1:0-6184 GCA_035630195.1 Bryobacteraceae bacterium
GAAAAAGATGATTTCCGGGTTTGTCCACTAACTTCGTTTCCTTGGCGCCATCCACCGCAAGCAGAAAGATCGTCCGCTCACCCGCATCAGTAGCCGCAAACGAATCGTAGACGATAAACCGGCCATCGGGAGACATGTCCATGCGCTTCGGATAGACCCAATGCAAAGATCGAAGAATCTTTGGCGGCCCGCCGTCTACTGGAACCAGCGCGATCTGGCTGATGTTGTCCTTCCTGAAAAACAATGTGAGGATCTGTTTCCCGTCGGGCGCCCATGCGCACGGCTGCACAAAGCCCGCCTGTTCATTGCGATAAAGTACGCGCCGATTGGAGCCGTCGATATCGACGACACGAAGATCATAAAATCCTTCGTCGTTGAACCATGCGTAAGCAACCTTGCGCGAGTCACGTGAGATCGACGAAAAATATGCGAACTCTTTCGAGCCTGCAGGCTTGGTCGTAATGTTTCGCGAGAGGCCGGTCGCGGTCTCGCGAATCGCCAACTCTCCCGTAGCCCCGTCCACGAACGAGAGGTAACGGCCGTCGTGCGATGGGCCTCCGTGTAGCGTAACGCTGTGATGGTCGGCCGCCGAGCAGAGGTATGACCACGCCACGAGCACGATTGAGAAAGGAAAGCGTCCCATGCAGCCAAGGCCATGGTATCAACGCCAGCGCAGATTGGTTTATACTCCCCGCATGCCCAAGGTTGAAAAAAACTTGCCCGGTTCGTTCAGTTGGATAGAACTTGCCACAACTGACCAAGAAGGCGCGAAACGCTTCTACACGTCCTTATTCGGGTGGGACGTCATCGACCATCCTATGGGTCCGAATGAAGTCTACTCTACTTTCCAACTCCAAGGCTTGAATGTAGGAGCGACCTATAGCATGCGCCCTGAGCAGCGAAGTCAGGGTGTCCCTTCCCATTGGCTGCTCTATATCGCCACACCGAATGCGGACAACACCGCCGCACGCGCGAAAGAGTTGGGGGCGAATATTCTAGCTCCCGCTTTCGATGTTTTCGACATGGGACGCATGGCAGTGATCCAAGATCCCACAGGGGCCGCGTTCGCGGTGTGGCAGGCGTATAAAAGCGAGGGATTGGAAATTGTAGGGGAGATCAACACACTGAGCTGGGCTGATCTCAGCACGAACAACGTTGAGAACGCCAAACGCTTCTACAAGGATCTATTCGGATGGAAAGTTGAGGTGGGAGAGAAAGACCCGACGGGCTATATGCACATTCAAAACGGCGACGTGATGATTGGCGGTATTCCGCCATCAAAGTACCGGGATCCCGGCACGCCGCCGTTCTGGATGATTTACTTCGCCGTGACGGATTGCGATGCGGTAACGGCCAAAGCGAAGGAGCTCGGTGGAGCTGTCTACATGCCTCCGTCAACAATGGAGGACGTGTTACGCATCGCTATTCTGGCGGATCCGCAGGGAGGAGTTTTTGCGCTCTTCCAAGATCTTAAAGCCAGTC
Organism: Bryobacteraceae bacterium; assembly: GCA_035630195.1. Classification (GTDB taxonomy): domain Bacteria; phylum Acidobacteriota; class Terriglobia; order Bryobacterales; family Bryobacteraceae; genus DASQDN01. The sequence continues at coordinate 1,483 of DASQLD010000523.1, forward strand.
GCTGACAACGTTATTTCTTGTGGGGATCCTTGTCTCCATGCGTTACACCGCCGCCTGCGTGCTTCATAATGGTGACCGATTTTGTCTTACCGAGCGCCGAGTGTTCGGTCACTTTAACCGGATCGCCGACCTTTAGGTCCTTGCCGAGTTTGACGGTAAGGTCCTTGTCCTTCAGGTCAAATGATTTGTCTGGCGCGTCATCGATATCAATGACCACCTTCGACGCAGCGGTTAGTTCCTTGATACGGCCATAGCTCACGTCCCCTTCGGCGTTCTTAGCTTCGGTACGTGCTCGGGTCTCGGCCTTGTCGGCAGGCGGCGCCTGACCCGCAAGCATGGTGGCGCACGTGAGCACTAAAGAGGTTGTCAGAAATGAGAAAACGTGTTTCATGGTTATGAAACCTCCACAAAGTTTGACGCCATCGTGTGTCTTTCGTTACAATCTCGGCTTTTACCGTGTCTCACGCACGTGATCTGCCAGTGACATCAAATTTTTCGCAAAGTCAGCCGAGCTTATAATCTTTTCCGCGGCGCCTGTGATCCCGCGAAAATCTCGACGGTATCGTTCTCCTTTAACTGAATAATCTGCGATCCTGTGCCTTGCCCTTCGCCGGCGGACCCGTCGGACCGCCCACGTCCGATGCGCAAAACAATATCCTTTGCGGCATACGGGAAGACGAGCCGATTGTCACGGCCGATCGTTCCCGTCTTGGTCCAGGCGCCTCGTTCGTCCATCTGCTGAATCTTCCCTTGCGCCTCAGCAGCAAGTCCCGTCACATTCGTTCGTGCCGCCCGGCGCTCATTCCACGGCGACAACCCTTGCAAATTGGCGGGTCTACGAATCGATTTCGGATCAGCCACCACGAGGCTGCGATAGTCGTCTTCGAGGGTGGCGATTTCCCGTCCCGAGACGACAACTCCGTAATGGGTGATCACTGACTCGGGCGTATAACTGATCTGGTAGCCGTCTACCATCTTGCTACCCAAACCCGCCGCATTGATGCGGCTGCTCTTCGCTATGTAGAGCGGCTTATTCGTTTTCAGTTCGTAGAATCGCGCCAGTGCCGGGCCTTCGGGGCAAGCGTCGAAAAGCCTCCACGTCGGTGCGAGGGACGAAGGATCGCTTTAAATACGCGATTGCTTTCGGAATTGGCTCGAGATACTTGCGATCGCCGGTTTCGCGGTAGAGCGTCATCAGGATTCGCATGATGCCTTGAGATTCGCCACCAGTAACAGAAGGTGGCTCGAAGACCCGAGCCCATGCCGGGTTGAGGCTCCGGCATTTGCGCGAGAAGGATGAAGTTGCCGCCCTTCTCAGCCGACGCTCGGAAGCGCGGTTCGTTATATACGTGCGGCTTCGAGCATCACATCGATCACATCGGCAATGGAGTTGTCATTGAAGGTGTAATGGCTTCGGTATTCCGGACCGGGCGATTGTTTTGACCAGGAATCCGGATAGCTTGCTCTTCTTGATGGGAGGCCCGGTTGGCATCCTCGGGCTTGCGGAATCTCTGCGGCCACGCCCCAATCGGATACCGAGCACCCACCAGCTTGTCGAGCACATACAGCGCCGCTTCATGAATCTCCGCGTCCTGGAACTTCAAGGCCTCGTCGACGCGCATCAACACACGTGTAGCGCCTTGCGTCTTGTTGTCATCGAGCGTAGTAACGCCCGATACTGGTGATCCTTGCGCTTTGTGGGATCGAACTCAATGATGTAATCCCAGCCGCCACTGCACAATTGCCCTCGAACCAGAGCCTTCGCAGCAGCGCGCGCGTATTCGAGAAAGGTGCGGTCGCCCGTAGCCGCCCAGGCGTAGAGATATGCGAGAGCAACGTTGGTGTCGCCTCGCGCTGAACTTCGATTTGCGTCAATCCCTCACCATGTTCGGAGCGGCCATAGCTGAGATCGGCCGTGTAGAAGTAGTGGTAGCCCCCTTCCGTCGAAACTTCGCCTCGATAAAAGTCGGACGCCTTGCGCATCGCTTGCGGCGCATCGTTGCGAGAGGGATCTTGGGCGCTAAGGGCGAAAGCAACCAGTAGAAGAGTTACCGCGGATTTCACGTTCGTATTCACCATTCGAAATCGTATACCCGTTCGTTAGCCTGGATAGAGTAGTAGGGATAATCAAATGCGTCTCACAGTTCTTTCCCTTCTGGCAATCACTCTAGCTGCCGCGCCGCAACAGTCCGACATTCTTATCTACGGCTGTACCTCCGGCGCCGTCACGGCCGCTATCCAAGCGAAGCGCATGAATAAGTCCGTCATCATGGTCTGTCCGGAGAAACATCTCGGCGGCCTTACCGCGAGCGGTCTTGGATGGACTGACTCCGGCAACAAAGCGGTGATCGGCGGGCTTTCGCGCGAGTTCTACCATCGTGTCTGGCAACATTACGAAAAGCCTGACGCGTGGCGTTGGCAAAAACGCGAGCAGTTCGGCAACAAGGGCCAGGGTACCGAAGCCATGGACAAAACGAATCGAACCATGTGGATTTTCGAACCCAATGTCGCCGAGCGTGTCTACGAAGCGTGGGTGAAGGAAACGAAAATCCCGATTGTCCGCAATGCCTGGCTTGACCGCGCGAACGGTGTGACAAAGGAAGGCGACCGCATCACGTCCATCAAAACGCTGGACGGCAAGACCTATTCCGCCAAGATGTTTATCGACGCCACCTACGAGGGCGATCTAATGGCGGCTGCCAAGGTCGACTACCATGTGGGCCGCGAATCGACGAAGACTTACGACGAGAAGTGGAATGGCGTCCAAACCGGCGTCCTTCATCACCGCCATCATTTCGGCGCGGTGAAGACACCGATCTCTCCTTATGTAGTGCCTGGCGATCCAAAGAGTGGTGTTCTTCCTCGCATCAGCACGGAGCATCCGGGTAACTATGGCGAGGGCGATAAGAAGGTTCAGGCGTATTGCTTCCGCATGTGCCTTACGCAGGTTTCGGCCAATCGCGTTCCGTTTCCGAAGCCCACCGGCTACGATCCCAAGGAGTACGAATTACTTCTCCGCGTGTTCAATGCAGGTTGGCGCGAAACGTTCGACAAGTTCGATCCCATCCCAAATGGCAAAACCGATACGAACAACCACGGTCCGTTCAGCACCGACAACATCGGCCGAAATTGGGATTATCCCGAAGCCACTTATGAACGCCGTCGCGAGATCGTTCAGGAGCACGTGAACTATCAACAGGGCCTGCTCTACTTCATCGCAAATGACCCGCGCGTTCCCGAAGACGTCCGCACCGAGTTCGCAAAATGGGGTCTAGCGAAAGACGAATTCAAAGATAACAAGAACTGGCCGCATCAAATCTATGTGCGCGAAGCGCGCCGCATGATCGGTAAATATGTGATGACGGAGAACGAACTCACCAAGAAGCGCCCGACACCCGAGTCTATCGGGATGGGATCCTACGGCATCGATTCACACAACATCCAGCGCTACATCACACCTGAGGGTCACGTGCAGAATGAGGGCGATATCGGAGTTAGTACCAACGGTCCTTACCAGATTTCGTACGGATCTTTGGTGTCGAAGAAGGGACAGGCGGCGAATCTGCTAGTACCGGTATGCTTGTCCAGTTCGCATATCGCTTACGGATCAATTCGGATGGAGCCGGTCTTTATGATTCTCGGACAATCCGCAGCCACGGCTGCAGTCATGGCAATCGACAGCGGCTTGGCCGTACAAGATGTTCCGTATGAAAAGCTCCGTACGCGACTGGTGGCTGACGGGCAGGTATTGGAGTACGCCCAAAAACCTAACGACGCTTCGAAGGAATAATCTGCGAGCTGCGGAACCATACAACGGCCAAACCGCCTAAAACTAAGCCAAGGCTGACCGGTTCCGGGATCGGTGTCGCGAAGAATTGCGCAAGCAGGATGTCCATTTGAGCCTCCACACTAAAAGGCGCAAATGGGGGGAAAACGGGCTCACATTTGTCCAGAGAATCGACGGAGCCGGAAGACCTCAACAAAGAACAAATAGAGGTTTAAGACTCCAAGACCACTCACTGCGCCCTTGAAATAGTTTGAATTCCAGATCTGCCGCAGCGAGTAGGGTAGGAAGGTCAGATCCCAGTCGCTGGCCCACGGCCAGACCACGAGGAAAATACCCACCTCAAACAGAAGGATGACGGCGATCAGCCCGGCCGTCTTGTGATACCAGCGGTACTTCGGACGGGGGACTAGCTCCAGTTGGGACGGCGCCTCAGGCTGTAGCATGCTGTACCAGGTCGTCTCCCTTTTCATCGTATCCCGACCATAGTGAAAGCTGGCAGGAGAGCCGGACAGGCTCGAAGCTGAATCGGTGCAACAATGTAGGGCCGTATTTCTGGAGCGCTTGCGTGTGCTCCTCAGTGCAGTAGCCTTTATGCCGTGCCAGTCCGAATTCGGGAAATACAGCATCCCACTCTTTCATACAACGATCGCGAGAGGTCTTAGCAAGGATTGATGCCGCAGCGATGCACTGCACTTGGGCGTCGCCGTGAATGATGGGTTCGTTTTGTATTTCGATATCGAGCGGGACGGCGTCGGTGAGGATGTAATCGCAGGCCGGCGACAATTGCCGGATCGCCCGCATCATGGCGAGGCGCGATGCCTGGTAGATGTTGATGCGGTCGATTTCGTAGGAGTCGGCGGCGGCGACCGCCCAGGCGACAGCTCGCTCCCGGATACGCTCGGCGAGAATGTCGCG
>DASQLD010000524.1:0-3730 GCA_035630195.1 Bryobacteraceae bacterium
CATTACGGCGCCGTTCGACCATGTAGGCGATCACGCCGTAAAGGCCGATAGTCGCGAGAATTGCCGCAAGGAAGCCGAACGCACCCAAGAGAGTCGCCATGAGCCGTTCCCGAAGCAAAGACTCTTCGAGCTGCCGGGTAAGGATTCGAAACTCCAACCCGATTTCGGGATGCACTTCCGCGACAGTGGCCTTTACGGCGGTCATCACGTCGCCGATGTTGTTGGCTGCTGCGCGAACGACGATTCTCGCATTTGCGCCCGGGTCCTCTTCCTGAGACATCGGAACGAAGCCTATGGGTGTAAAGTCCTCACGCAGTTCGTAGTACTTCGTATTTCGAACGACTCCGATGACTTGATAGACCGGGTCAGGCTTGCCAGCATCGCCATCGACACGGTAAGACCTCCCAACCGGATTCTGTCCACCGAAGATCTCGCGCACGAAGGCTTCATTCACGATCGCGACTTTTGGGGACGTTGCAGTATCGCGATCATCAAAATCTCGGCCGCTCAGCAGAGTGGTCCCCATTGTCTTGAAATACCCGGGGCCAACACGGTTAAAGTTGGAGTTTTTGTTTTCCGCGGTACTGCCGTCCGGCCGCGCGCGTTCGTTCCAGCCTGAGCCGCTTACAGGCATCATCGCTACCTGCGCCGCTGAGATGACACCCGGCCGGCTGCCGATACGGTTCAACATCTCGCGGTACATGGCGGGTAGTCTATCTTTGGAATACGCGGGCCGCCGCAGGTCTAGGGACACGGCGACAATCCCTTCGGGCTTGAAGCCAGCGTCAACCGTGAGCAGGTTTCGCAGGCTGCGTACGAACAGCAGCGCGCCCACCAATAACAGTAGAGAAAGGGCGACTTGCGTTACCACGAGCGCTCGACGTAAGCGATTGCGTTCGCGACCAGCCGTGAGTCCGCGCCCGCCGGAACGCATCGCCGAAGCGGGAGCGACTCGCGTTGCCCGCCATGCAGGAAGCAGACCGAAGAGCAGGCATGTACCGACAGCTAGCGCTGCGGTAAAACCGAAGATGCGGAGATCGACTCCGAGACCAAGGAATAGCGGATTGTTCGCCGTGCTTAAGAAGGAAACCAGCACACGGCTGAGAGCCTGGGCCAATAGGGCGCCAAGGATCGAACCACAGACAGAGAGCAAAAGACTCTCGGAAAGGAGCTGACGGATGATGCGTCCGCGATCAGCGCCAACGGCCAGACGGACCGCGATCTCCTTCTCGCGCACCGTGGCTCGGGCGAGCAGCAGATTCGCAAGATTAGCGCAGGCGATCAATAGGACAGCTCCTGTTGTGGCCAAGAGAATCCAAAGGCTCGTCTCGTACTGACGACGGAGTCCGGACACGCCGGTCGCGCCTGAAGTCACAACAAGCTTGTTTGCAAGAAAGCGTTTGGCTTGATCGGGACGGTACCGTTCCGGCACCGACTCCTGCATGATCCCGGGAGCCAGAGTCTGCATATGGGCGGTCGCGCGTTCCGGTGTCCATCCGCTCTTTAGACGGCCCATCGCGGCGAGCCACCATGCATGTCGAAAAGGCGCCCGGCCCTTGCCGTCTTCCGCCAGGAGGCGATCGACGCATAGCGGCACGGCGACATCGAAGCGCGAACCGACATCAATGCCAAAGAAGCTTGGCGGTGTAATCCCGACGATAGGTAGCGTTCTTCCATCAAGACTGATCGTTCGACTCAAGATGCCGGGCTCACCGCCATATTCGCTCTGCCAAAAGGCATGACTCATGACGACGCCGGGGGAACTGCAGTCGGGCTTATCGTCATCGGCAGTAAATGCGCGGCCGATCATCGGACGTACGCCTAACACACGGAAGAAATCGCCCGACACGTAAAGCCCTTCGGCGTAGCGCGCTTCACCGCCCTTTTCGAGATTGAATCGTGTGCCGCTCCAGGCGAGCATCCCGCTGAACGCCTGCTGGCGCGTGCGAATCTGCTCCCATAGCGTGGAAGTCAGACGGGAGTTTCGGCTGGAGAACCAGCCCGAACGCATCGATCCCTGAGGAAAATCAATGTAGGCGAGTTCCTGAGGATTTTCGACAGGCAGGGTACGAAGGCGGACGGCGTTCACGAGTTGGAAGATGGCTGTATTGGCGCCGATTCCGAGCGCGAGGGAAACCACAGCGACAGTCGTGAAGCCGGGATTCAGGCGAAGTTGACGGAGACCGTAGCGGAGATCCTGCCCGAGTGTGTCCATCCATCCGGTGAGATTCATGCTGTTCTCTATAAATACGATGACAGTCTATTACGGTTCGCAAAAAATAATGAGGTATGCTGGCAGTGCTTAGATTGGCGGTTAATTCAGGAGCATATATGAAGTGTTTTCTCGCCGCAATGGCGTTCTTCGCGATGACTGCGTTCGGCGCCGATATCGCGGGTACATGGAAAGGAACGGCTGAAACAGAGAACGGTACACTGGAACGGACGTTCGTTTTCAAGGTCGAGGGCGATAAGCTGACGGGTGAGACCACAAGCAGCATGTTGGGGAAATCGACGATTGAGAACGGCAAGGTGGATGGCGATAAGATCTCGTTCACCATCAACGCCAAATTTCAGGACAACGACATGAAGCTGGAATACAAGGGCGAAGTGAAAGAGAATGAGATGGTCCTGAAGGTTGAGGTTCCCAACGGCGGCCCGAGTGTCGAATATAAGGCAAAGAAGATATCGTAACGCCGCCGATGGTTATACTGCTAGCTCTCTTGCTCGGCGTTAGCGCGTTGAGCGCAGATGGTCTGACAGATGCAGAGACGCGCGCAGGTTGGAGGTCGCTGTTTAACGGCCGGAACCTTGATGGCTGGATGTGGAGTACCGCGACGCCCGCTCCTGTACCCTGCTGGAAGGTGGCTGAGGGGCTTTTGCAAACTACGCCCGGCCAGTGCGAGCCGACCTACCTGCTAACGCTGGAATCATTCGAAGACTTTGAGATGTCCTTCGAATGGAGATCGCAGCCCGGCGGGAACTCAGGCGTCAAGTATCGCTTTCAAGGCTACTGGGTGAATAAGGAATTGCGCCAAGTTCCCGAAGGACCAGGACGAATTGAGCCCGTGGCGCTGGAGTACCAGATTATCGACGACCAGGCTCATCCCGACGCACTCACCGGACCGACTCATTCGGCCGCTGCAGTGTATGAGTACTGGGCGCCGAAGAAAGAAGCGCCTGCCAAGGCGGACGTGTGGCATTCCAGCCGCATTGTTACGCGCGGCCTGCATGTCGAGCATTGGCTCGATGGGAAAAAAGTAGTGGACATTCAGCTCGATGCGCCAGAGGTGCAGGATTCGTTCGCTAAGAGTCGAAGACGAGGCTCTTCGCCGGTACTCGCCAAGCACGAGCGCAGAAGTTCACCCATTGCGCTTCAGTTTCACGACGGCGAAGTATGCTTTCGGAACCTCAAGATTCGACGTTACTCCAAATAAAGAAACTCATTCGCTGCCACTAGCACATGGCAAAAGCTGCTCCAGGCGGCTGTGGGATCTGTTTCGCCGAGTCGCTGCTGGAGGCCGGCAACATAGGTAAGCGCGGAATCGAGTTCTGTATTGTCCGGCTGTCGACCTAACGCCATTTCGTATGCGAGTCGCACTCGATCGGAATCCGTCGAGTCCGAGTTCGCGAGCAGGCGTTTCGCAAACCCACGGGATCGATCGACAACGAACTGGCTGTTCATCAGGAAAAGCGCCTGCGGAGCGACGTTCGTACGGGAGCGGCCGTCGCT
>DASQLD010000525.1:0-17038 GCA_035630195.1 Bryobacteraceae bacterium
CCCGACGGCGAGGTCGAGCTCGACGGTAAGACAGTACGACGCCTGTTCTTGCCCCTGCCCGCGACAGCTAAGCTCGGATATCACACGCTGATTCTCAAACTGGAAGCCGCGCAATCGGAGACGCGTCTCATCCTCTGCCCCGACTGCGCACATAAGCCAGCCCTGCTCGACCAGGAAGGAAAAGCTTCGGGCATCGCGATCAGCGTTTACAGCTTGCGATCTCGCCGCAACTGGGGATGCGGCGACTTCACCGACCTTAAGAACTTTACCGATTGGGCGCGCAAGTATACCGGCGTCAGCTTCATCGCCCTTAACCCGCTCCACGCGATCCCGAATCGCCAGCCATACAACACGAGTCCCTATCTCCCGAACTGCTCCTTCTACCGGAATGCCCTCTACCTCGATGTTGAGGCCATCGATGACGTACGCTCTTCCGCCGAGGCCCAGACCTTACTCGCGAGCGACAGTATTCGTCACGAGTTCGAGCATCTTCGACGCTCCAAGTACGTGGAGTACGAAAAGGTCTATGCCCTCAAGCTAAGATTCCTGGCGCTGGGCTTCGATGAATACTTGAATCGAGATCCCTCGTCCGACTTCGAGTCATATGTGAAAACCGAGGGCGAGCTTCTCGACATCTACGCGACCTACTGCGCCCTCGACGAATCCATCCACCAACAGAACCCCGATATTTGGATTTGGCCCGACTGGCCCAACGGGTTTAAAGATCCGGCTTCCGAAGCGGTCGCTGCCTTCGGCCGCGACAATCGAAAGCGCATTGAGTTTCACAAATGGGTCCAATGGCACGTCGACCGGCAGCTTGCTGCTGCCCAACAGCACGCCAAGGACAAAGGGCTCGCCATTGGCCTCTATCACGACCTGGCCCTCGCAACAGATCGCTGCGGCTCGGATCTATGGGCGTATCGCCGCTTCTACGTCGCAGGATGCCGAGTGGGTTCACCGCCCGACGATTTCTCGCCCAGCGGGCAGGATTGGGCCTTCCCGCCACCGAACTCCCTTGCGCATAAACTCGACGGCTATCGTCTCTTTGCCGAATCGATCCGCAAGAACTCGCAGCATGGCGGCGCCTTGCGCATTGACCACGTAATGCGTTTCTTCCGCCTCTTTTGGATTCCCGAAGGCAAGAGCGCGAGCGAAGGCGCCTATGTGCTCGATTACTCGGAAGACTTGGTACGCATCCTCGCGCTCGAAAGCGTGCGAAACCAGGTTCTCATCATTGGAGAGGATCTCGGCACCGTAGAGCCATCCATTCGTGAGACCCTGCGCAAATTCGGAGTGCTCAGTTATCGTCTTCTCTACTTCGAAAAGAAGGCGTCGAACTTCAAAACGCCGGATCAATACCCTCGGCAAGCCCTCGTCTCGGTTAGCACCCACGACCTTCCGACCCTTGCTGGCTTCTGGGAGAACAAAGATATCGAAGCCCGAAGAGATGCCGGCGTTCTGCCCGATGAAGCCAGTTATCACGCGCAGCTCAGTGACCGCGCCATCGAAAAACAAAAACTACTCGACCTGTTCCACCGTCTCGAATTTCTGCCTACCTGGTTTCCCCGCCGAGCCGCTGACATCCGCGAGTTCACCGGCGAGCTACACTACGCTGCCGTCGGTTTTCTCGCCACCACACCGAGCGAGCTCATGGTTCTGAACCAGGAAGATCTCTTCAAGGATTGCGACCAGCAGAATTTGCCCGGTACAACCGAGCAGTACCCGAACTGGCGCCATAAGATGCGTCACGCGATCGAGGATCTTGACCACGATCCCCATGCTCAGGCATGCACGGTAATGTTCCGCCGTTGGATGGAGCGCTCGAATCGGCTCAACCCCGAAACCTAGTCTCCACCTTCCAGGCCTCTATTGTGTTGTACACGATCGGACAATAGGTCGTTCGATCGACAAACTGCCACATGCGGCTGGCGATCGATCCATTGCCACGAACGGTATGGGGAAAATGCTCACAGGCATGTGGCCGAGCCTCATACACCGAGCATTCATTGCCTACAAGAAACACGCAACCCGCCTCTGTCTTCTTCAGGACGCGACCCTCTTCCTCGCTCGGGTCCGTATATTCCCGTAGAAACTGCGCCGGCTTCATTCCAATGAATTTTGCTAACCGTTCGACATCCCGCGCAGTGACCACAGCCGAAGCCTCACGACAGCAATTGCCGCACTGCCTGCAATCGATCTGCTCTTCAACTTTCTGCGCAACTACCCGCAGCCGTCGGTCCCCATGATCCCGTGACTTCAGATACTTGCGAAATTTATGGTTCTCTTCGAACTTCTGTTCGCCCAAACGCCGGATCTGCACAAGATCAACAATCATGAAAGCCGCCAGCTCCATTATCCCTTCTGGTCGGCTTCCGTGAGTGTACATAAGCTCCATTCTGAGCCGCGCCCAAAGGAAGCGGTATTCTCAAACGGCAGCATCAACCATTTATCCTTCTATCAAAGAGAGTCGAATGACCGACCTCCTCCGCGACCTCCGCTTTGGCGCCCGCCTGCTGGCCAAGAGTCCGGTATTCACGGTGACCGCTGCCGTACTGCTGGCGATTGGCATCAGCGCGAATACGCTGATCTTCAGCGTGATTGATGCGTGGATGCTTCGGCCGCTCCCGGTGTCGCATCCGGAAAACCTCGTCCGGCTGATCGAGATCCATCCGAACGAGTTCATCACCTGGGATCTCCCCTACAACCTGTGCGAATCGGCGCTTCCAAGCAATGCCAGTCTGTCGGCAATGATCTGCCAGGGCGAAGCGGACGTTCCGCTCAGCGATGGCAAATCGACCGAACGTATCCGGGCTCACTTGGTCTCTCCAAACTTTTTTTCGTCCCTCGGCGTGCACGCGCATCTGGGCCGTGTCCTTACCGCCGATGACGAACGCGCAGTGGAGAGGAATGCTGTCCTCAGCCACGCTTTCTGGAGCAGGCGCTTCGCGCGAGATACCTCGATTCTCGGCCGCAGCATCCTCCTGCGAGGGCATTCGTTCATAGTCGTAGGCGTGTCTCCGGAAGGCTTCAACGGCCTCTCTGTCGATACCAGTCCCGATGTCCGTGTCCCAGCCTCCGCCGATCGCTTGCTAGTGACACGGTCTCCTGAGATGAAGCCAAACGCCAGGCCTCTGTGGTCCCAGATCTTTGGCCGTCTCCGGAGCGGCGCTTCCATTGAGCGTGCCGGCGGTGAGATCGAATCGCTGTTGCGTCCGGCTTACCAGCAGGAAATGGATCGGATGTTTCCGCCGGGCAAAGACAATGTGCCAATAAGGGATGTAATGGCGTCCCGCCTTCGCCTGGAGCCCGTCAGTAATGGCGTCTCCAATCTGCGTGCGCAATTTTCACCGGGCCTGACGGTACTGATGAGCGGAGTAGCGCTACTCCTGCTCATGACCTGCGCCAATGTCGCTGGCCTCTTGCTGGCCAGATCGACCGTGCGAGCCCAGGAGATGGGCATTCGTCTCGCTCTAGGCGCAAGCCGCGGCCGCATCGTGCGGCAATTGCTTACCGAAGGCCTGACCTTGGGACTGCTCGGCGGCACCGGCGGCATCTTACTGAGCCATGCAACGCTACCGCTGTTAGCGCGAGGCCTCCCACAAGTTCGCGACCGTGCAACGGTACTGCATCCACTAGCGGTGAACATCGACATCGACCTTCGTGTACTGGGGTTCTCTCTCCTGATTACGTTGGCGACAGTGGTCTTGTTTGCGCTGGCCCCGGCCCTGCAGAACGCGCGGTCTGAACTCGTGACCACTCTGCGATCCAGTCGTTCCACCAGTCGGCGATGGCTGCCACGGAATTTAATCGTCACTACGCAGGTTGCTCTCTGCACCGTGATCCTGATGGGGGCAGTGCTGCTTATGCGGACCCTCGAACGTATGCGTTCCATGGACCCGGGCTTCGACCGCGATCACGTGGTGACGTTCACGATTGACCCCGGTCTGAAAGGATACAGCCCGCAGAATAGTCGCGCCCTGAGCAGGACGCTTCTCGAACGGGCAAGCCAGTTACCGGGAGTTGTTGCAGCCGGGCTCGCAACACGGGGCGTGATGCGTGGCTCCGGAATAAAAGCTACCTTCGGACCCGCTGGCGCTCGTATCCAGCCAAGCGATTTCCTGAACAGCAGCTTGAACGGTATCACGCCAGGCTATTTCGAAAGCATGGGCATGCGCATGCTTGCTGGTCGTGACTTCAACTGGTTTGACCGCAATCAGACATCCCCGGGCAAGGCAATCGTCAACCAGACCTTCGCATCGCGATTCTTTCCTGGTCGAAATCCAATTGGCGAGCGCTACGGGTCACCCGGCGCAGGCAGTATCGCGAGAGCCAGCTCGGAAATCATCGGTGTGGTGAGCGATGCCAAATACCGCTCCCTTCGCGAACCCATACCTCCAACGGCATACGGTCCCGTCGTCGATGGCTTTGATTCTGGTTTCATTCTGCACGTCCGCACCCGCCAGCGGCCGGAGACCATGATCGCGCCCGTTCGTGCGGCGCTGCGTTCTCTCGACCCCGAGTTGCCTTTCATCGAAGTGCGCACCTTGCGTGAAGAAGTCGAGGCGTCACTCTGGCAGGAACGTCTGCTCGCCCGACTGTCCATGATCTTCGGAGGAATCGCGCTGCTAGTGGCCAGTCTTGGTCTATATGCTGCGCTCGACTATGCAGTCAAATCTCGGACGCGGGAGATTGGAGTGCGAGTGGCCGTAGGCGCCGAGCCGATCAGGATTGTTCGCCTGCTTGGGCGCGAGGTGTTGCTGCTCGTATCCTGCGGCGCCGTTCTCGGATTATGCGTCTACGCCGGTGCCGCGGTTTGGATACGCAGCGCTTTGTATCAGGTTTCTACTTGGGATCCGCTCGGCATCGCGTCCGTGTTGGGGACGATCGCAGTCGTAGCTGCAATCGCTGTGGCGCCAGCCATCTATCGGGCAGTCTTGATCGATCCGGCCTCAGCTCTCCGAGCCGACTAGTGCTTCTGCAGTTGTCGAGATTTGTAGCCCCGACGGGATACTGGCTCGCCAAAGCGGCGCCGAGTTTCTCATAGGCGCTGGAGATTGAAACGCGTGCACAGAAGGACCGCGAATCAGCTCAATTGCTTAGTAAAGGCCAGTACGGGCTCAGCTCAGTGGTAGGCGTCGGATCCGAATCGTGCGTACGTCCGCTGAAAACGGCACTCCTGCCACGTCAAGGCAAGACGAGCATGGAAATCGCGGTCAAGTGTAATGCAGATTCGGTCGCTACTACGCGCCAGGTTTAGAATGTCCACGTTGTCGGTTGTTTGCATCTCGATCTCGGAAACATGGACAGCATAATGACATAACGATCATTGGCGCTCGGGCGCGACATGTTGCTCCGCGTATCCTGCGGAGCCGCTCGCGTTGTGCGTCTACGTCAGCGTCGCGGTATGGCAGCCGTCTGTCGCATGGTTGAAGAAGACAACGCTCTTGCTACGTAAACCCCAACCGGTCCAAGCTAATTTTCGCTTGGTACCAGCCCTTGATGCAGCATCCTTTAGCCTTCAACACCAGACGAGATCGGCGCCCTAACGGAATCCCGTTGCAACAAAGGATCAGACTTTCGTGGTAGTCCACTATCCCTGCTAATACTCCGACAGATTCCTCTCCGCGTCTTGCAAAATCCGGTGATAGTCGAGCGCCGCCGCCGAAAACGGATACCTGCCCTGCCCATATTCCTTCAATAGCTTCTTCGCTTCAGACTCCTCAGGATTGCTGGGATCGAAATCGCGCATCGCGTCGAAGTACTTATCGCGAAAACTTTCTTGCGCCTTCTGTCGCTGTTGCCGCAGTTTCTCAGTCTTCAACTGGAACGTCTCCATGCTCGTAAGACCGATCGGGCTGCCATCCACTGCCGCTGCGATACCTCGTACACCAAAGCGAATGTGCCGTCGAGGATCGCGATCGTCTCGCGCATTCAAAGGATTCAAGAGCAGCGGCTCTTCGAGCGCATCGAGACCCGCCGGAGCGAGGTAATAATAACCCGGCCACTTCTTGCTCGCCCGCGGCCTTGCCATTAGCGGCAAACCTGCAACCTCGCTTTCTTCTAGCTTCACCATCACCAGATGCCGCTTCCCTATCGTGATATCGAAACGATCGTTCTTACCTTGACCCGAATTGCAATACACACAAGCCGGCACCAGGTTCCGCCAGTCATAAGCCAGCCAGAAGTAACCGGGATGCTCTTTCGTCCATGCCGTGCTCTTCACCGGATGAACGATCTCGCACAGACCCGCCTCCAGCCCACCCTTCTCACCCTTGCGTTTAACGGACCCCTTGGGCCGATAATGCTCCGCATCGCCGTAATACCCGGAAATCTCGCGCTCGCAATACGCGCACTTTTGATAAAAGACATTCTCGAGCAGCCAGTCCCGCAGCTTCGTCCAAATGGCACTATTGAAATTGAACTTGAATGCAGTTTGTTGATCTCCGTCGAGCCACTCTTCGAATTGATCTAACGCCTTCTCCGTTGCCGTCTCCGCAGCGGCCGTCCATTCCTCCCACCATTGCTTCCGCTCCGGATCGTCGAGAGTAGACGGGTCGAAAAACACCCGGATCATTGCCCGTTCGCTCCCCCAAGGGTCTTCGCCAGTCGAGCCATCCGCTCCTCCACCTTCCCGCGAGCATCCTCATCGATGGATTTCAGATCCAGCGATTGCAGAGTCTCCAGCAACTCGCGAGCCCGGCGCTCCAATGGCTTCGAAGGAGATGGAGGAATCCGTTCTTCAAGTTGCTTCCCAAGCTCCGCAAACCGAAGCTGCTCCTCCACAGTTCGCTGACTCTTCCCTAGAAGAGCCTCGTACTCCGCCATAGTCTCCTGAGTCGTCAGATCGAGCGTCGTAGAAAGATCGAACAACTCCCCAGTCAGAATCTGATCCGCTCGACCCAAAGTCATATCAGCTTCAAAATCGACAAGGCCGATCTTGCCATCGGCAATCGCAAACCGCGACACTTCGTCCTTCTCAAGCCCGCTAACAATCAACGGCGAGTGCGTGTTGGCAATGAACTGCACATTAGGAAACGCCTGTTTCAACCGATGCACCAGCGCCTGCTGCCATCGCGGGTGCATATGGGCGTCAAGCTCATCGATCAAAACCAAAGCGAAGGAGTGCGTAGGCAACGGATCATCCGTGGTCGTCTGTAGCGTCTCTTTCAACCGCTGGCAAAGAACACCAACCCAACCAAGCAGTGACGTCATCCCTTGGCTCAAGACCTCCATCGGCACACCAGTGGCCACGTCAGCCGTCCTCACGATAATCCTGAAGTCTTCGGTCACCCGAATGAAGTCAAGGTCATCACGGTCCGTGAGGGTTCCTACTAAGCCAAAGAATTTCCTGATCGTTTCGACCGGTCGCGGACCTTCTTGAGACGGCCGAGATTTCCAAAGCTTGATGGTGGCCGGCTCTTGGTGACCGGTCGCGAACGCGCTGCCGTCTGGTTTGAAGGCGATTGCTGTCCCGCCAGTCGCCTCGCGCAGTAAATATGGTTGGTCACGCGTCGTAATGTCCCACATCCTAAGCGAGTCCAGAGATACCGACGCTAACATTCGTCCGCCCGGTTGAAACGCTATAGAATGAATGGCCTCCTGATGTCCGCCCCTTAAGATTCGAGCCCCTTGGCCACCACCCACATTGTAAAGATGAATCGTCCCGTCATCGCTACCCGCTGCAAGAACAGATCCATCAGCGCTGAAGGCCAAAGCGTTCACCGAACCTACGTACCCAAACTCTTGCATTGGGGCATCGCGTAGGCTCCATAGAGCAATATGGCCACCACGCACGCCAGTGGCTATGATTGTTCCGCTCGAATTGATCGCAACAACTCGCTGGCCTTCTAGGTACCGGCGCAGCACCCGACCGTCGCGCGTATCCATTACAATAACGCCGGCCTCAATAGATGCTGACACCAAGACTCTCGCGTCGGCGCTAAGTGCAAGTGATCTCACCTCCTGCGCGTGGACATTTACCTTAAATCTCGGCTTGCCCGATTCCACTTCCCAAAGGCAAATCGTTTTGTCTTCCGAACCTGACGCTATCAGACCGTTCGCGCTGAAGGCGACCGAAGTTACAGGCCCATCATGTCCTCGAAGTGTTCGAATGACCGCGCCATTAGTCGTGTCCCATAGTTTGGCGGCGTTGTCGTCAGAGCCGGAGACCAGGAAGTTTCCGGTAGGATCAAATGCGATCGAATTGATCTTTTTCTCATGACCCTTGAAAGCGAGGTCTTCCACATACGCTGTCGATTGGGAAGCCTTGGCGGAAGCATCCAAATTCACAATCCACTGCTTCAACCGGTCCATTCGAGGATCGGCTTCCCCCGAGATTAAGGGAATCAGATCGTCCGCGCTCGGCCTGCCCTTCTGCACAATCGTCTGTGGTCCACTAGGCGAGGCCCAAGTCACAACCCTCAATGGAGAAAATCCCAGCGCCAGCCAGCCCTCGGCCTCCATAGGACGACTAGGGATGCTGACCACATCGGCTTCCGACGACATATCCTTCACGTGAATATCTGTCACATATCCGGAAGGATTCTGCTCGGTAATCAGTGTGACGCGCCCCCTTGTCTTGCCGGCGCGAACCAACCGAGCGGCGTACGATCGCGCATCGCTCCCAAGAATCGCTACCGCGATCGCCTTTAGAATCGTGGACTTTCCCACGCCATTGTCGCCGAGCAATATTTTCCATTTACTCGCTCGCGAGAAATCGAGTTCCAATCTTTCAAACGACCCGATATCCTCCAAAATCACCCGGCGAATCCCCGGACTCTCTTGCGGAGGGGATGCCTCAACTGCCTGAGGACGCGCCGCATGGGCCAACGCCCGGACAAACTCATCCACCTCAGCAAACAAATCCGACACCGGAAACGGAATCACCTGCACGTTGTAACGCCGTTGCAGAAACTCCGCCTTGGCCTTCCACGCCGAGCCGCTCACGGCCACCAGCGCGAAATGTTTCCGCGGACTTGTGCCGCGGAACACAAACCCGGAAAGAAAATCTTGAATTCCTTCGAGACTCAGTCCCATGAAGAAGAAATTCTTAGAGAAAAAGAAACCCTCCATGAACTTCGCAAACGAAACGTTCGAAGATACAGCTTCCCTATATTCAACTGGCGCGAAGAGCAGAGTATCTGGCCGGTCGACAATGCCATACAGTTTCAGGACGAAGGAGCGTTTCTGGGCGAGCGCGTTCAATAGTGCCTCGGCGTCCTTAGGCGTGTACAAGCCGCTCTCCGCATATGCAGGGAATGCCTGCTCTAACAGGCTGTCGTAGTTCGTTGTCACGACGGCCGAGAATGGAACCCGCCCCAAGGCTTCATGGGCTGCAGCTACCGCAGTTCCAACCGGAAACGATTCACGAAGGAACTCATGCAACAGGTTTCTTTGGTCGCCAAAAGCTTGCGCGAGACCATCCGCAACGGCATCACGCTCGCCTTCTTGAAGAGCTGCATTCATTGACGACGCATAGTCTGCATCGAGCACTTGATGTCTCTGTGCATACGCAAGCAAATCTTGCAAGAATCGGTACCACGTCACTACTCCTGCCCGAGCACTCAGCCCAGCCCCCGCAAACAGAACGCACTCGCCATTAAGGCAGCTTTGAATCAGATCTGCCGGAACCCGTGGCGCCGAAGACGCGGGCGCTGCCTGGGGAGTCGCGGCAAGTGATTCGGCCTGAGGAGCCGCAGCCTGCTGAGAAACGAACGTCGGCAAGGGCTGAGCGCGTCCATTCGGTGGAATACGCTTGTCAACCAAATGGCGCAACAATAGTTCTTCACCTTGCCCATTGAACTCAGGGCATTGAATGACCCGGACCATCAGTTTCGAAAGTGGTACGACGTCGAATTTTTCGCCCACGGGAATCACCGCGTACCATTCCGTTTTCGAAGCCGTTACCACTCGCATCCCATTGGCGACATCAACCAGCACCTTACTGGAACCCTGACCTACAAAAAGCAAGGCCGTTTCTCCCACGGCTCTCCTTACGGATTCAATGGGTCCCCGATGTCTACCGGCATCCTTCTGCCGAATCAAGAGACTGGATCGATCGTCTATAGTCCCAGACATCTTCCAGATCCATGGCCGGGTCGCATCGCCTGGTAGCTCGCCCACAAACCGATGTCTGAAGGGGGCGCCGGCCCGCTCGAAAGCTTCTTCGATGGCGTTATCCACATTCATCGTGATAACGCCTTCTGTGAGATACGGGAGGATCATGACTGGTCCTCGCAACGTATTTGGATCCGAATACTGATGACCGTAGTTTTCTTCTAACGCGTCGTACAGAAACATCTCGCCTGCAGCAGCGATGATCTCTTCTGGCGTCGGATTCTTGGACTGTATACCCACGCTCTGCCCAAGCTTTGTGAGCAACTCCGACCAAACTGGATAACCGGCCCGCACGGAAAGCCTCGAACCCGCCACCACCGTCACACCCGAACTATTCAACCGCTCCACCAAATACCGAAGCGAAACCCGGTTCCCCGGAATCGCATAAAGTTCATCCAAAAACTCCTGAGGAACGGATTGACTCATCAGATGCACATCATAGCGAAACACGTCCACAGCTCTCAAAAATTTATTTCTATGTATTTGCAACAAAACTCTGAAAATCCTACCAAAATCAAAAAACTCGCGTGCCAAGCTGAAAACAGGAGATACCATGTCCAGCAAAGCAGCCGCAGCGAGAATCAACGGAGCCAAATCGAACGGACCGGTCACCATCGAAGGCAAGGCCATTTCTTCCAAAAACGCCACCCGCCACGGCCTCACCAGCAGCCGAGTCGTCCTCCCGCACGAATCGCAGGAGGCATACGACAACCTGGAAGCCTCATTGGCAAACCGCTTCAAGCCTGGCGACGAGCTCGAACAGGAATTAGTGCAGGAAATGGCCGCTGCCCGCTGGCGTCTCCGCCGCATCGAAGCCATGGAAGCCGCCCTCTTCAAAAAGGCAATCAAACAACACGAGGAAGCCGGCACCCCCGACGCCCACGACGCAGCCTATGTCGAGGTAGCCGAGTCGAAGTCCTACCGGATGCTCGTCCGCCACGCTGCCCAACTCCGCCGGGCCTTTGAGAAGGCTTGGAAAGAGATTCAGCTCATTCAGGCAGACCGCAAAATCGACGAAGAAGAGGAATTACAAAACGAACCCAACATGGACGACATAAGGCGCCAGCTCGAAGCGGTAATGACCATGCCGCCGCCGGGAAGCTTAGTTATAAACGCTCAGCCCCGGGCCGACCGTTCTCCACAACAAAACTGGCTCGAGTCTTAATGCCGCCGCCCGGCTTCTCGACGAACGCCATCACGCGGTAGTCTGTCTGCCACCGCTCCGGCGTCACCGAGCACTTCACATAGCCTCGTTGGTTGTTGTACAACCGCACATGCGGATTGTCCGGTAGATAGGCCTCCACCAAAGGCTGCGTGTCTGCGCCATCGCCCCCTGAGGTTATCGAAGTTCCAACGAACTCCGTCCCGATCGTCGCCGACTTCGGATCGGAAAAGTCGATCTTCAAGTCGGCCACCCAGTTCGAGTGAATGTCGCCCGTAAGCACTACCGGGTTCGAGGGCTTGCGTTCGTGCAGATATTTCAATACACGGTTGCGTCCTGCTTCATAGCCGTTCCACTGGTCCATCGCAAACATCTGGTCGGCTCCAGGTTTGCGGTCCACCTTGGCCATCATCACCTGCTGCGCAATAATGTTCCATCGCGTATTCGATTTACCCAGGCCATCGAGGAACCAGCGTTCCTGTTCTTTGCCGAGGATGGTAGCCGTATCCGCCAGCGCTTCCGGACACTGTGGTTTGTTCCCGTCGCCGCACGGCTGGTCTGTTCGGTATTGCCGCGTGTCCAGCACGGAAAACTCAGCCAGATCGCCGAATCTCAGTCTTCGGTACAACTGCATCGAAGATCCCTTCGGCAGCGAAGAACGGCGCAGCGGCATATGTTCGTAATAAGCCTGATAGGCGTTAGCGCGGCGTTCCAGAAAGGCGTCACGCGGGGCCCCGTCCTCGGACATGTCGGCCGCATAGTTGTTCTCGAGCTCGTGATCGTCCCAGGTCACGATCCACGGATACAACTGATGCGCCTTCTGAAGATCGGGATCGGTCTTATACAACGCGTGCCTGTTCCGGTAATCGCTCAACGATGTTGGCTCCGGCGAGTTGTGATACCGCGGACGCCCCGGTCGTGCTGCGCCTTCGTACGTGTAATCCCCAAGATGAACAATGAGTTGGATATCTTCTTCCACAATGTGTTTGTAGGCGGTGAAGAATCCGGCTTCATAGTGCTGGCAGGAGGCAAACGCGAAAGAAAGCTTGTCAACCGGTTTCTTAGGATCAGGGGCCGTGCGCGTCCGTCCAATCGGACTCTCATACGAGCCCGCCTTGAAACGATACCAATACCAACGGTCCGGGTCGAGCCCGCGTACTTCCGCATGCACCGAGTGCCCCAGATTCGGCGCCGCCACCGCCTGGCCCTTCTTGACGACCTTCTCCATCCGCTCGTCACTCGCCACTTCCCACGCGACGTCGACACGCTGCGAAGGCATACCGCCGCCATTCAGCGGATCGGGAGCCAGACGAGTCCAAAGCACCACGCCATCGTCCGTAGGGTCGCCCGAAGCGATCCCCAACGTAAACGGATTTGAAACAATGCTCGCCTGTCCAAAAGCAAAGAAGGGAGAAGCAAACGTGAGGGAAAGATACTGGCTCGTTCTGGCCAGGAAGACTCGCCTGGTAAGTTCTTCGTTGGGCATTAACCCATACGATACCGCGAGTGGACTTCTAGACTGATCGTAATCGATGTGCAATGAGCATCGCGACCTCGAGCGCCTGCTCATAGTTCAATCGCGGATCGACATCCGACTTGTACGCCCGCGCCAGATCTTGCTCCGTGATCCCGGAGGCGCCGCCGATGCATTCGGTCACATCATCGCCCGACAACTCCAGATGAACACCGCCCAGATAAGTACCCTCCGAGGCATGAACATCGAACGACGACTCGAGCTCGCTCAGAATATCTCCGAAGTGCCGCGTCTTGATGCCGGTGCTCGTGGTCTTCGTGTTGCCATGCATCGGATCGCAGCACCAAAGGACCTGACGCCCAGAACCCTTCACAGCGCGAATCAGCTTCGGTAGCCGCTCCTGAATCTTCTCGGCGCCGAACCGGTGAATCAACGTGACGCGACCCGGTTCCCAATCCGGGTCGAGGATGTCTAGCACGCGAAGACACGACTCTGGTTCGGCGACTTTCATCCCAATCGGATTAGCCAATCCCCGAAAGAACTCGACGTGAGCCCCATCCGGCGACGTCGTCCGGGCGCCGATCCATGGGAAGTGTGTCGACAAGTTATACCAGCGGTCGTTTTCCTGCCGTGTAATGGCTTCTTCGTATGGCAGGTGCAGTCCTTCATGGCTGGTGAACAGATCGACGCGCTGCATTGCCTCCGCATGCACACCCAGCACGTTCTCCATAAACCGCAGCGCGTGGGACACGCTGTCGAGAATCTGCGAATACTCGGTCGCAAGCTCAGCCTTCTGAATGAAGCCAATGTTCCAGTTCTCGGGATGATGAAGATCCGCCAGACCGCCGCGAACCAGTGCCCGTGTATAGTTCAAAGTCAGCGCGGCGCGTTCATAAGCGCGCAGCATCAACTCTGGATCGGGGATGCGCGAGCTTTCGTCGAAGGCCTTGCGGTTCACCAGATCGCCGCGGTACGCAGGGAGCGTAGCGCCGTCCCGCGTCTCGTTGTCTGACGATCTCGGCTTGGCGTATTGGCCGGCAAATCGGCCCACCCGGATCACCGGCTTCTCTGAGCCATGAACCAGAACCAGGCTCATCTGCAGCAGGATCTTGATGCGATTGACCACCGCCGCGCCGGTACAATCAACGAAGCTTTCGGCGCAATCGCCGCCCTGCAGCAGAAATCGGCGACCCGCGGCCGCTTCCGCAAGCTGCCCTTTAAGCGCTTCGATCTCCCATGACGTCACTAGGGGAGGCAGCTCTCCCAGCGCGCGCAATGCAATTTGCAGTTTCTCGTCGGACGGATAGTTTGGTTGTTGTGCTGCGGGCTTCGATCTCCAGGAGCTTGGGGACCAGTCCCCCGCGCTCTTAGAGAGACTTGCGGCTGGATTGAGCATGCGTGAGGGCTAATAACCATGCTAACAAGCGCGAGCGGCTATCCTGTCGTTGTGAGGGTTTTCGCTTTACTTATCTGTTGTCTTCCTGTCTTCTCTTCGTCCGTCACAATTCGCAATGTAAATGTTGTCGATGTGGAAACCGGCGATGTCCGCAAAGGCGTAAATGTCGTCATCGATCGTGGCTACATCACTTCGGTGGGGGTCGCGCCTAAACCGAAATCCTCCATCGATGGCAAAGGCAGATATCTCATTCCCGGCCTGTGGGACATGCACGTCCACCTCTGGCCGCAAAAAGCGCTCCTTGGGTCCTACGTCGCCAGTGGTGTCCTCGGCGTTCGCGACATGGGCTCGAACTTCGCCCGTACGAAGGAATGGCGCGAGAGTGTAGAAGCCGCGCGCAAGATCGGCCCGCGAATATATACCTCGGGTACGCCTGTAGATGGCCCCGGTTTGGAGGTCGCGACCATGGAAGTTGTCCGCGCCGGATCTCCGGATGCGGCTCGACGAGCGGTCGATGCGATCGACCGCCAGGGCGTCGACTTCGTTAACATACTGTCGGCGCTTTCACGCGACAGCTATTACGCGCTAGCGCAAAGGGCGAGAGTGATCCGAGCTGTCTTTGCCGGGCATGTGCCCGACGCGGTGACCGTCTCCCAGGCCCTCGACGCCCGCCAGAAGAGCATGGAGCATCTGCTCGGCATAGCGTTCGCCTGCTCCTCGGAGGAAGCTGAACTGCGAGAAGCTCGCCTGTTAGCGATCGATGCCAAGGACGAAGCGGCGTTATCCCAAATCAGGTTGCGCAGCTACAATACCTTCAGCGAAGCGAAAGCAACGGACCTCTTCAAGCGAATGGCCCGCTTTGATGTCTGGCAGACACCGACGCTGACGGTACGCAAGCAGGCCGAAGCCGAGTATGAGTTCAATCAGCGCGTGGTCAAGCTGATGCAGAGCTATGGCGTCGGACTTCTCGCTGGGACCGATTCCGGTGAGCCGCACGTCGCGCCGGGCTCTTCGCTGCACAAGGAGTTGGAGGCATTCGTCAAGGCAGGGCTCACTCCCGCTCAAGCGCTGCGGACCGCCACAATCAATCCGGCCCGTTACTTTGGTAGCGAGGTGCGGGCCGGGTCGATCGCCCCGGGCAAGCGTGCCGACCTCGTGTTACTCGACGCCAACCCGCTCGACGACATTCGCAACACGCGCCGGATTGCGAGTGTCATTGTCCGCGGCCGTCTCCTCGACGGCAAAGAGCTCAAGCGCGTCTCGAAGGAGACCGAAGCAACTTGGCGTGGCGATACGCCCTTCACGGAAGTGCTGCCAAAACCGCCACGGCAGCGCCGAAAGCCCCGCAAACGATGAGAAGCCAAATACTCCGGACGCTCGGAATCGAGCCGGGCAATTCCGGCGCATGCTACGGTCCATGGATCGAAGCCCCTTCAGGCGAACGGCTCACCTCCTATGACCCATCGGACGGCTCCGCGATCGCCGACGTCCTGATGGCCGTCGAGGAAGATTACGACGAAGTCGTCCACAACGCGCAGCAGGCATTTCTCAGGTGGCGGATGCTGCCGGCGCCGAAGCGCGGCCTTATCGTTCGCGAGATCGGCGAGGAGTTGCGCAGCGTTCGGAATGAACTCGGCGCTTTGGTGTCGATCGAGACCGGCAAGATCCTCCAGGAAGGTGTCGGCGAAGTGCAGGAAATGATCGACGTCGCGGACTTCGCCGTAGGACTTTCCCGGCAGCTATACGGACGAACCATGCCGAGCGAACGTCCGATGCACCGCATGTACGAGCAGTGGCACCCACTCGGTGTGGTGGGAGTGATCAGCGCCTTTAACTTCCCAGTTGCCGTCTGGTCGTGGAATGCGTTGATCGCCGCAGTGTGCGGCGATTGCGTTGTCTGGAAGCCGTCACCGGAAACACCGCTGACCGCCATCGCAGTTCAGAAGATCTGCAATCGCGTGATGGAGCGCCACCGTTGGGAAGGCGTTTTCAACTTAACGGTCGGCGATGTCCCTTCCGTCGGCGAACGAATGCTCTCTGATCCCCGCATCCCTCTCGTGAGCGCGACCGGTTCTTGCGGAATGGGACGCCGCGTCGCCGAGGTCGTGGGAAAACGCCTCGGCCGGACACTTCTCGAATTGGGCGGGAACAACGGCGTGATCGTTATGCCCGACGCAGACCTCGATATGGTGGTGCGCGCTGTCTTGTTCGGAGCAGTCGGCACGGCTGGTCAGCGATGCACCAGCATCCGCCGTCTGTTCGTTCACGAATCGGTAATCGACGCGCTCACCGAACGGCTCATCGCCGCCTATAAACAGGTGAAAATCGGACCGCCCCTCGACCCAGGCACGCTCGTCGGTCCGCTAATCAACCAGACTGCAGTCGATCGCATGCAGGAGGCGCTACGCTGGGCGGTCGAACAAGGCGGCGAAATCATCTGGGGCGGAAAGCCGCTCGGGGGGTGTTTTGTCGAGCCGGCTCTGGTTCGCGCAAATACTGCAATGTCCTTACTAAAGTCTGAGGTTTTTGCGCCGATACTTTACCTGATACGCTTCGAGAACATCGATGAAGCGATCGCCTGGCATAATGATGTGCCGCAGGGATTATCCTCGGCTATTTTTACGAGAAATTTAATCTCCACCGAGACATTCTTAAGTGCTCGGGGCAGTGACTGCGGCATAGCGAACGTCAACATCGGAACCAGCGGAGCTGAAATCGGTGGAGCGTTTGGTGGAGAGAAAGATACGGGCGGTGGACGTGAGTCGGGAAGTGACGCATGGAAGGCTTACATGCGCAGGCAAACAGTCACCATAAACTGGTCACAGGAACTACCCTTGGCCCAAGGGATAGAGTTTCCAATTTGAGTATTTAACCAGTCGTCATCATTAAT
>DASQLD010000526.1:0-15453 GCA_035630195.1 Bryobacteraceae bacterium
AGGATACCTTCGCGGAGTTCATCATACTGCTCAGCATCTTCGCCCGGAAGCACAATTTGCTTTGACGTAAGGCCGTGGCGCATGGCGTTCTGCGAAGAAGCCATCTTACCTGCGGCGGTGACGGGCCCGGTGGAATGAAGACTGTTCTGACGGTTGGCAAGTGCTTTAGCAGGCGATGACATTAATGGATCCTTAAAAAGAAAATGGCCCCCAAACAGGGGGCCTACTCGGATTGTAAGACGGGCTGACCGGACAGATGTTCGCCGGGACGTTCTGAATGCGTGTATGTGGTTTGTTTTCAGCGAGTAAAATATCTTGGACTTGTGTGAATGCCTGCAGAACTTGGCTGGAATGGGGTTGACTTTGTCCCGTCGCGTCGTTCTTTGACGCATTGCCGTGGGCTCGGAGTTTTAGGCAGAATTGAACGCGAGGAGAGCCGAGCTCATCTTTCAAACGTGCCTGGGCTAGGGCGACAGTGACCTTTCTTATGTGTAATCACCGCCGGATTGTCTTCTGAAACTCCGCCCGGCTCAAACAATTCAGCACGGATTGCCGCGTGATTCCCGCGCGACGGGCCTGATCGACACCGTATTGCAGGAATTCCATCTCACGAATGCTATGCGCATCTGTCGTGATCGCAATCATTACGCCCGCCTCCCGCACGATTCGCGCATACTCCGCCGAGACATCGAGCCTGTTCGGGTTCGAGTTGATCTCGAAAAAGCAACCGTTCTTTCGGGCGTGTTCGACGATGCGCTCGATATCGATCTCGTAACCGCCGCGCTTCAGAAGCATACGTCCGGTCGCGTGGCCGAGGATGTTGAAATAACGATTGTCCATGGCGCGCATGATTCGCTCCGTTTGCGCCGCTTTGCCGTGATTAAACCGCGAATGGATCGAGCAAACGGTATAGTCGAGTTCACTCAAAAGTGAATCCGGGTAGTCGAGCGAGCCATCGACGAGAATGTCCACCTCTGCGGATTTCAGAATGCGTATTCCCGAGAGCGTGCCATTGATTTGATCAATTGCGCGAATCTGCGCCCACAAATCTCTTTCCGATACCCCACGAGCAATCGTCAAGCTTTGGGAGTGGTCGGTAATGCCGAGGTACTCATACCCTTTGTCCTTCGCCGCCATCGCCATTGCTTCGATCGTGTTCGCGCCATCGCTTGAAGTCGAATGCGCATGAAGTTCGCCCCGAATATCCTGAACCGACACGAGCACAGGAAGGTGACCGCTTGCCGCGAGTTCTAGTTCGTCATTCCCCTCCCGTAGCTCTGGCGGAATGAACGCGAGTCCAGCTTTCTTGTAAGCGGCGGCTTCCGTAGGATAGTCGCCGGAAGGTCGGAGCTTCAGCAGATGGGCTTCAGAACCTGTCGCCAGAATTAATTCCGAACCCCAATTCTCCTGTTTCGCGATACACACACGCAGGAGAATGCCGGACGATAACCGGAATACAGCCGAGGTCGCGTCCGAGCTTAACAGCGGCGTCCGTCCGCCGTATTTTTCGAGCTTCGAAATCACCCCAGAGAAGTTGTCCGTCTCAATCAGAAACGAGAGTTCTCGAATGACCTCAACCCTGCGACGATACTCGCCCGCCACCTCAGCCCGAAGGACTCCACACTTGTTCATCAGATATTTTGCAATTTCACCCGCGATGAGTTGTGCTTCAGGCAGTAGAATCGCCTCGGCCTCAGCAAGCGCCTGCTGAACGTGGTACGCCATCCTGCTACCCAACTTTTCCGCAATGGCGCCACTCTCCAGCTTTTCTTTCAGCTCAGGAACAGACGAGATATTGAGTTTCTTGTAGATACGAAGTACACGTCGCGGATCGAGCCGCGGGAACTGATTGATCGCCGCAACTTCGGGCGGCGCCTCAGTTCGAAGGGTCTCTAACTTCTTCAAAGCTCCAGTCAGAACGATCTCGCGAATAGCGCTGCTGATCGCACTGCCGATGCCGGCGTAAATCGTGAGATCCGCATCGTCGCGCACAAGTTCGTCGACACTTTCTGAAAGTGTCCTGATCGTCTTCGCGGCGCGCCGGTACGCCTTGACTTTGAACTTATTCTCTTTTTCCAGCGACAGGATCTGAGCGAGACTGGTGAGCCGGTCGGCGATCTCGGCGTTACTGAGCACGCTATGGATCTAGAACCGAACTTTCTCCGGGAAAAATTCTTTGATCAGGTCTTCGTAGTAAGGCCGGGCTTTCGCCACATCGACCTTCTCATCGCCCTTCGAGTACAAATCGTAAGGGTTGAACTTCTTCACCCACTCGAGCATTTCGCGATTGCGATCAGTCAGCAGGTAGTCGTACGCTCCCTCACGATGGATCGGATAGCAGGAGTGATAGCGAATCATGTACAACGCTTCTTCGGGAAGATAGTCCCGGCAAATCATGTACATGTACTCATCATGACCCCAGGACAGGTCTACGTTCTCCAATCCGCAACCAGGCTCATAGACGCCGTACTTCGTCTGAAGCTTGGGAATCTTGGAATCCGGGTTCTCGCGGAAGAAGTCCGGGTACACGATCTTATCCGACCACGCGCATCCCACCGGGAACGTATCGCCGACCACAGCCCATTGCGGCTCGCCATAAAGGCAAAGGACTTTTCCTAGGTCGTGGATCAGGCCCACAAGTTGAAACCAGCGCGGATGCCCATCCCGACGGATCGCCTCAGCAGTTTGAAGATTATGCTCGATCTGTGAGAGATCGGTATCGGGATCGCTGTCATCAACCAGAGTATTGAGGTACTCCATCGCTTCCCAGATCCCCATTTGGCGGCGGTCAAGCGTTCCGTATTCCTGCCGTTTAGCAAGTGCGAAGTCGCGAGTCTGATGAGTATGGTTCAGCCGGTAAAACTCACGGACAACTGGCGGAGCGTTGTCATAAACACGAAACTCTTCTTTTTCCTTGCCGGGCTGGTATCGATCGCTGACGAAATCATCCCAATCACTCAAAGCTGGTAACGGACCGCGCATGTCTTGATTCTACCCGTAAATTGGGGCGTAGCGTTACAAAGTTGTTACTTCGGATATCCTTGAGATTCGATGCCGAAATACACCTGCGGTCCCGTACGAACCCACCATGGAGTACGGGATGCGTCCGGCGCTGTCACCTACCGACGCGGCACCACCTTATTCCTCGTAGCGTCGGATGAGGACCAGGAGACCACCCACCTTCGTCTCTACGATACCGAGCAGGACGGCCCCCCGGTCCGCGAATTCGCAATCCCACACGATTTCCTGGGTGTTGACCCGAAAAATCCCGAAATCGACCTCGAAGCCGCAACATGGATGGGTTCGCGAATGTACTGGATCGGTTCCCATAGCCGAAGCAAGGATGGCGACTACCGGTCGAGCCGGCACAGACTGTTCGCAACGGAACTCCGTAAGGGAGTGCCGACACCAGTCGGGCGTGTCTATAAGACACTTGTTCAGGACCTCGGTCTGGACATAGATGTCCTCGCGCCGCCGAAGCTTGGCGGACTAAGTATCGAGGGCCTTACTGCAACACGCGAGCCCGGCGAATTACTGATCGGTGTACGCAGTCCGCTTA
Source organism: Bryobacteraceae bacterium (assembly GCA_035630195.1). Classification (GTDB taxonomy): domain Bacteria; phylum Acidobacteriota; class Terriglobia; order Bryobacterales; family Bryobacteraceae; genus DASQDN01. The sequence goes on from DASQLD010000526.1 coordinate 3,560, forward strand.
TCTCGGACAAGGCGATCCTCATCCCTCTTCGTAATGCCGATGAAGTCGTTCACCCGGGGGTCGAGGCCGAGTTCGGCACACCGATCCTCCTTGATCTCGCGGGCCACGGCATCCGCAGCATTGACTACTGGCCGGAGCGCGATCAATATCTAATCGTCGCGGGTCCGGCGACAAAAAGCGCTGAGGATTTTCGCCTCTATCTTTGGGGCGGTTCTCGCGTCGAAGATCTGAAATTCGATTTCACAGGCTTGGGGCTCGGTCCCGCAGTGTCCCCCGAAGGCCTGCTGATCGAGCCGGCGTCAGAAACGGTGTGTCTCTTCTTCGATGAAGGAAACCGAAAGTCGCCGGGAGACTTCTTTCGTAGCGTGTCTATCCACGGTATATGAGGCACGGTATCTGAGCCACGGTATCTGAGCCACGGTTTATGAACAAACGTGCGCGAATCGTTCTGACCGCCATCTGTCTCGCAGGTGGCGTCTGGGCGGCTCTGACTTTGTGGCAGGCATCGCGCGCTATCGGTGGGGCCGAGCGGCAAACGGCGGCAGAAACTCAGTTCACATTCACCAACAAAGAACTTCGCGCTTTCGCAACCGGCGTTGAGCATATTGGCGCTCCCTCACAGTTTCACGATGCCGCCATATACAAGGGAAGGCTCTACGCGGCGGGACCCGGCGGTGTATTTGCCGATAGGGAGCAATTTCGCGTCGGTGATCTTTTGCCCCCTGCGCCCGTCACGAAAATGGCCGTCGGAATAACATCCCAAGCGGCCGAACCCGAGTTATGGATCGGAACGGCTGGTGAGGGAATGCTCGCGTTCAACGGCTCGCGTTTTCGACACTTGCGACCCGCCGATGCGAAAGCTCGGAACATCACTTCGGTGCTGGCGCTCGGAGCCGGTCGAGTTCTCTTCGGCACGCAGAAAGCAGGCGTCCTTGTGTACGATGGCAGGACTCTCAGCTACCTTCACGACAATCTACGTGAGCATCATGTCACCGCGCTTGTCGGCGATGACACCGACCTCTGGATAGGCACGATCCGTGGGTTGCTTCATCGGCGAGCTGGACAGGTCAATGAAATAGCCGGTCTGCCCGACAAGCACGTACTGTCCCTGACACGATCAACCGAAGGTCCTGTGTATGCCGGCACTGCTCTAGGGATTGCGGTCATTCGCAACGCAGCAGTGGAACGCGTCGTCGGGGATGGCCTTTTTGCCAAAGCTCTTTATTCGCGCGAGGGTCGGCTGTTCGCGGGAACTCTCGATCCTGGTATACACGATGTCCCGATCTCCGGTGGCCGCCCGCACTTCATCGAGACTGCGACGCCAGTAAACAAAATATTCGAGGTTGGCGGACAGCTTCTCGCCGCTTCTTCGCAGGGTATCTTTGAGGCTCGAACCGGAACCGACGTATTGGGGTCTGACAGCGCGGTCCTAGCCGATCGAAACGTCTCCGCGCTATCGGTGGATAGTCTGGGCCGGATCTGGGTGGGGTACTTCGATCGTGGTTTGGATATCCTCGAAGCCGATCTCTCGCGCGCAAAGCATTTAGAAGATCAGCACCTCTTCTGCGTCAACCGTATCGTTCACTCCTCGACAACTGCAGTCGCGACGGCCAACGGGCTGGTGCTTTTCGATGCGACGGCACAGAAACGCCAGGTGCTTGGACGTGACCAGGGGTTGATCTCGAACCATGTGACGGATGTAGTGTTCAAAGGCGATGAGATGATCGCCGCCACACCCTCCGGACTCTCCTTCATCGCGCCCGATGGGATTCGAAGTATATACGCGTTTCACGGTCTCATCAACAATCATGCCTATGCTCTAAGTGTGGCCAACAATCGACTGCTGGCGGGAACGCTTGGCGGCTTATCGCTACTCGAAAGTGGCACTGTGCGGGTGAGCTACACGACCTCCAATTCGCCTCTCCGTCATAACTGGATTACAGCGATTGCGACGTCGGGTTCTGACACATTTATCGGCACATACGGAGCAGGCGTCATACAGCTTCAACCAGACGGAAGTTGGCAGACGTTCTCCGACCTTGCGCCGTCCACGGAGATCAATCCGGGAGCAATGGCTGCGACCTCGACGAGGGTCTACGCAGGTACGCTCGGTAAAGGTCTCTTGCTGTACGATCGATCAGACAATCGCTGGCACACAATTACGCAGGGACTTCCCAGCTTGAACGTGACCGCTGTCCATATCGCGAATCACCGCGTCTACGTCGGCACGGACAACGGATTGGTTCGCCTTCCATGAAACGCGCTCTCCTGCTTTTCCTCATCGCGCCAACACTCCTTTTGTCTGAGGCCGGCATCATCGTGCCCGATGGACAACGCGAACCCGATCCGGCGAAGCTATCTCTCGATGAGATGGAGATTCGCGTACGGATTGACAACGGTCTCGCTACCGTATTTGTAAAACAGATCTTCGCCAACCACACAGCCGGCGTGATGGAAGGCAGTTACACTTTTTCCCTGCCCGCTCGCGCTCTGATCTCAGATTTTGCCGTGTGGGATGGCGTCACGCGCATTCCTGGCGTTATTCTGGAACGCCGTCGAGCCGAAGAACTCTACGCAGAAGCGAAGGCGCATGTCATCGATCCGGGACTTCTGCAGCAAGGCGAGCGCGACGTCGATGAAGCGCGTCGCACATCGGTCTTCAGCGCCCGTATCGTGCCGATCCCTGCTTATGGGACCAAACGTGTCGAGATGGAGTATCAGGAACGCATCCCTGTTGAGCAGATGCAATCGCTCTTTGCGATTCCTCTTCGGCCTGACGCCTATCGGGCGGTAACAGTAGGACGACTTCGCATCGAAGTTGATCTACAGTCCCCTCATGTCTTAAGTGGTTTCGAGACGGTGAGTGCCAAATATCCGTTGACCGTTCGTGAACGCTCAGCAAATCGCATTCGCGCCGACCTCTCCGTTGAGCGAGTCACTCTCAACGAGGATTTCGCCATCAAGTACACGCTCGACGCGGCGAAGAAAGACACATTAGCCATTCTCGCCCATCGTGAAAACACCACCGAGCCCGGCTTCTTCGAGGCTTCGGCGCTAGTCGGTGATACGAATGCGCCCATCTCGGGCGCCGCGCGCAATATCGTGGCGCTGTTCGATGTCTCGCTATCGATGCAATGGGAAAAATTGGAGCGCAGCTACCTTGCCCTCGAAAAGCTGCTCCGGAGCCTCCGCCCAGTCGACCGCTTCCATCTTCTGCTGTTCAACTCCGAAGTCACAGCCTTTGCGCCGCAGCCGTCAAGTCAGGACGCCATCGACAAAGCGCTCGAATTTGTGAAGGCAAGCCGTCTGCGTGGTGGAACCGATCTACAAAAAGCGCTCACGGCGGCGATTCCCGTTGCAGCGGCGCCTGAGAGTTACATCGTGATTCTCACAGACGGCAGTCTCACACGCGGAGCCGAGATTCGCAGTTCACGCATCGCGCAATGGTACGCGAACAAGACAAAAGCACGCACGTACGTGTTCGCGGTGGGAGACGACGCCAACATCTCACTGCTTACCCAACTAGCAGGCGACCGTGGTGTCGTCGAATGGGTTCGCTCCACCGAACCCGTCGACTTCAAATTGAACGCGTTCCTGAGCAAGATCGGCCGGCGTTCGCTAGAGCAAGTGAGCTTACAAACTCAGCCCTCTTCGAACGTCCAGCATGTCTATCCACTCGAAGCGAGCGTCTTTCCGGCGTCAATGCAATGGTGGGTAGGTCAGTACCAGCAACCCGGGAAAACAACCTTCACCGTGCAGGCGCGCCGCGAGAATGCTCCTCTGGAGTTGCAAGCAAGCATCAATCTCCCGGCAACGGCCACCGATCACCCGCATCTCCCACGAGCGTGGGCCAAGGCGCGCGTAGATGCTCTTCTCGAAAAGATCGACCGGGACGGCGAAGATCGGGCAACCATCGATGAGATCATTCGGCTCGCACGAAAATACAAGTTCGTTACACCATACACATCGTTCCTTGCGGCCCCACGATCGCTGCTGCGACCACGTCTTATTCGACCCGGCGATCCGGTCCTGCGCGTTCGCACCGACCAAAGCATTTCTTCCGTTGTCGCGATGTTTCCCTTTGGACTCGTGAAGCCGCTGCGCTTCCTGAAAGACGAGGACATCTGGCAGACGCGCTTTCTCGCGCCGGCCGACATGCCGGATGGGACACACACCGTCCGGCTGATCCTGCGCGACCGGCAAGGCAGAACGTTTCGTGAATCGAAGACATTCGTAATTGCCAGTAAGCCTCCAACCGTTCGCGTGAAACTCGAAAAAACGCGATACAAACGAGGTGAGGTTGTCGAGTTGCGGGTCGGCGCGTCAGAAACGTCTCGAACTGTGGTTGCCCGCATGTACGGCATGTCTCCGGTCAGCCTCCGCTGGAATAGTGAGGCCAAAGCGAATACGGGTCAATTCATCATTCCGACGCATCTACCAGCAGGGCGCTATTCGCTGACTGTCACGGCAGAAGATTTCGCCCACAATATCGGACGTGAGGAGGTCTCTCTTGAAGTCGTCCCGTAGGTTCTTGCTCGCTGGCTCCGGCCTATTAGTCGCTGCTCTGGCCCACGCAGAACTCGCCCGATGGGTGCAGCACATCCCTGCCGGTAGCGGGCTTGAATCGGTCTTCTTCCGTACCGTCGCGCTGCCTGCAGGCCGCGTGCAATCGCGTCGTCCACCTCGCGAGACAGTAGCAGAATTAACGAAGCAGATCGCCGCCGCACCAGGACGCGCCGACCTCATCCTCCTTCGAGCCCAGGAAGCCGAGCTGAATCTCGATTTCGCCACAGCCGAACGGGACTGGAAAACCGCTTCCGACAAAGTGGTCCTCGCCGACTATTACCATCGTCGCCTTCAGCCTGAAGAGGAATTGGCAGCGCTGCTCGCAGCCGCAAGCCAGCCTGCGACAGATCGCGATGCGATCAACCCCGAGCCCGAGCAGCGCTCATGGAAGCTCTTTCATCGCGCGATTGCGTTAGCGGACGCTCAGGCATTCCCAATCGAAATCGTCGAAAGCATCTACAACGCTTGGATGGCGCGCTATCCAGCGCAACCACAACCATACACTCAGCTTTTTGCGTATCTCGCTGACAATCAGCAGCAGCAGCGGGCTCGAGAAGTCATCGACCTCTATGCCAAAGCGTTCCCACAACACGAATCGTTCCCGCTTCAGGCGCGTGCACGACTCATCTCTCCCCAAGAAGCCCTCAAACTTTACGAGTCGAATTTTCGGCCAGTGATGCAGCCGGCTGTAGTGGCGCAATACTTCCAACTTCTGAACGAGACCCGCAGCCTTCGAACGTATCTAGGCAACGCGCGTGCCGCCATTGCTGCAAATCCCGAAGATCTTACCGCCGCGACCAAGCTCTTCTACTACTACCAACAGCAAGGTAATCTCGCGCAAGCTCACCGTGCGCTGCTCGAATATCGGCAACGTCGAAAGCAGCCTACTGCCAACGAGCTACTCGCTCTCGCGTCACTCTTCGAACAAACGAACAATTACGTCGAAGCTGCGCGCAACTATCAGGAACTCTCGCGCAGCCAAACGGCACAGGCGGAAGCAGGATACGCCGGGCTCATTCGCATCCTGTTCACTGCCCCAGAGCAACCGATTCCTATCGGAGGCGGTAGCATCAGCTTCTATAAAGACATCGCGACCATGGATCCATATCCCGGCACGCTCAACGGGATTCTCTCGCTACTCTTCAATTCAACCGACCCGCGTTATCGCTACGACGATCAGCAGCGCAATGCCGTTCCCTATTTCCATCGCATGGCTGCCGCCGAACTGCTGCTCGACATGGAGAAGCGGTTCCCTCGTTCAACGCATCTGCCGAACCTGCAATCGCAACTCCTCGAAGCGTATTCTAAGCACGGCGAAAACGACCATGTGATCAAGCGTGGGCAGCAGTTTCTGTCCGCGCATCCGCAGAGCCCGACTCGCACCACAGTTTGGTTACTTATCGCCGACGCGCACGCGCGAGGAAACCAGACGACCCAGGAGTTCGCGGTCTACGATGCGCTTTTGAAGGAACTCGCCGAACAGGCAAGGAACGTTCCACTGGGAACAGCCGGGGCCGACATACCGGCTGCCCCACCCAATCCGAATCAACCACGCGAATACATGCCGCCCCAGCGGCCGCAACCTGTGAGATCGGTCAAATATGCCGAGATCCTCGATCGCTACATCAATCGTCTGGTGTCGCTGAAGCGCATCGATGACGCGCTCGCGCTCTATCGTCGTGAGATCGATCGCAACCCGAATGATCCCGGTCTCTACGAACGTCTGGCAGAGTTTCTCAATCAGAATCGAATGGCAGCGCAGATCGCGGACGTATACACGCGAGCCGTCAAGCAGTTTCAGGAGCCTTCCTGGAGCCATAAACTTGCCCGCTGGTACTTGCGGCAGAGGCAAGCCACTGCATTCGAAAACCTCACTCAGTCAATCGTTAATACGTTTTCGGGGACCGATCTCGATGACTATTTCGGACAAGTGATCGCAAACGCCAACCTGGACGCAGCCCTGTACAAGCAAGTCAACCTATACGCCCATCAGCGATATCCGCACGACCTCGTGTTCGTCAAGAATCTCCTGACAACCTACACAAGAAAAGGAACTGAAGACACAAACGCATACATGGCCCTGTTGCGTCAACACTGGTATCACGATCCCGAATTGCGGTCCCGCTTCTTTGAGCGCCTGTCGGCCACTGGACAGCTCGATGCCGAGATCGCTTCCCAAACACTAGAAGATCGCGCAGCAAAAGAACTCATCGCGGGAGCCGAGATCTGGCGGTCGCATTACGAGAACGCAGCTCCGACCATGCAGGCAATCGCCACAAACTATCCAGCCCATCGCGAGATCAACACGACAGCATCCTCACTCTTACGATCACTTGGACAAACCGAAGCTGCCGCGAACATAGCGGAACGTCTCACGCGGAGTGAACCACGCAATCTGCAAGCTCTCACCCTCGTTGGTGACATCTACGCCGATCGGGAACAGTTCGGCAAATCCCGCCCATTCTGGAATCGTCTGCCTGACATCGAGCCGGGCCGTGTAGACGGCTATCGGGAAGCCGCTACGGTCTACTGGGACTATTACCTCTACGACGACTCCTTGCGAATCATCGAGGCTGCTCGCCGGCGCTTACGCAATCCGACTGCTCTCGCATACGAATCGGGGGCCATCTTTGAGAACAAGCGCGATTATCCGAGAGCCATCACCGAGTACGTCAATGCCGCACAAGCCGAACCTGAATCTCCAGCCCGACGCAGATTGATGCGTCTGGCAGCACGTCCCGCGCATCGAGACGCCATAGAATCCCAGACACGTTCGCTCGCTGATCGGCCAAACCCAACGCTGAGTGGCTGGAACCTTCGTGTCGCGCTGCTCGAGGAACAGAACCGCCGAGACGACATTGCAGCTTTACTCTCCTCGACAACTGCAGCGACCACCAACTTCGATCTGCTCGCGCGCATCGAGCAGGTCGCTGAACGCAATGGATTGTCACAAATCCGCGAGCAGGTCCTCACTCGGCAAGCTAGTCTCACTTCCGATCCTGTAGAACGAACTCGCTTGCGGCTCGTGCTTGCCCGTCTGGCCGAAAATCGTAAGGACCTCGGCGTCGCCCGCCAGATAGTCGAGACCGTCTCGAAGGAGAACACGAACATCGCGGGTGTAGTTCGATCAACGGTTGATTTTTATTGGCGAACGGGCGACCGCAAGCGCGCCATCGATACGCTCGAGCAGGCCGCCACGCGGTCGAACCCGGCCTTCAAGCGCAGCTTCACTTTGGAAGCGGGTCGCAAAGCAACAGAGGCAGGAGATTACCAGCGCGCGCGTGGTCTACTGCAACCTTTGCTTACAGCTGAGCCCCTTGCTTCGGACGTGGTCGCAGCTGTTGCCGAAACATACGGCCGCGCTGGCGACGACCAAGGACTCCGTGCCTTCTACGCGGATCGTCTCAAACTGGCGAAGGCGCCTGATCAACAAAGCGCTCTCAGACGTGGTCTCATCCCCGTGCTGACTCGCATGAAGGAGCACACCGCGGCCGTTGACGAATACATTGCGATCATCGGTAAATTCCCCGAGGATGAAGCGCTCGTCTCCGAGGCCGCAAGGTATGCGCGGAAATACAGCGTCGAGAATCGGCTTACCGCGTTTTATTCAAATGCAGTCGCCGACTCGCCTCGCGATCCGCGCTGGCCCATGGTTTTGGCACGATCGCAAACAGCGCTCGAGAATCTTCCTGCTGCAATCGAAAACTATACGAAAGCTCTAGGAATTCGCCCCGATCGTTCCGATTTGCTTGCCTCTCGCGCAACTCTCGAAGAGCGGCTCCTGCGATTTCAGGAAGCAGCAGCTTCGTACACAAAGCTTTACGATCTGCTGTACAAAGAACCACAAATAATGGTAAAGGTCGCCGAGAATCGTGCGCGTCTCGGCCAGAAAACGGAGGCGATCACGGCGATGCGCACTGCATTTATTGAAGGAAAAGCCGCAAAAGCCGAAGCCTACTTCGAGATCGCGGACAAGCTGGAGCAATGGGGATGGTTGCAGGAAGCGCAACAGTACGCGGCTGATGGACGGAAGCTCGATCCCGAAGCCGGCGTCGCCCTTAGCGCCCGCATCGCCACACGGCTTCGGCAATACACTAACTTGACCTCACACGAAGAGGTTTACGCAGCCGCACAAGTCGTTCGCGACTTCTTCACGCCCGAAGAGAAAACCACGTTCGGAGACTGGCTCCTGAAACTCCCACTCGAGAGTAAGTCCAGATTCGCGCTTGCTGCCGGATTGCAGGACGTCGCAGTTCGCGATCTACATGCTCGAATCAGCGCAGACGCGAATCTCGCCTTGGCCGCCGAAGGACAGCAGTTAATCCAGATCCAGCAGCAGCGCTTGCGGTACGCCGAGCTAGCCGGGCAGTTGGAGGGGTATTGGAAAGCTCTGCCCGCGAACGAACAGCGGGACCAGTTGATGATCCAGGCCGCAAATGATTGGGGTCTCGCAGCCAATCCCACCGCGGAGCTGCGTGCTCGTCAGTTGCTGTTCCAAGTCGGCAATGTACCGGACCCGAATCGTTACGCGGAACTGCTTTACGAAGTCGCGCCTGACCGTTTCGCTCAGGCTGGCGGCGTCAGCAACAGCGCGCTTCGCGATTCCGTCATTAATCTCGCCTATCGTGTCGAAGATCCGGCCCTGGCTCTTCGCATCATTTCTACCAGGGCTGCCAAACATCAACCCGTGTGGGGCCGAGCCTACACTGCTTTGACGGGCGTCTACTTCAACGGCCGCGACCCTGCCATTACAGCCGCCTTCAACGAGGCTTTGGGACCACGAACGATAGGTGAGCAGATAACCGCGAAGCCGGACCGCGCCCAGCAGCTCTACGGAGATGTGTGGTTCTATTACGGAGCCCGTTTCGGTGAGTTCACGGGCTCGGAAGACTTCCTCGCATCCGAACTGGAAGGCCGTCCCGCATCCGCCGCCTCCTTCATCAATCTGGGCAACCACTACAGCAATTCCAAAGAACCCGCTAAAGCACTCGAGGAATACACCCGGGCTCTCCAGCTAGACCCGAATTCCGCCGAAACGCACAACCGAATGGCTGAGATCTATGCGTCTCAGAACAAAGCAGCGGAAGCTCAGGAGCATTGGCGGCAAGCGCTGCGTCTCTGGAACGAGATTCAGAACCGGCGCGTTCCGGAGACGTTCTGGGCGGGCGTATCAAACACGATCGAACGAGCAGGACCTACCTTGCGTCCAGAGATCGATAAGCTTCTTCGGACTTACATCCGCCGCAACGGCACGTATCGATTCGAACCCCTCTTAGCCGCCATCTGGAAGGCGTCGCCAAGCCCCACGGCAGCCGCACAATGGATCTCCGATCTCAGCGGCGCCGCCGTGGAACCGAGCCAGTTCCTTGCTTCCATTGCGGACGAGGAAATCGTCGGCGTCGCCGAACGCGAGATACTTTATGCCAAGCTCCTCGAACTTGCGCGCCGTGAAGCCGAACGCCGTGCAGGGGATGATCGTAATGATGCGCGTTGGCGTCTACAGGAGTATGAACTCCGATATCTCCGCTCGCTCGTAGCGTCCAAGCAATATGCGAAGGCATCCGCATCGATCGAAGCTCTCCCACCGGATCTTCGTGACGGAATGGCTGGCAGTGGCCTGATCCCGATCGAAATCCAGATCGCGGCCGCGACCGGTCAACTCGATGCAATTCTCAAACGCGATGACATCGAATCCGAACAGTTGAAGCAGGCCGCAGCGAATCTCCGGCTGGCCGGTGATGCCGCATCGGCTCGCGGTCTTCTGGAAGTACTCTACACACGAGAGCTAGATCGCAATAACTTAGACCCTTCGAACTTTCTCGGGCTCGCAGAAGTAAGACTCGAATCGAATGATGTCACCGGGGCGGTTGTTCTGCTGCGTCGAATGACCCTTGTAACGGGCGAGCCGTTCGAAACATTAACACTGGCCGCAGAGTTGCTCGCGCGCTTCAACAGGAAGACTGAAGCGCTCGCATTCTGGGAAGCTCGGGCAAAAGCGGCACCCTGGGATCACGACACCGCCATCCAAGTAGCGATCGCAAAATCCGATGCCGCGGCGCTACGAACACTCGCCGCGGACAATCAGGCGCGCTACGCATCGCGCGTAACCGCCGCCAAGGCTCTCGCGCCGACAAGCGGGTCGGGCTTAGGCTCTGGAGAACTCGATATTCTCGCGTCCGCAACCACTGCTTCCGTCGAGAAGCCGTACTACCATCACGCGCGCCTCAAAGCCGCCACACAGACAAGCGATCCTGCCACCCGCATTCGCTTATTTCGCGACGCAATCGCAATCGATCCGGCGCCGCCTGAACCTAAGCTCGAACTATTCCGTGAGCACTATCAAGCAAATCAATTCGAGCACGCCATCGCTGTCCTCCGCGAAAGTGTGCCCGTCACAGTTCGTCGAGACATGGCGATTGCCTACCGCAAACTCGGCGGATTAGAACGGGCACGCCAATTCTTCGTCCTAGCGGAAGACAAAGCGCAAATAGCAGCCATCGACGCCGAACTACAACGCCGAAGCGAGAACACAAAGCGCATGCCACATGTCCACGACGGAGTCAATCAGACCCAACCAGTGAGGCCTCGCGTATGAAGAAGCGCATTATAGTCACAACGCTGGCGCTAGCAACCATCTGGGTCATCGCCCAAAACAACCCTGCGCCAAACAGCCTTTCCACCGTCTTTCCTAGTGGAGCGCTTGTCTATGTCGAGGCTCGCGATCTTTCAGCCCTACTGCGCGACTGGAACACATCACAGGAGAAGAAACTCTGGCTTGCGAGCGCCAACAATGAAGTTTTCTCGCGCACGCGACTATTCATGCGGCTCGGCGAAGCGCAGGAGCAGTTCGCCGAAGCAGCAGGATTCGCCCCGGACATGTCGCTGGTGAACTCGATTGCCGGGGGCCAATCGGCAATCGCGATCTATGACATCGGCGAGCTGGAATTTCTCTACGTCACTCGCATGCCGTCAGCACGCATTCTCGCCAGCACGCCTTTTGCGCAAAGCAAGACGTACGAAAGTCGTGAGTCCGCCGGAACCACATACTATGTACGCGCCGGCGCAAACAAGCGTGTCGCCGCGTTCGGCACAGTCGACGGATTGCTATTCCTCGCGACCCGCGGCGAGCTTGTCGCGAACGCGCTTGCCCTCCACGCCAAGTCGCAGACCGCACACCTGGCTCAGGATCGCTGGTATACAAGTATTGCCTCCGCTTCCACTACTCCCGGCGATGTACGCATAGCATTAAACATGCCGGGCTTGCTCAAGACCCCGTACTTCCGTTCCTATTGGATCCAGCGAAACGCGAGCGAACTCCGGCCATTCAG
>DASQLD010000527.1:0-14762 GCA_035630195.1 Bryobacteraceae bacterium
TTGCCTGCCTCCGCTTCACCAACCGCTTCCGAGTATGCTGTAAAGTCGTCCTGCCGGTCGATTAGTTTTCAGCGAACGGCGAACAGTGTCTTAACTACTTGTGTCACCTGAGGGGGCAAGCGCAGACCAGGTGCTCGGTTCGATGCTTGATGGTATTGCCAGCCTGCCAACCCATGACAAGATCGCAATCGTTGTCGTTTCTGACCATGGAATGGCCAAGTCACCACGGACCAAGGGTTCCGATCGACAACGTCGTGGACATAAACATTCTAAAAGCGATGTGGCTGGAACCCGGATGAATTTTTGGAGAGTCGGATTTCCCGGCCATCAAGATCCGCAACATCTTGAAACGCCAAACTTGAACATGGCCGAGCGTATCTGCGAACCTAATTTTCCGAGCGGGTTCACTATCGCTCGGATCCGCGAATCGGTGGTACGTTAATATCAGCGTTACCACCGGTTGGACACGATGACTCGGCAGAAAGGGTGCAAAGGGTGGTAAACTCACAGAAAGATAGACGGTGGCGCTGGGTTCACGCCAGATAGGCCCGTAGTATGCATGATTACGAGCACTGAGGCGGCGAAGCGGTCGGTGAGTACTCAAGCATCGCCAGTCCGTTGGCGTCCGTATATACTGCCTCTGTTTCTACTTCGCCTGGCCGCAATCCTATGGGTTCTGGTCGGACTAGTGCGATCGTCGATCGAGGCTCCCCTCATTGGATTGTTCCTGTCTGCAGGGGTGGGTGGCCTGCTTGCAGCCTCTCTGGTCCGCTGGAGTTTTCTTTTCCTTATAGCTGAGCCGGTAAGTCTCGCGCCTGAACAAAACTTGCGAGTTGCAGTCGTGACCACATTCGTTCCGCAAGCTGAGTCCCTCAGCATGCTCGAAAGGACGTTGCTCGCCATGACTAAGCTTGAGTACCCGCATGACACCTGGGTGTTGGACGAGGGTGATGATGAGCGCGTCATCGACCTCTGCACACGGCTGGGAGCATATCACTTCAGCCGCAGAAATAGGGCGGAGTATCAGCGGTACGCAGGTGCGTTTCAGCGTGGGACAAAACACGGCAATTATAATGCATGGCTTCACGAGGTAGGTTTTCGGAGATACGACATTCTTGCCGGCATCGATCCGGATCAGGTACCTTACTCGGATTTCCTTACTGCTACGTTGGGGCAGTTCCGGAATCCAAAGGTGGCATACGTCCAGTCGCCTCAAGACTATTACAACGCTGATTCCTCGCTGATCGCCAAAGGATGCGACGAAGAGGGCCGTGACTTCTACTGGATCACGCAACGGGCGTACCACCGTTTCGGCAGCCCATCTGTCATAGGAGCCCACCATGTCCACAGGATGGCAGCTCTTGAAAAGATCGGAGGACTGGCGCCACATGTCGCGGACGATTTGCTTCTCACACTGCTTTACAAGTTGTCAGACTGGCAGGGGTCATACATAGCTCGCGTTCTCGCACGCGGTCTCGCGCCGGAAGACTGGGCGACATATATCAAACAACAGCGTAGGTGGGCGAGATCCTTGCTGGATGTTAAATTTCGTATTTTTCCACGGATCTCTAGCAACATGTCCACAGGCGTACGAGCGGTAGGCATTCTGCAAGGGCTAACGTACCTGCAAGATGTTATCGTTGCCCTCTGCGTTCTTGTGGCACTCGTGGGAGGATTGATCTACGGGGTTCCTGCCTCTCTGAACTCTTTCCTGACTAGTTCCTCCTTCATGGTTAGCCTAGTTCTATTGTTAACAACAGGTTTGTACCCCCATCTGTACCACGGCCCGTATGGTCACATGGGCCTCTACTGGCGTTCCGCGTGCCTTCGTTTTGCGAGGTGGCCGTTTACCGTTCAAGCAGTCTGGGACGTAGCTCGTGGTAACGGCGGTGGGTATGATTTAACGATAAAATCAGGTCCGCGCATTGTACGAAAGCTATTGTTCTGGCCGCACCTGCTTCTTTCCGGCTTTCTCATACTTGCGGCGGTAGCGGGCATTGCTCTTCGGGGCTCTGTTGACCTTCTGTCGCTTACAGTGGCTGGATCGATCGTGCTTGCGTCAGTGCTGCTGTGTATCAGTAATTTACTTCCTTCTCAGTCTGCATTTGAGCCGACACCGGACAGCCACACGGATGGACGTTCATGACGAGGCGAGCAGTTATTATCGGCGCGGGGCCCGCCGGTCTGACCGCGGCGTACGAACTTGCGTTGAATAGGCACCAAAGCGTTGTGCTCGAGGCTGACAACCAAGTGGGAGGTCTTTCAAAGACCATGTCGCATCGCGGCTATCTATTCGACATCGGCGGCCACAGGTTTTTTACGAAGGTTGGTGTGGTTGAGAAGATGTGGCGTAACGTGCTTGGGCCGGAATTGCTGACGAGGCCCAGGATGTCGCGAATCTACTATCGCAACCGTTTTTTCGACTATCCTCTCCGGCCATTGAACGCATTGTCAGGTTTAGGAATGCTGGAAACGATGAGGTGTGCCGCCAGCTATGCACGCTCACGGCTGCTTCCGAGACAGCCGGAGGCCGACTTCGAATCCTGGGTCAGCAACAGGTTTGGTTCGCGACTTTTTGATATTTTCTTCCGAACTTATACGGAGAAGGTTTGGGGCATGAAATGCCACGAGATCAGCGCCGATTGGGCGGTCCAGCGGATACAGTCTTTGACTCTTGGCAAGATGGTTGCGAATACGTTGTTGGGCGGGAGAGCCGCAGGCGGCCGGCCAAAGAGCTTAATAGAGCAGTTTCTGTATCCGCGTAGGGGTCCTGGTCAGATGTGGTCGCGAACCGCGGATATTATTCAACAGCACGGTTCACAGGTCCTGCTGCGCAAGGCTGTTCGACGAGTGCATCACAACGGCTCGCGGGTTACTGGTGTGGAGGCTGGCGATGAGGTTTATACGGGCGATCATTACATTAGCAGCATGCCGATTCGTGATCTGATCCAGCGCCTGCATCCGGCGCCTCCAAAGACGGTTACGCAGGCTGCTGAGCGACTCCGATATCGAGATTATCTGGCGGTGTGCCTGATCTGCGGACGGGACAATCTATTTCCCGATAACTGGATCTACGTTCATGATCCCGAGGTACTTGTCGGACGTATTCAAAACTATGGGAACTGGAGCCCAATGATGGTCCCGGTACAGGGTACCAGTTGCCTGGGACTGGAATACTTCTGCTTTGAGGACGAAACGCTGTGGTCGACCGGCGATGCCGAACTCGTTGCGCTCGGCACTTCGGAACTGTCGAAACTCAATCTCCTGCGTTCTTCAGACGTCCAAGAGGGCGTCGTCCTGCGCGTCCCTAAGGCATACCCGATTTATGATGGGGATTATCAAGAATGCCTTCGAGAGATCCGCACCTGGCTTGACCGTTTTGGTAATCTTCAGCTCGTCGGTCGTAACGGCATGCATCGATACAACAATCAGGATCACTCCATGCTGACGGGCATGTTGGCAGCCCGAAACATACTAGGTAGTCGTTACGATCTTTGGCAAGTAAACGCTGATGCTGAGTACCACGAATCTGGCGATATCATCTCCGAAGAGGAGTTACAGAGCTTGAGCAGTACTCAGCCTATAGTGCCTGAACGCCGGCACTCGGGCCGAGACGTCCGAGAATAAAGATGACGTGCAACGCCAACAAATATGTGTCGACATACCGCAACCAGGAAGGCGATTCCACTGTAAAGAAAGAACAAGAGGTGAAACGGGATCGCAGCCAGCGCGTAAGTTCTTCCACGCTTGGCCGCAAGCAGGGCATAAAACCGTGCATTTAGCAGGATCAAGATTCCCCCTCCCGCAAGCAGCAACACGTTCAAGATGTGAACGCCAGGTTGCGCTGCGACGAAGAGTACCGCTGCGATAAGAAGTCCGCCTGCGACTTTTGCTACCCATTTGTGAGACTGGAACTCTGGCGAGTAATAGTGACGGCGTAACAAAAGGAGCAGGAATGCAAGCACAGAAACTACAAAGATGATGGGCTGGTCAGACCAAAATGAAGCAATCCCCAGGAAAACGATCAGGAGCGCAGTCGCTAAGCTGCCCTTCAGTCTTCTCGTCGCGGTGAGTTCCACTTCATACTGAGCGCACATTAAGAACAGTAGTCCGATGAGCGGGGCGATGAATACCTTGGCGTACATAACGCTAGATATGATGGCGATTCCGAACAGTACAAAGGCAAGTGCAACGCTGATGCGTTGACTTATGCTGATGCTCAAGTCGTGGGGCATTTCCGAATTGCGAAGGATCAACTCGGTCCAGGGAATGGCACGGTCTAGGACGTCCGTCCGAAGCATCCCATAAAAGCTCCACTCTTTTAAATGCTTTACCTGCAGAGTAGGATCCAGAATGATTTTGCACCCGCTGCGACTGAGGCGGTGACCAAGCTCGATATCTTCGATCGCGGGTCGGCTAAAGGAGGTATCGAAGCCGCCGTGGGCATTGAACACAGCGGTGCGGATCGCGCCAAATCCGCTCCAGAATGTCTGCGCGGCCGTCCGGGAACGCTGGTGGATGAAATGGTGCATTAGGTTCCGATATTGCGAAACGAAGTCCTCTTTCACTGGCGTGTCATCGTAAGATCCGAATGCAGCCGAAAGATCCGTCTCAGCTGCAAAAAGCGCTATGACTCGAGTGAGGGTGTCAGGTTTGACGCAGACATCAGAGTCAAGAAAAAGAAGCAGATCAGATCTGGCCGCAGAAGCGCCTAGATTCCTTGCCGCGGCTGGACCTTGCACATCGCCTGTGGCGAGGACAACTGCACCTGACTCCTGCGCGATTTGGGCCGAATCATCCGTCGAAGCGTCGTCCACAACGATGCAGTCAAAATCGCTGGTAGAGAGGGCAAGAGCCTGCAGACACGCGCGCAGGTGCGCGGCTCCGTTACGTACCGGTATGATGACAGAAATAGGAGGCCGCGTCGCAGCCGTAATGTGACGTTGATTGGACAATTGGTACAATCAGCTTCCGGTTTCAGCATGGGACGCAGGCAACTCGGAGAATCTCCGCGCTATTGGACGGCACAGGGCCGCCAGTCCCTCCAACGGATCAGTAGGGACCCCCACTCCTAGTTCCTGCTCCATTTTTCTTACGTCCGCAATGAATCTGGACACCTCGGCCTCCCGGGCGGCCATGATATGTGGTGTCGAATCGGAATGGCACAACTGGATCACTCGCCGTGCGGCTTCGAGTATCGTGGTGCCCTTGCCGCTGGCGACGTTTACTGCACCCACACCTCGTGAGTGCAAACCAGCGCGCACAAATGCTTCAACAACGTAATTAACCCACACAAAATCCACGATTTGATTACCCCCATACAGTGTGAGAGGTCGATTGTTTTCTGCGTCACAAATGAATCGGGGAATTACGCGGTCAGTATCCCCAGGCCCGTAGACATTAGAAAGGCGAAGGATGATAACTTGCAAATCCGAAGACGCCCGAGCACAATGAGCTTCCGCTGCTGCCTTTGTCGTGCCGTACACATTTTTCGGCTTCGTCGGCGCGCTTTCGCTTACCGGTAGATCGGAAGCTTCACCATAGACTTCGCGGGATGATGCAACGACCACTCGTCGGACACCCAACTCTTTTGCAATACGCAAAACCGTAAGAGTTCCGGTTGCGTTCACTTCATGAGCATCGAAGGGCCGGTGCTCACAACCCATAACCGTGGCGTTCGCCGCGAGATGAAAAACGCTATCGCAGCTCTGCATTGCTCGCCGCAGGTCAGAGGCCATTCGTATGTCACCGGGAATACATTCGAGGCGTTGACTACTGGCGCCGTTGAACTTTCCACGACTTTCATTGTCGAAAGCTCGCACGATATTCCCATTCATCGCGAGCAGACGATTCACGAGATGGCGCCCGATGAATCCCGCTCCTCCGGTGACCAAGGTCGGCATCTAGGTATAATACCTTAGTGCGCCCGATCCACTAGTACTACCCGTCTTTGAGAAGGCAGCCCTGTATACGCGGAGCTAAATCGGCACGCACCAGGATTCAGAACTCGCCCCGAATTGCTTGGCCGGTGGATTCTATCGGGAGGTCAAGCGATGCTTTGGCGGGACGAGTCGCGGCCGATAGCCGGTAGATTTCGATAGTGCCGTTGATACTCGAGAGATTCGAGCGAATCGGAACCAGTGCGCGCTGTGCGTTTAAGCTTGCCGCGTGTTGCCGGAAGTCATTGCAGATCGACGAGTGTTGGTTGGCTTCAACAACAATGTTGTTGATCCCGTACTTTTGTACGAAATGGGCAAGCCCAAGTTCCCTCAGAGACTTGACGACTTTGTCTGCTCGGATGACGTGTGTCGTTCTTCGCGAGTCGAGCATCCTTATCGCAAAGATAAAGCTGCCGTTCGAAGCTCCGCAGTACAGTACACGTCCTCCCGTGCCATTCATCGCTGCCGCAGCAGACGGACCGGTCACGTGTAAGGGTTCCGTTCGCAGATTCCAGAGGCAGAAAGCGGTTGCCATTGCGAGCACGGCTACATTTGCCTTCAGCAGATCCGAATACGTAGCGATGAGCGCATGAACCGTGGTCACGGCCATCACCACGAACGCTGGATAGGCGAACCACAGATATCGTGCGTCAAAAGCGGGTATCGCTAGCAATACGCCGACACAGGCAGCCAACCAGCAGAGATAAAAAACGCTGGCGTCCCTCAGAATGGCTTTACGCAGCGCGGGCTTACGGAGCGCCGCGAAAAATAGACCCGCTGCTGCCAGAACCCAACCGATGGATGCGCGTCCAAGCTGGCGGTGCAGGACGCCAACATAGTACTGAATTCCTCTTATCACCCTATCCGGTATGCTAAGTGGAGCCCAGCTTTGGCTGATCCCTGAAAAACCTGCCGCAAGGCAGAGCAGTACGTATCCAGCGATGAACGTGCCGAAGATCGCGCAAAAAACCAGCACTTTTCCTGCGCGTAGACCAGGGAAACGTTTACTCGCCAAGAGCAGAACAGGAATTAATCCGACGAAGATCGTCTGTTTCGTCCAAATCGCTGCTCCAGCAAACAAGCCTGCCAATACTGCATCACGTAAACTCCACGCGGTTCTTGCAGACGCGATGAAGACCGTGGAAGCAAGTACCCAGAACAACGCGGGAAGCTCCAGCATTACATCGGAGCTCAGTCTCTGCGTTATCGGCAAGGAGAAGAAGATTAGAACAGAGGCTGCAGCCACGTAGGAGTTTTCTCCGAGGGTGCGAACCTGACGGAAAAACAGCAGCACCGCGCCGGCCACGAATCCGGCGACGGCAAGCCGCGCGGACACGGGATTGACGCCAAAAGCAGCATAGAAAAGAGCTTCCACTGCAGGGAACAGTGGTGGGTGATAAGGCATCGACAAGGCCGGAAGGTGTAGGAAGTAGTCGCGCATCCATGCGACGGGCCGAGACAGCCCTCCTTCCCGCATAATGTCGAATAGCGCCACTCCATTGAGCGCATGCCGGGCTTGGTCGTTCAGGGTAATATCAGTGGCAGTGGCGCCGCGCATAGCCCACGCGGCGAAGAATATAGCGAGCATCCACGCCAGATTCATGGAAATCCGGCGATGAAGCGAATTACTCATGTCGCCTGCTCTGCCACTCGCCAATCTGCCATTTGTTCCAGGCGAGTCTCGTCCGATTGCTTGCCCGGTTCCTGGCTCCACGTTGCCAATATACACTGGCACGGCGGGGCCTTCCTTGCGCCTTTGCTTGTAGAATACTCGTGTGAGGAGTCGTCACTCGTGTCTTACGCTCGTCCTTCTCGTGACTTCGGGATGCACTCGGAGCGATGTTCAGTCCATGCGAGCCGTCGAGAATGCAAATCGGTTGGTGAAAGAGGGTAAGTACGACGAGGCTACGAAGATGTACCAGCGTGCCGCACAACTGAATCCCAGAAACGGTGAAGTATACTACCGCCTGGGACTTCTGGACTGGGAACTCGGGCGCAGGTCGCTCGAAAGTAATCTCGTGAGGGCAGTCGATCTACAGCCCTCGAACATGGACGCCCTGGAGAAGTTGAGCGAGCTGTACCTTCTGTCCTACCGCGGTCACAATGATGTCAGGTGGAGGCAACGTTACGTGGCGGAGATGGAGCAGCGCGCTGCTCAGATGCTCCAGTTAGATCCCCGCTCTCCCCAAGGTCAAAGAATAAAAGGCTACGTGGCATACTTCAAAGCTGACTACGCCGCTGCCACAACACTGTTTACGGCGGCTCTGCAGGCGGCGCCGAGCGCCCACTATGCAGCTGAACTCACCGCGGACAAGGTCTCAGCCCTGCTGAAACTCGGGCGTGTACAGGAGGCGCAATCGGTCGCGAATGCGTATCTCGCTGCTCAACCGGCGGCGACCCAGGTCTATGACGCTCTGGTGAGGTATTACAAGGAAAGTACCCAGTTAGATCTGGCGCTCGACATGTTGCGCCGAAAAGTCGCTGCGAATCCGACGAATATCAGCGCGATTTTCGAGCTCGCCAGCACTTATCGCACCGCCGGTCTGGAACCCGAAGTGGAACGAACGCTCGAGACGATCCGGAGCGCTCCTGAACGATTCTCGAATGGGTATGAGCGGTTAGCTGACTTTTATGCGCGCTCGAGTGATTACAGCCGCGCGCGACAAGCGTTGCGCGCCGGGCAGGCACAGCAGCCGAACCGCAAGCTCGACTATCTACTTAAGGAATGCGAGTTGCTCGTTCGACAACGACGCTCGGCAGAGGCCTATCAGCTCCTTTCAAGCTTCGGGGAGTCTTTATCCCTCTCGGCTGAGCAACAAATTGCGCGACAGGCGCTGCTCGCCCAGCTGGATTTTCCGGAGGGTACAGACAATGCGATTTCCGAACTGAAAAGTCTTGAGAGTAAGGCCCCCAGGGACTCTCGAATCCCAGTTGCGCTGGCGCGGGCCTTTCAGAAGCAGAATAAAGTAAGTGAGGCAAGTTCTGCTCTGGATCGGGCCGAGTTTTTAGCTCCTGGCTCGGCCGATGCGCACATCGCGCGGGCGCAGTTTTTTCGATCACAGCAGGATTTCGTCAAGATGCGCGACGCAGCGGAGCGAGCGCTGGCGCTTGAGCCAGGTTCTGCTGAGGCGCTTCTTGCCCGAGGTGTTGCAATGACCATGTTGGGGCAAGTCCCAGCAGCTCTGCGCGATTTGAGCGCTGTGCAGAAGCAGTGGCCCGAAGATCCGGAGGTGATTCATAGCATCGCTCTGCTGGATGTACAGCAGGGCCGGCACAAGGAGGCTGAGTCTGGGTTCAAGAGGGCCATCGGAATGGGATACTTACCATCGATACTGAGTCTCGCAGAGATGTACACAGGGCAGGACCGGTCCGAGATGGCGCTACAAATATTGCGCCCCGTGATGTCGGCGAGCAAGGTCGACCCTAAGATCAGAATGGCGCACGCCCGCGCGGTGATCGCCTCCGGCGATTATGATTCGGCGATCGCGGAACTGAGGCAACTTGTAGCCCAAAGTCCTGCGAACCCGTCAATATCGCTCGAGTTAATCTCCGCCTTGCAACGCTCGGGAGATAACGCGGGCGCCCTTGCAGCAGCGCGAACAGCTTCGCAAACCTTTCCTAGAAATCCTGAAGTTTTGACTCGATGCGCTGATCTGATTCTGGCAAGCGGCGGCAACAAGGCAGAGGCAAAGAGTCTGCTTGAAGTTGCCATCCGGGAACAACCAGACCATTCTGCTGGCGCAAAGCTGGCTTGCCTCATCCTGGAAACAGGCGGCGACCGGACAGAAGCGCTCAGTCTTGCTCAACGTTTCAGCCGCCTGAACTCAGATGATCCGGGCGTCGTCTCGTGCATCGCGCGTGTGTTCAGCGCAAACGGCCTGAGTGTGCAGGCACTCCGTATCCTTGAGGCTTCGGTACTGAAGCAACCGTCAAGCGCCGGTCTGCGATTAGAACTCGCTCAGGCGTACCTGAGCGCAGGCGACAAACTGAAAGGTAGAACTGAACTGGAGACGGCAATGCGTCTGAGCCCAACACCGGATCAGGTAGCGCGACTGCGTGCGGCGTTCAAGGGACTCGGGGTGACGCCAGCCGACCCCGTACCTCACTGACGCCCCCCGAATAGTGCTGGACAATGGGCGCAATCAGCGTCCAACGGACGTCAGAACGCCTCAGCGCTGTCCGGACCACCTCGACCAAGGTAACTTGTGAAAGGTTGTGAGAAAGGCCCAGGGCGCATGCATTGCGCCCCAAATCTCCGCCGCCACGATAGAGAAATTCCGGCCAGGGCGCCGGCTGAACAGAGACCCGAGAAGCCAGCTACCGATCCAGTTCCGTAAGGCGAAATGAAAAACGTCAGACCGTGCCGCAGTGCGGCGAGCGGCTGCTTTCAATAGGTAACATCCAAACGAACGGCCATTGTTGTAGATTTGCATGTGCAACCCCGGCATTGAACGCCGGTGTTGATGCCAGACGAGAGCCGAAGGCTCGTACCGTACACTATGGCCAGTTGCAAGCAGACGATGGAACATATCGAGATCACCTGCGCCACCGGAGGGCGTTCCTACGTCGAGATCCGGGTCGAATCCGCCCATCTCCATAACAGCGTTTCGCAAGTACGCCATATTCGCGCCAACGCCAACGTTGTGCGCCGCCAAGATCGCCGAGACGTGCAGTTTTTCAGGAACGGTCAACTTCGGCTGCATGCCTTTGCCCATCCCGCCATATTGTTCGAAGAGTAGCTGCGCTCGGGTTTCGAGTTCGAGCGGACAAATCAGGCCGGTCACACACACCGAGTCACCATACGCGAATCCCCGTGCTATGCCTTTGAGCCACCCGGAATCAACACGCACATCATCATCGGTGTAGGCAACGATCTCATAGGATGCGCTCGCCGCGCCGCAGTTCCTCGCGTTGTCGAGCCCCGGCTTCTCCTCCCGAACGCACCTGAACCCGGCCTCAATTGCGAGGTCGCGTGTGGAAGTCTCTCTGGAAGCGTTGTCTATGACGATCACTTCATGCCTGGATTGTGGATAGTCGAGTAACTGGAGAGATTCCAAGCAGCGCCGGAGGGCAAGCGGTCGATCGCGCGTGCATACAACTACGCTGATGTGCGGCCACTGCGGTGGGTCGGTCAGCGACGGCGCGTCCAGACACGCCAGTTGAGACTTGGCGGCGGCGACCACGGCACGTTCGGCGAACGCATCGCCGCCACTGCTGTTTGGCAGCCACACCCAACCTAGCGGAGCAGGACCACGGCGGACAAGGACACGAGCACCAGCGTATGAATGGACGCCAAAGACAGGCTGTTGTCGATTCAGGTCGAAATCACCTACCCAGACACGCATGTCAGGAAACTTTACGGAGCCAAAGGCTCGACCCTGGCTGTAGAGCATACGCGTACATGCTTTGTTTCAGCAGGTGTCGATGAAATGCCGCCATATAAGAGTTAAAAAAACAAATACGAAAGGTGGGGTTGTATTGTAGAAAGGCACGAAGCATGTACGCTTCGTTCCAAGCACGGCCCTGGCGTACCCACTCCTTCGGGTATTCGAATGGATAGTAGATGTCGTGAATGTGAACGCAGACACCCACAGCAAGATACGGCAGCACGTGGAAGAATATTGTATTCACGTCACTGCCTGTTTTCGCAACGTGTGTGGAATCAATGAACAGCACATCGTTCGGTTCCAGCTTCGCAAATACATCCAGCGGAACATCCTGCAACTCCTGCTCCAGAATCTGAACGCGGCCCACGTCGTCGGGCCGAAGAAGTTTGCGCAACAGATCGGGATATGGCTCGATCGCGAGGCATTCGGTCGTGTGCATGTCAGACCGATCCAACGTATCCAGCAGGACCAGTGTCGAATAACCCGAGCCGATCTCGATGACTCGCCGTGGCCGCCAATAACGGAGCAGACCGTAATAAACGCATGCTTCACCGGCGGAAAAGTTGTCATTCGGTGATTGAAACCTTGTTGGGGACGGCCCTTCGGCTATGAATGGCTGATCTGCGCAAAGATCGCTAAGCGCGCTCAGAACTTCGACTTGGTAGTCAACATTGAGGTCGACGCCCGGGATCTCCGGAGGCATGTCGAAGATCTTCGCTTCGCGTTTGAACACGGAGCTGAGCGAAGGTATCGGCGAGTAGAAGTGACCGGGTGGGAAACCCTCGCTGAATCGCGCCAGTACTCCTCGAATAGTCGCCCTGAAACCCTCTGGAGCGTCCTTCTGAGTCATTATGAGTCTTCTCTACCTCTGCCCGTGGGCTGCTTCCCCCGCGTCGAGCAACCACTCGTGTCCGGCGGTAAACTCTCTGCCAATTCCCAGGGTATGATATCGGCTCAATGGATTAGCCCGCACAACCAGCGGATAGCTCCGCGCGTGATAGTCGTAAGCGTAAGTCCAGTTCTTGTCATAAACACCAACCTCAACGAAATAGACGCCGGGCTCCAGGTGTATGTCGTGCCAACGCACGGTAATGCACCCTGCGTTTGCATCGGGAGACGCTTTCGAAACGGGCTGCTCTGTTTTGGTTGCGAAACACACTCTGCCGTCATCGTGGATCACCGTCACGGAGAACAAGGCCACAGAAATGTTTCTGTGAACCGCATACTTAAGAGCGACTGTCAGTGAGTCGCCAGGCGCAAGGTTCACGCCCGATGCGTCTGAAGAGGTGCAGATCCTGACGTCCGAGATTTCGATATCCAGAGCGCCGAAGCGGTTCTTACCGGTATGCAACACGACCCCCTGCGTTGTAACGGACACGCTCTCGCCGGACCTTGAAGCTGGGAGGGCGTTGACGGCGGCTGTATATTTCTGAATGACGTTTGGCGCCGGACCCACCTCTACAACTTCACCTTTTGACAGCCAGAGCGCGCTGTCACACATGTTCTCGACAAGAACGGGATCGTGTGAAACCAGGACGATGCTGCATCCGCCACTTCTCAATTCGCGAATTCTGTCTAGGCACTTCCGCTGAAATGCGAGATCGCCTACCGCCAGTACTTCATCTACAAGCAGTACATCGGGGCGGGAATGAATGGCAACGGAGAAAGCAAGACGCATCTGCATGCCGCTGCTGTAAGTACGCAACGGCCGGTCTATTGTGTCCTCGAGTTCGGCGAACGCGACGATCGAGTCAAGGTTCTGCCGCACGCTGCTGCGTGTCAAACCGCGCAGGACGCCCCCGATAATGGCGTTCTCACGACCCGTCAGGTCAGGGTGGAAACCGGCCGTGAGTTCCAATAGGCCGCCTAGCCGCCCGCGAACGTTGACGGTTCCTTCGTCCGGGATCAGGACCTTGCTGAGCAGGCGCAGTAAAGTAGACTTGCCCGCGCCATTCCGTCCAACAACACCCAGGGCGTGTCCCTCTTCAATTTCAAAACTCACCCTTCGCAAGCCCCACGTTTGTTCCACAACGCGGTGGCGGAGGAAACCCATCGTGAGGAATTCATGAAGAGTCCACGGGCGTTCAGAGTCATACCGCCGATACTGCTTTCCGAGGTTCACGACTTCGACAGCGATCATGCTCCAATTTCCTCAACAAACCACCGGCTTGCTTTCAGGAACGAACGGTGCGTGATGGCAAGAGCCACGCAGGATCCAACACCGACAAGCAGCAATGGCGCAAGGCTCGGCATCTGGCCCGCCCCCACCATACCGTGATAACTCTCGAGTAGGGGAACCAGTGGGTTGATGTCATAAAGCCAGCGGAATCGCGCGGGCACGTCGTTTGCCGAATACAGAACGGGAGAAAGATAGAAGCCAAGCAGCAGGAAGATGGATAGCAAATACTGGACGTCCCGAAAGGATACATGGAGTGCGGCGACTGCGTATACGATGCTCAGCGTGAGAAGGAACTGGACGAGTACAACAATGGGGAGCCACAATATCAGCGCGGCAGACAACTTGCCGGCGATCGCTGTTGCGGCAAACACAATCGGTAGGGCAATCAGGAAATGAAGCAGACTCGAGAGCACAGTCGCGAGTGGCAGCGTGGCCGGCGCGAATCCAGGCTGACGTACCAGTGATGCGTGATCAACGATTGCGGAACATCCGATCTGCAGTGAAGTCTGAAACCAACCCCAGGCGAGCAGCCCGATAAATAGGAATAACCCGTAGTTTTCACGCCCCACGGGCAGAATGAAGCGAAATACCAAATAAAAGACTCCGAATTGCAGCAACGGATTCAACATGGACCAGGCAAGACCCAGCGCTGAACGTTTATAGCGAAGCTTCATGTCACGCTGAACGAGAATGACAACTACGTCCCAGAGTTGCCCAAGGCGGCGAAGGGTATCCGGGTTGGCGGCGCTATTCATCTGCCTGTAACGTCGATTCCGGCTGGAGTCCACTGTCTGGCGCAGCACTGTTCACCATGCTCGCTGTTATCGCTTGCTGACGCGTAAGCGCGCTGAGCAACACACCTTTAAATCGTTGAACCAGCAGGTTACGCACGTGTTCCGCGGTCAGTGGCTCAGCGCCGGCCCAAGGTGGTATTCGTCCCACTGGATCGCCATCGTACCAAAGCCGCACCGAATCGACTCGACTCTTTCCGATCAGTTCCTCGACCCGCGGCAGATCCCGAAGAATGTCAAAGTCGACTTCGCGAACGCTCCTCGGCTCGAGGGGAGCATCCTGCGCCAACCTTTCCCAAGCGGCCAGGGTTCCAAGCGCAGACTGAACACCGCGCCAATAATAGTAGCCTCGCAGAGGCTGGTGAAGGCGCCACATGATTGAGTGAAGTCCGGTAGCGGCCAACAGCCTGACCACACCAAGAAGCAGTCCGCCCGGAACGATCAGTAAGGCAGGCCACCTCCAAAT
>DASQLD010000528.1:0-7220 GCA_035630195.1 Bryobacteraceae bacterium
TTGCCCAGCAGCCTTCGGACTCTCAGCCAAAGGACATTCGCGACACTCCACGAGGTACGCTGCTAGGTTTTCTCGAAGCGTCCGGCGGAGGTGACTACCGCCGCGCCGCATCGTTTCTTAATATCCGCAAGGACCATCGAAGATCCACTTCGCCCGAGGAACTTGCTCAGGAACTGAAGCGAGTGCTCGACCGCAAACTCGCCCAGGATCTGAGCAAGATTAGCAGCGCTACCGAAGGTGACCTGACGGATGGCCTTGAACCCAACTTGGAATTAATCGGCATAGTAAGACAAGGCGATCGGAACGTCGACCTCCTCCTCGAACGCGTTCGACTTCCTGAGGTAGGCGAAGTCTGGCTCGTTGCCGCAAGCACGGTCAGTCTGATACCGATTCTCCACGCCGATATCGATACTACGTGGCTCGAATCATTTCTTCCTCATTGGTTGTTGCATACCACTGTGTTCGATACGCCACTGTGGCAGTGGCTCGCGATTCTCATCCTCACGCTGGTGGCGACGGCATTTGGACACGTGCTGGCTCGCATTTTGATTCGATCGTTGAACCCGCTTGTTCGCCGCACGCATTCTGCTTTGGATGATCGTCTCATCGAAGCTTTACGTCGCCCCTTGCAGCTCCTTTTCGCCTTGGCGGCCTTTCGCGCCGGGCTTGTGTGGATAGCGCCATCCTACCTGCTTCGCATGTATCTTGGGAGGCTTCTCACAGGCATCATCTATCTGTCGATAGCGTGGGTGTTGGTCAGGCTCGTCGACGTGATCACCACAAAGCTTGTCGCCGCCATGTCGGGACGACAAAAGACCACAGTGGCCTCGATCATGCCGCTGACACGGCGGACGATTAAAGTATTCGTTGTTTGCATCGCAATACTAGCGACCATAAGCAGTTGGGGGTATGACACGACAGCGCTGCTGGCTGGATTGGGTGTTGGTGGTGTCGCTGTTGCGCTCGCGGCTCAGAAGACGCTCGAGAACTTGTTTGGAGGACTTGCTATCACGAGTGATAAGCCGGTCCTGGTTGGGGATTTCTGCAAATACGGTGACAAAGTCGGAACGGTTGAAGATATAGGTTTACGATCCACACGCATTCGAAGTCTCGATCGAACCATTGTGACGGTCCCTAACGGCGAATTCTCCGGCATGCAGATCGAAAACTTCGGCAAGCGAGACAAGATGTCGTTTCGGCCGATCTTGCAATTACGGCGTGACACGGCGCCGCAGAAGTTGCACTCTCTCTTACCGAGGTTGCGTCAACTCCTGCTGGACAATCCCCACATCGAGCGCACACCTCGCGTTCGGTTATTGGCGATCGGAAGTCAATCCCTCGATATCGAGATCTTCTCTTATGTCCTGACACCGGACTACGATGAATTTCTGCTCAGGCAGGAGGAGATTCTTCTACGATTGCTCGACGTCTTCGCCGCCGAAAGAGTTGAACTTGCTATGCCGATGCAATTGAACTTTGACGGCCGCCAGCGCGAAATCCCTCGACCAAGTCCGCAGCAGCCGGAGCCCAGTCAGGAAAAGTGAAAGCAAAGCCGGCTGGGACGAGGCGGGTTGGTATGACGCGCCTGCTTTTCAGCACCAACTCGGTTTCCATCCGAAGAACCATCGCGCCTAACTCGAGCATCCATTGTGTGGCTGGTAACCCAACACGGACACCGCAGGCTTCCCGCAACCGGCGCATAAAATCGCAATTCGGAAGAGGATTGGGAGATGCCAGATTGACCGGGCCATCAAGTTCTTCATGAGCAAGAAGAAAATTGATGGCGCGTAGAAAATCGATGAAGTGAATCACGAAACAAACTGCTCTCCGGAACCCGACATACCGCCCAAACCTACGCGAACTAAGCCGCTCAATACATCAAAGATGCCACCCCGGTCGGGACTCAGCGTTAAGGCGCTGCGAAGCGCAATCTTCCGCGTGCCTGGTGTCGCTGTCTCGAAGAACGTTCGTTCCCAACTTGTTGCGACGTCGATACTGAAACGCCAAGTCTCAGGAATACCCGGCTCCGATCCACCGATTTCTCCCTGGGCTTCATCCATTGGCCGGTCCAGCGCGTGCCGATAGATGGTCGCTGTGCTGGCGTTCATCCAGATCTTGGGCGGATGAGAAGATGCCGCAATAGCTTCGCCGATCAGTCGCGTCGTCTCTACACGCGAGCGCTTGATCGCGAGACGATTCGCCTGGTTATAACGGCAATTGACGTTACGCCCGGCAAGATTGATGACCAGGTCCGCGCCATCGAGCGTAGAGACCCATGTCCCCCGTTCGTATCCCGCCCAATGGACCGCCTTCCAAGGAACCCTTATAGGATTGCGAGTGAGAACAGTAACATCGTGACCGTGGCTATGAAAATGTCTAGCCACAATGGCGCCGATCTGGCCGCTACCGCCAGGAATTATGACTCGCACGAATAAGAGGCGCGCCCGTCAGGCGTCAATATGATCGGCAAAGAACGCGTCGATTGCAGCCTTGTGCGCCGGAACCAGTTCCCCGGAAATACGCTGCATTTCGTCGTGATTCATCATCTTGAAAGACTTGGCTACTGCGATGTTCTCTTCGATGAATTCTACCTTCGGCATGCCGAGTACACACGCTGTAACAGGCAATGACATCGAGTAGCGGATCAAATCTTTGGCAGGCGCCTTCAACTGGTCCTGCGCGAAGATCTTCATTGCGATGATGCCCATCTTCTTTCGCATCGCAACTGGTAGCGCGAGTGATTCGAAACTGACTTCATGTTTCTCGCCGTAGGCGCTGATGCCCTTCGCCATTCCCGCCTTCGCGGCGTTCAATGCCATCTGGGTGCAGTCGAAATCATGACGTTCCAGCGCAGCCTTGAGAACTGCCGGATCTGTGTGGCTGGTGATGCCGATGAAGCGAGTTACTTTCTCTTCCTTCATCTTCCGAATCACATCGAGGACATTGCCGGGCTTCTCGATATTGGCAAGATCTTCCTCACCAAGGAGGTTATGGATATGCAGCAGATCGAGCTTATCCGTATTCAGCCGCTTAAGGCTTCCCTCGATGCTGCGCTTGGCCTCATCACCGGTTCGAACGCTTACCTTTGTGGCGAGGAAGACTTGCTTACGCCGCTCGGGCATCAGCTTTCCCGCCCAAGTCTCGCTTTGACCGTTGCCGTAGGCATATGCGGTATCGATGTAGTTGATTCCAAGATCAAGCGCCTTCGTCATCGCGGCGAGAGCTTTGTCTTCATCCTTATAAGCGAGCCAGCGGCTACCAGAGCCGAAGGCGAGAACAGAAACTTTCTGCCCGGTCTTGCCCAGCACGCGTACAGGCATCCCGGTGCGCTCATCTTTGGCCTCGAGTATACCGGCGGCAGACAGCGCCGATGCTGTAGCCAGAAAATCTCTTCGCGTAAAGCCCATCGCCTTTGTATCTCCTCGTTTTCAATCTTAGCGGAAGCTATTCGCCAATTGCATGCAGCACGACATGACGTTGATGCGCCAAGGCCCTGTGCTCGAACACATACAATCCCTGCCATGTACCGAGGACCATGCGGGAGTCCACAATCGGAATCGAAAGCTGAGTAGCCGTCAGGGCGGATCGGATATGAGCCGGCATATCGTCCGGACCTTCAATCGTGTGCCGGTAAAGACGATTATCTTCGGGCGCAATCCGGCCGAAGAAATCGTTCAGGTCCGCGATGACGTCCCGATCCGCGTTCTCTTGAATCGTTAAGGACGCAGATGTATGTTGAATAAAGACCGTCAACAAGCCTGCTTTGATACCGCATGAGTCGAGCCATCGCTCTACCTTGTTCGTAATCTCGTACAACCCTTTGCCGCGCGTGGCAACATCGATTCGCGTGTTCTGTTGAATCATTCCACCGTAACGCTCTTGGCGAGGTTCCGCGGCTGATCGACGTCGCATCCGAGCCGCACGGCGATGTGATACGCCAGCAACTGCAAGGGAACGATCTCGAGCAGCGGTAACAAGAGCTCATTCGTCGAGGGAATGACGATGACATGGTCCGCGCTCTTGCTCACTTCTTCTTCATCGCCCTCACAAACGACGGCGATCACAATACCGCTGCGAGCCTTCACTTCCTGTATGTTGGAAAGCGTCTTCTCATAGCGAACTCTGCTCTCTTCGCTGTTTGGATCGCGCGTCGCCAGCACAACTACCGGAAGTTTTTCGTCGATCAGAGCGTTCGGACCGTGCTTCATTTCACCGGCCGGATACCCTTCCGCATGGATATAGGAGATCTCCTTTAACTTTAGGGCGCCTTCTAGAGCAATCGGGAAGTGGATTCCCCGCCCCAGGTAAAGGAAATCCGTTGCGCGCGAAAGAAGCCGCACAAGATCCTCATACTGGCCGTCATCCTGCGACAGGATGTGTTCGAGCTTGCCGGGCAGCTTGGTCAGCTCCTGAACTAGTTCGATACTTTGCTCCTCGCTGATCGTCTCACGCGACTGCGCCAGATAGAGCGCCAGTACGAACAATGCCGTCAACTGTGATGTGAATGCCTTTGTCGAGGCGACGCCGATCTCCGGCCCCGCGTGGGTGAGTAATGTACCTGCGGCCTCCCGCGTAATCATCGAGCCGACAACGTTGCAGATGGCGACTGTTTTCGATCCCTTTTGCTTCGATTCGCGCTGCGCTGCCAGCGTATCCGCGGTCTCTCCCGACTGAGAGATAACCACCGTTAACGTATTCGGCGGGATGATCGGGTCCCGGTAGCGGAACTCGCTACCATAATCGACCTCCACCGGAATGCGCGCCAGTTTCTCGATCATGAACTTGCCCGCAAGAGCCGCATGCCAGCTTGTGCCGCAGGCGATGATCTTGATCGACGTAAACTCTTTGAACTGCTTGGGCGAGATATCCATCTCGTCCAGAAACACGCGGCCGGTTTCCTGACCCACACGGCCAAGGAGAGTATCGCGAACAGCGCGGGGCTGCTCAAAGATCTCTTTGAGCATGAAATGCTTGTAGCCGCCCTTCTCCGCCATGATCGGGTCCCAGAGAATGTGCGAGACCTGGCGCTTGATCGGCCGTCCGTCAAAATCTGTCAGCCGAACGCCTTCCCGGGTCAGGATGGCCATATCTCCATCGGACAGGAAGAACATGTCGCGAGTGTGGCTAAGAATCGCCGGGACGTCGGATGCGAGGAAGTACTCGTTGTCTCCTATTCCTACAACCGCCGGTGGTCCCGAGCGCGCGCCGACGATTTTGTTCGGCTCCGACTTGCTGATCACACCCAGCGCAAAGACGCCTCTCAACTGCTTCACAGCGCATCGGACAGCGGCTTCGAGATTAC
This sequence comes from Bryobacteraceae bacterium, assembly GCA_035630195.1. Taxonomy (GTDB): domain Bacteria; phylum Acidobacteriota; class Terriglobia; order Bryobacterales; family Bryobacteraceae; genus DASQDN01. The sequence continues at coordinate 5,303 of DASQLD010000528.1, forward strand.
CCTGATAGTACTTTTCGATCAAATGAGCTATTACTTCGGTATCCGTTTCTGTTTTAAACTGATGTCCTTCGCTCTGTAACTGCTGTTTAAGCGAGAGGTAATTTTCGACAATTCCGTTGTGAACGACAACGATTTGTCCTTTGCAGTCCCGATGGGGATGCGCATTTTCTTCCGTCGGACGCCCATGTGTCGCCCATCGTGTATGGCCTATCCCGTAGTGCCCATCTAATGGGTTAGTACGAACCACTTCCTCCAGATTCCGTAGCTTTCCCGAGGCGCGTCGGATCACAAGTTCAGACTGCCCGTCCACCACGGCGATACCAGCCGAGTCGTACCCGCGATATTCTAAGCGGCGCAAACCGTCGAGGATGATTGGAACAGCGTTCCGGCTACCGATATACCCTACAATTCCACACATGGTTCATCTATTGTAGGGCAGCCGTCAAGTTAAGCAAGGCCCAGTACTAGGGGAGGAATTTTCTGAGGTGATAAAAAAGAATAGTGTCCAAACAACTGGTTGGTAAGTCGGTTTTGATAACGGGAGCCTCGCGCGGAATCGGGGCGGCGGCGGCGCTCGCGATTGCGGAGGCAGGAGCAAGCGACATCGTCCTGCACTACAACTCATTTCAGGAAGGGGCGGACGAGACAGCCGCAAAGGTTCGATCTTTAGGGACGAACGTCCGACTCTGCCAGGCAGATCTGGGACATACGGAGGGCATAAAAAGTTTGATCCGTGATGTGAAGGACCACTCTTTCGACATCCTAATCAACAATGCCGGCCATCTTGTACAGCGGGCAAAGCTACTGGAATCGACGGAAGAGATCTATGACGTAGTGTTCAATCTGAACACGAAGAGCATGTGGTTCCTCACGCAGGCAATCGCGCCCGGCATGATCGAGAAGAAGAGCGGCGTTATCGTCAACGTCAGTTCCATCGCTGCTCGTAACGGAGGCGGTCCAGGGGCCACGATGTACTCAGCCGCCAAGGCCGCTGTTTCGTCTTTCACAAAGGGTTGGGCGAAGGAGTTGGCGCCGCACGGGATTCGCGTGAACGGCGTGAGTCCCGGCACCGTCGATAACTATTTCCACGAAAAGCACTCGACCCGAGAGATTCTGAACAGCGTCGTGGCGATGACGCCTGCGGGACGTCTCAGCACCAACGAAGACGTCTCCGACGTGATTCTATTCCTCTGTTCAGACGCCAGCCGTTATGTCCATGGTCAAACCATAGAGATCAACGGCGGCATGTTTATGGTTTAGGTATTCAGACCTTAAGGTCCGACCAAGTCATAGGCTTACCGGAATAGATTGCTTCCCGGCCGAGTATCGCGGTCAGCGTACTCTCCACCGCGTAGAATGCTGCGTTCTCGAGCTTTCCGGTCCTGGCGCCTTCGACAAACGCGTTGACCGCGTCCAAGGTTATGTCGGCTTTCGAAGAATCGGTCTGCACGATCTCCGGCGGCGCGCCGCGCTGGGCCTTGTTATAGACTTCGTATCCGCGTCTTGTGGTCCGCACCGTGCCCTTCTCGCAAAGGAACACTTCTCCGATATCTGTGTAGCCACCGGCAGTGAACTGGCTGGCGGAAAAACTGAATACCATTCCGTCCGCGAACTCATAGGTCACACCGAGGCTGTCCATGATATTGCCCGGTTCTTTGCGAACGGCACGTGCTCCATAGCCGCTTGCCTTCACCGGATGATTGCCCACGAACCAGTTCACGACGTCCAGATTGTGGCAGTTCTGTTCGACGATAATGTCGCCAGAGTGCTCGCGATAGTAGAGCCAGTTGCGTACCTTCTCTTCGTTCGCAGCGTGCCCGCTACGCAAGGGAAGTCCCCCGCCGATCCAGGCGGCGCGTACCATCTTGATGGCGCCGAACTCGCCGGATTTGACGCGGTCATATGCCTGGCGGTAATC
>DASQLD010000529.1:0-15173 GCA_035630195.1 Bryobacteraceae bacterium
TCCGGAATCGTCGCGCCAATCGTCACGGGCCGTCTCATCGCGCTAACCGGAAGCTACGAAGCGCCGATGATAGCGATTCTCTTCATTCTCATGAGTGGGATAGCAGCCTATGTCTTTCTCGTACGACCAAAGTACGCCCCCCGCGCTTCGGAGTTTGCGGCTGCCGGAACCTCTCGGAGCTAGCTATAAAAACTCGACACTGAGCCGCGCCCAAACGAACACAAAGCGAGCGACCTAGGACGATAGCTTTTGTATTGCCCGCATAGCTTTTGGTGGAACCTTGCCGTAAGGACACCAATCTCCATGGCTCCTGCCCGTTGGTTTAGAAGATATATTTCAGAGCCAATTGCATTTCGCGCATAGTTCGGGCCGAAACGATCCGGCCGAATGTGGCTGCGTTGCGAGCATCCGTCGAGGGTGCATTCCAATTCGGATGATTGGTCGCATTAAACGCTTCCCATCGGAATTGCAGGGAATGCCCTTCAACGATCGCGATGTTCTTTGTCAACGAGCCATCCAATTGAAGAAGTCCTGGTGTGGTCAGGACACGGCTGCCGGCATTTCCGGCTAGATAGCTAAGGCTGGGATCGTTTGCGTTGAACGCCGCGACGTTCCAAAACTGATCGACTGTCTGACTCTCCGGAATCGGACTGATACCGGTGGCATGAATCGTATTGCCAAGGCCACCGACAGCAAAGCTGTCCCCGATTGCTCCGACATTGACCGGTGTTCCGCCCGACAATGTCAAGATCCCACCGACCTGCCAGCCTCCTATGAATCGGTCGAGCACGCCTGAATTCCCTCGCCCCCACGGCAGTTCATAGAGAGCAGAACTCACGAATCGTTGGCCAACATGGAATTGCGAACGACCTCGCTCGTGCCGGAGATCATAGCTATTAATCGGCCATAAGCGGTCACCACTATTGGTACGGAGCGCGCTTCCTCCATCGATCGCTTTCGAATAGGTGTATGCCACCATGTAGCTCAGCCCACGAGAGAATCTCTGCTGAATCTTGGCGCTGAGCGCGTGATAGTTCGAATTTACGCTTCCATCGACTTGCTGAATTCGCCCGTATGCGGGCCACGGCGACCGCTGAGCAATCGAACGCGAATCGTCGGGTCCTGTCTTCAGGACTGCCTGATTGTAAGTCCGAAAGCGTTCGAGTTTTCGTCCGCCGTTGCCCATATAGCCGATTTCGACGGCTATGTCGTCGGTCAGTTGCCGCTGAATATTGAAAAGCCATTGCATGACGTACGGTGTGCGTCGTCCCACAATGTTGCCGAGAATCTGTGGCGGCCCAAGACAGGTTCCGCTCCACCCAGTACAAGTAGACGACGAACGCTGCGATGCCCAGGGATCGCTGATGTTGGAATTGCGTATTTCTTCGTCAGAGTTGAAAAGTCCACGGCCTGCCAGATTGCGAGTCATATCGAAAACGACGTTGCCGCTATCTTTCGTATAGAACATGCCAAAACCAGTGCGGAAAGTCCACCTGTCAGTCGGACTGTAGGCGACACCAAGCCTTGGCGCGAGATCATTATTGTCCGGATTAACTAGCGACCTGCCGATGAACTGATCGCCCGCCTGGATCGGAATCCCATCATGAAATCGGAATGCCAAGCCTTCATAGAAATCGCCGCTTCCCGGCCGCGTGAGGATGGGAACTTTCGTCTCGGAGGCTGGAAGAAGTCCATTCGCTCCAACGCCGGGATCGAACATTTGAACGTTCATGATGCCGCGATACTTGTCCTTCCAGGGCCGCGTGTTTTCATAGCGCAGACCAAGATTCAAAGTCAGACGCGGCGTGATCTTCCAGTCATCTTGAATGTAGGCGTAGTAGGAACTGGCGCGAAGCATGCCGTTGGCGACTTGCAACGCGCGCGCAGCCTCAGAAACTTCTCCAATCAGAAAGTCAGCGTATGCATGTCCGGTTGCGTTGCGATTGGCCGGATCAAATGTGGCTCGGCCGCTATGCAGAAACTCTCCGGGCGCCTTCTGATTTCCAAGCTGGTTATAACGATCTCGGCGAAACTCTCCGCCGATCTTGATTGTGTGCCGTCCGTTGATCCAGGAGAAGTTGTCCAGAAATTGGAAAGTGTGATTTCGTGTGACGAAGGGCTCACCCCCACCGAAGCTGTTCAGTCCGTTTCCCAGCCCGATCGCAGGCACACCCCAAGATTCCGGGTTCGCTGGTGTAAGGCCAATGATTCCGAGTTCGCTTGCGACATTACGAATCCCGGCGAAGTGCCCCAGACGATCATTGTCGAAGTTATTCCAACCGAATCGAGCTTCATTGACTTTCGTGGCGCCGAACACTCGCGTATTCGACAAAACCGCTTGCTGTACCTTTGTTTCCACCCGACCGGCAACGGTCTCAAACGCCGGAGAATCGCCGACGTATTCATCGCCCCAGCTGTAGCGCCCGAACCAGTTCGACGTGGAACTTTCCGTCCAGTCGATGCGCTGATTGAATTGTTCTGCCGAGATAGGACGACTGACGTTGCGCAAGTAGTTGCGGAGTATACTGTTTCCCGGCACAGCCGGCTCTGGGTAGAACTCAAGCAGCTTGATGGCGATCGGATTCATGCGGCTGCGGGGAATGACATTGTTCGGAAACTGTGTCGCTGACACTGCACGTACCACTCCCTGATCGCTGGTAGTGTAAACACGAGTCAGCGGATCGTAGATGGCGCGTTCCTGCCCGGAGAAATCGCCATTGCGCATGGCGAGCGTCGGCACGCTGGCGGTCTGTTGAATTGTCTTCTGGTCCCGCAAAGCTTCGAAGTTTGACATGAAGAATAGCCGGTCTCGTATCAAACGACCACCGAATGTAAAGCCGAATTGGTTTCGTCGAAACGGGTTCTGGAGACCATCCTGTCGCCATTCTTTCGCGTCGAAGACGTTGTTCCGCAGGAACTCGAAAGCGGTGCCATGGAACTGGTTGGCGCCTGACTTTGTTGTCGCGCTGATTTGCGAGGTCGCTCGCCCAAACTCCGCAGAGTACACGCCCGTCTGCACCTTAAACTCTTGAACGGCGTCGATGGAGGGTTGGATGACGTACGAATTGAAATTCACATCGGTATTCTCAATACCATCGAGAGTGTAGCGGTTGAACTCGAGCCGCTGGCCCGCGATCGATAGTGACGTGCGGCTACGCTCACCGCCTTGTAAACCACCTGACCCGCCGGCGCCACCTTCAGTTGTCACGTTGGGACTCAGGGCGACCAACTGGAGATAATTGCGCCCATTGAGCGGCAATTCAACGATTCGGCGATTCTCAATCACCGTTCCGAGCGCGGTACTCTCCGTGGATAGCAACGGCGCCCCTGCAGTAACTTCGACCTGCTGCGTTGCATCACCCACTTCCAGAACGAAATTGATACGAGCCACCATCCCAACCTGAAGATTGACGTCCGGCCGGCTGGCCGACTTGAATCCCGTGTTGGTAGCAACAACATTGTAGACACCGGGAACGAGATAGGGAGCGCTGTAAGCGCCGTTCTCATTGGTCGTAACTCGACGCGTCTGATTCGTGGTTGTACTGGTAATTGTTATGACGGAACCGACCATGATTGCGTTGGATTGATCCGTCACTGTTCCTGTAATTTCGCCGAAGTTTTGCGCCATTGAGGCAGATGCGAAAACGACGGCGGACACACACAAACCGGCGATTCTGCTGCGCATAGCACTAAGACTTTATCACCGCACTCAGCGGCTCAGAATCAGAGCTCGGATTGCGAGGCAGGCATCGCGGACATATCGGGTCGTCAGGGATTTGCCCCGAGCACAACAGACCATAGGTCTGCTGTCTCATCGGCTTGCCGTCCCCAGAGATACTCCTCCGCTTCCCGTCATTGTGGGTCTTGAGCACCTTGGTTTTAATCTCGCGGTTCTACTTTACCCACTCGACGCCCTGGACTCGTCGAGAGCTTGCGTTGCGTCTGTGTCCCTGTAATGTCCGTAATGGAGAGGCCCCTCTACCGGGCTTTTCTCAACGTGTTGAGAATGTAGGGCACCACGCGCAGTAACGATTTCGCTGCCGTCCTGCTGTGGGAGTGGTTCTCATTCGAAAAAGGACCTGCGCGGCAAGCGCGGTATTGGCGACATCATTGGCCCATGACTCGAGACGCTCTGCTTGCCGTGCATAGGACGTCTCTCCACCATTCTTTCCTTGCACACCACAAGCCACTTAAGGCCACATGTCGATCGCTATTCTTTCGAGACCGGCTTTCGGCTCAGCATAGAAGCGAGAAGCGGCAGCTAGAGCGACGACCAGCACGCATTGAATGCGCAAAAGTGCACGGGCAGTAACAGAATGCAGCTACAACAACGGCCCTTCACTTATCAAAGCAATTTCTTGGATGAAAATAGGAACAGATCAATCACTGAGACGTCGTTCAAAGGAATACACATGTACCATGGGTTCACATATCCCGAACAAATGCTCCGATGATTCCGTATCCTGCCCATGAGACAGATACCGATCGTTTACGTACTGTTCATGCTCGGTCCTCTACCGTTGCGAGCCTCTGAGCCGATCACTGCCGCCAATGTAAGTCGTCTAAAGGTTGCTTGGACATACGATACGGGCGACTCGATCATCCCACTTCGGGCAGGGCGTAGAACTCCACGTTTCGAGGCTACGCCAGTCTACGCTGACGGCAAACTCTATTTGGCGACACCTGCCGGCTCGGTGATCGCACTCGACGCGGAGAGCGGCAAGGAAATTTGGAAAGTCAGCTTGCGGGTCAACCCGGATGGCAACTATGGCGATTACGCTAATCGTGGCCTCACATTGCATAAAGATCGTTTGTATGTCGGTACCGTCGATGCCCGCCTGGTGTGTTTGAATCGTCGAGACGGGGCACTCTGCAAAGGGTTCGGGACAGGCGGTCAAATCGATCTCACCATCGGACTGAGGTCAAAACCGAAATACACCGGTGAGTATGGCCTAACATCGCCGCCTGCTATCTACAAAGACATTGTCATTGTCGGCTCTGCCGTCGCGGATAACAGCCGGCTTCGCATGGCTTCGGGAGAGGTACGCGCGTTCGATGCTGCAACCGGTGCGGTTCGATGGACATTTCATCCCCTGCCAGAGGACTCGCCGGTGGGCGGAGCGAATACCTGGTCCCGGATCGTCGTCGACTCTCAGAATGGACTCGTCTATCTGCCAACTGGAAGCGCTAGTCCCGATTACTTCGGCGGTTTACGCGCAGGAGATAACCTGTATGCCAATTCGATCGTTGCGTTAAGAGCCGACAGCGGCAAGGTTGCCTGGCACTTTCAAACGGTCCACCACGATTTGTGGGACTATGATGTCGCGTCACCGCCAGTACTCTTCCCCAGTAAAGGTGGACCGGCTGTCGCCGCTGGTTCCAAGACCGGCCACTTGTTTTTGTTCAATCGTTTAACTGGCGAACCCATATTTCGAATCGATGAGAAGCCGGTCCCCGCAAGTGACATTCCCGGGGAAAAAGCTTCTCCTACGCAGCCGTTTCCCACACTTCCTCCGAGTCTTGTCCCGCACTCGATCCGCGAGGAGGATCTCTGGGGAGCGACACCTGCAGACCTGGAAGCATGCCGCGCAACGTTCCGTTCGTTACGAAACGACGGCATCTTCACACCACCTTCTCTGCAGGGGAGCTTGATCGTGCCGGGGAATGTAGGTGGGCTACATTGGGGCGGAGCCGCATGGGATCCTGTGAACCGGCTGCTGATTGCCCCCGTCAACCGTTTTCCAGCCGTTGTCAGGCTTATTCCGAGAGCGGAGTTTGCCGAAGCCCGGAAAGCGCACCCCGATCGGGAAACAACCGAGCAGGACGGAACTTCGTTCTCGATGTCTCGACACTTCTTCCTTTCGCCATCGGGTACTCCTTGTATCAAGGCGCCGTGGGGCGAGTTGGTTGCGGTCCATCCTGATTCAGGCAAGATTTCTTGGCGCGTACCGCTTGGTGAGATCGGCCCGGCAAAAGGTGCCGTGAATTTGGGGGGGCCCAGCACAACGGATACCGGCATTGTCTTCATCGGCGCGACAATAGACGGTTATTTCCGAGCATTCGACGCCAAGGATGGCCGTGAGTTGTGGAAGGCGAAGCTCCCGACTAGCGCGCGTGCAACACCACTGATATACAAAACTGAAAAAGGCCGCAGCATGGTCGCGATTGCAGCGGGCGGGCATGATGTTCCGGGGGTGAAGTTGGATACCAAGCTTGTCGCGTTTGCATTAGCTGACTAAGCCTGAAGGGAGCGCTGTGCAACACTCGGGAAGACGTGATGCCTTTAAGACAGGATCCCGTAGAAACGTCGGCCGCGCGCGCGGCTAATCCTGGTGTGGACTTGGAAGTACTTCTTCTGGATGACATGTGGATCAGGCGCGTCGGATCCAACTACTTTCCGGACCCGGAGTATCTCAACCACGACGATAGAGCCTGGCCAAAATGGCTCACACGCTCCGACAAGTTTCTTCGAGACGCTACAGACTATTGGTTTCACCTCTACAAGCCGGAACCCGGGGACACGATCGTCGACATCGGCGCTGGCCGTGGAGAGGACGTGTTCGCGTTCTCCCATGCTGTCGGACCGAGAGGACGCGTTTGGGCCATCGAGCCCCACCCGGTCTCCTATGCAGCGCTGGTAACGCTTTGCCAGTTAAATAAGCTCGATAACGTGACGACTGTGAATCGGGCTTGCGTCGACACACGGGCGTCGCTGCAAATCGAGAGCATGCCTGTATGGGAATCGAACTACGTACGCTCAGGCGCTCCCACGCCGACGAGTTATGCGGTGCAAGGACTGCGTTTCGATGACATCGCCGCTCAGCACAAAATAGATCGTATCGACTTCATGAAGATGAATATTGAGGGAGCTGAGCGCGCGGCCCTTCCTGGCTGTGTTGGGGCGCTTCAAAGAACTCGGTTCGCCTGCATAGCTGCCCATGACTTCCGGGCGGATCGGGGAGAAGGAGATCAATTTCGAACGCTGCCATTCGTGCGCGACTTTCTTAAAGGAACCGGTTTCTCGCTCGTCACTCGCGACGAAGATCCCCGATACTACGTTCCCTATCATGTTCACGGAGTCCGTTAAAGTTATTTTGACGCTGAAGCAGGCACTTCGTTTACGCCTTGTGCTCCCGCGCAATGTATTGGATTTGAATCTCGATCAAGTATGAATATGGAATCTTTCCGCTTTCGCGCGAGCTTCGAGCCAATGATTCCACCGATGACCGGGAAGGTAGCATAAGTAGCTAAACCCGCGGTCTCGGCTCCAGCGAAGGCAATGGCAAGCGCAACCGGGCCGCCAACCAGCGAACCAGCAACGACCCCTCCGAAAATAGCGACTCCGAGTCTTAAGCGACTGGCCGTTTTTTCGGAGATCCTCACCAACCGCACACTGCAGATCGGCACAGATGGAGTGTTCTTCACTAGAAGGGACGAGTTCGCAGTGCCACGCAGTTTCCCGACCGTGACCTTCCCATCGATGGAAACCAATTCTACCGGCTTGTTCACGAACTTTTTATCGTTGAACAGAATGACCGCATCAGATTGGGTGATGCTCTTAACCAGCACAATCTCAGCACGACTTGCCTGCGGCAGAATCATCAACACGAGCAAAAGAATGACCATTTTGTCCATGCCTGCATTCTCAGGCGAAAGCGCTTCGATAATGCTGCCACTTAGGACACTTGCTCTGCTGTCACACGTCGAAGGTCTTTCAGGAAGCTTTCTGAGACGATACGAAACACTACTGGCCGGATATTTTCCGGTAGCTCGGCGGAGGTAATTACGTCTGTCGCAACAATATCGCAAGCAGCAAGGCCGTCCCGCCAGTTTGGCTGTCGCGCATCACGCTGCACAACGACATCAGGCGCAAATCCCAGCGCGGACAGAAGGGTGGATGACCACCGCAGAATCGATTCGGAGCGGGAGGCTACCCCGATAAGAGCGTGAGACGCGGGCCTCATTTGGCCAGCCACGACATCCTGCATCGCCTTCAGTTCGATGCATCGAAAGTTTCTGAGGAAAAGTGACTCGGCAATCCGCGAAGCGTGAGCAGAACTCACCAATACACAGGTGTCAGTATCAAGTTCACCTTCGATTCCGAGCATGTTGTCGGCAGAAAAGAAAGGCACGGAAGAGCCCACCGCCTCCCTGATCTCCGCCGCCACAATGCGAGCAAACTCGATGTCTGGATCGATCACGACGAACTTGTGAGTCACAGCATTTCGTCGGATGGCTGCAAAGGAATCGAGCAGGGCCTCACGCGTGAACCCCCGCGCAACACCTTCATCGATACAGCCTCGTACAAATTGTTCGACGCTGCTCTCTGTCTCCCCGAAACGACCAGCGCAAACAAAGACACCGCTTCCGTGTTTTTGTGATACCCAGCCCCTCGCTGCAAGATCCTGGTAAACAGCGCTGACGGTATTCGCATGAATATGGAGCCGCCTGGCGAGATCTCTCACGCTGGGCAGCCGCTCACCCGGCGCAAGTCGACGGCTCAGGATACCCAGGAGTAACTGAGCGCTGAGTTGCTCGCGAATCGGTATCGGCGTTTCACGGGAAAGCCAGAAGCGCACAACTACCGCCGATGAACCCGCACCAGCTCCCGGCTGACTGCCGCAACATTCGGTTTGCCGCACATGGCCATGTTTCGACCAAGTTCACTCTGAAGCATCTCGAGAACGGCCTTGACCCCGTCGGAACCGTAAGCCGCAAGACCCCACATCGCAGGCCTTCCTATCAACACGGCTCGGGCGCCCAATGCAAGCGCCTTCAAGATATCCGTCCCTCGCCGGAAGCTTCCGTCTATCAAGACAGGAATCTTCCCGTTCACCGCCTCCGTCACGGACGGAAGCATCTCAATCGGATCGGCGAACCCGCTTGTATACATCCCGCCATGATTCGAAACTACGATCGCCTGCACGCCGCTTTCTACAGCCGAGCGAGCCTCATCCGGACTCATGATCCCCTTCAGGACCAGCGGCGCTTTCACACTTCGCTTCATATCCTGGACTAGAGGCCACGCCATCTTCAGATTCCCGATGGCCTGCAAGCGGGCGGAACCCGTATTTGTTCGATAAGGAGCGCCTACCGTTAGACAAACCACCTTGCATCCTACGTCGACAGCTTTCTGCGCGGCGTCGATCGTGACCTTTATATCTGCGTCTGGATAGAGCTGATACCACACGGAAGACGACTTCGCTTCCGCAACGATCTCCGACAATTGCCTGCTCGACTGACTACTAATGACAAGAGCGGTCTTCGCCGCCGAGGCTCCGCGGGCGGTCGCGAGCTCACCTTCAGGATGAAACGCCTGTTGATTGGCGATCGGAGCAACCAAAATAGGCGCGAACATTTTCTCGCCAAGCAGTTCCGTCGTCAGATCTAGTTGGGTGACGTTAACCATCAGTCGCGGCCGGAATGTGATTCGCTCCAGTGCTCTGCGATCTGTCCCGGCAATAATTGCATACACGTTGTCAGGTAACTTCCGGCGCGCCATCGCTTGGACTTCAAATGCATTGACCAATTCGGCGAGAGGCGCGATTCTTCCGCGCGGCTCGCCAATGAGTTCCTGCCCCGGAAGCACTGCCGGCGCGGATATCCCCATACTCAAGACAGTACGCCTCGTCAATTTCATGGGAAATCCGTCCGAACTGCAATGCGATCGATCGACTTAAGTGTTGGCCTGCCCGCCTGCGCCATCGTCATCGTCAACTCGCTTTGCAGGATCTCGAGTACACGTTGGACTCCTGGGGCTCCATAGGCGGCCAGGCCCCATCGAGGCACGCGGCCCAAACACACTGCTTTGGCCCCAAGCGCTAGGGCCTTGAAAACATCGCTTCCCCGCCGGAACCCGCTATCGATAATTACGGGAATACGCCCTTTCACGACGTCAGTGATCTCCGGCAGCACCTCCAGCGTCGCAGGACCATAGTCGAGCGACCGTCCGCCATGATTAGAAACCACGACACCGTCCAACCCATGCTCCATGCATAACTTCGCGTCTTCCGGAGTGACAACACCCTTGATCAACATTGGCACTTTCACGAACGGCCGAATCTGATCGATGAATGTCCAGTCGTACCAAAGTCGTGTGTCGAGGATTCGGTAAGGATTGCTTTGTGTTGTCGGTTGGCCACGAGTGCTTGTGCGCCGGGAGGCGGAACTGGCGGTTACAAGGCGGCGATTGTGTAACTGACGTTCGTAATATGACGCCTGCTGGTCCACCGTCACTACTATCGCGCGCGCTCCTGCTGCCTGCGCGCCCTCGACGAGTTCACGACTCGCATCTAACTGCTGCCTGGGATAGAGCTGGAACCAAATCGGGCCCTTTCCCGCGGCCACGATTTTATCGAGCGGAAAACTGGCGTTATTGCTCACAATCATCGGAGTCTCCGACGCAGCCGTAGCTCCTTGATTCATCGCCAGTTCACCCTGAGGATGAAGCTGCGCCTGTCCCGCTGTCGGAGCAATCATGATTGGGAACGCGAGTTTCGTTCCCAGCACTTCGGTCGCGGTCTGAATCGACGAGACGTCCACAACACTCTTCGGCACAATCGTTACCCAATCGAAGGCTTCGCGATTCCGGCGAAGCGTGAATTCACCGTCGACGCCTTGCGCCGTGTAGTCGTAGGCGTCGCGCGGGATTTTTGCGTAAGCGACCGGCTCGAAATCGAATGCAGTAATCAGCTCGTCCATTCCGGGCACACGACTATGATCCCGAAACGTATCCTGCTGACCGAGCAAACGGGAGGAGCCCGCCAAAAACCCCGCAAGTCCGCATAACGCATCGCGCCGTGTTGAACTTCGGCGCCAGTTTTGTTCAATATTTCTCACGACTGTATGGCATCGATGATCCTATCACCGCTGCCATCATGATTTATCGTAAACAGCTATCGCAGCGCATCGCTTATCGTTCGAGCAGTTCCGTTGCTTGTACTCTTCAAAGTTTCACATCGGGACGTTTTTACATTGCCGAGGCGCCGCTTTGGCCTCGACCGCACCGAGAGCCTGGCCTTCGTCCGCGCGAGAAACACCTCCACTCGTGGCATCGAACCTCGAATTGTCGAGGGCTTGAAGGCACTTGAATCGAATGCATTTACAATCGTCGACCTCATCCGCGACAAGTGTGAGTTCCGCATGTACCGTTGGAACCTCGATTTCGCATCGAAAGGCGCTAAACGAACCTCTCTAAAATAGACGGCATGACCATTCGGGCGCTCGTCATCTTTTTGTTGTGTCCCACCTTGTTCTGTCACACCGTCTTCGCGCAGGAAACGCTGGAATCTCGCACACAGCGCTACCTTATTGATCTCATACGATTCGATACTTCGAACCCACCAGGAAACGAGACGATCGTCGCCGAATACATCAATCGCGAACTGACGAAGGAAGGACTTCCCTGCGAGATCCTCGGAGAAGATCCGGCGCGGAAGAATGTCGTCTGTCGCTTGAAAGGGGGCGCCAACAAGCGGCCGCTGCTACTAATGGCACACAGCGATGTCGTTCCCGTGGACCCGAAGCTTTGGACCGTACCCGCCTTCGAAGGAATTGTCGAGGGTGGTTTTATCTACGGCCGAGGCGCAGTGGACACGAAAGGGCTCTTGGCTGCCGAGATGGCAGTTCTGGTGGAACTGAAAAGGATCGGAGCCCGCCTAAATCGCGACTTGATTCTGCTAAGCGAGGCGGATGAGGAGGCGGGTTCAACCGGGATTCAGTGGCTGATCCGTAACGCCTGGGACAAGATTGACGCAGAGTTCGCGCTGAATGAAGGTGGCGGACAGCGCATGACAACGGACAAAGTCCGAGTCTTCCAGGTGCAGACGTCGGAGAAAATACCGACGCGCGTGATTTTGGTGGCCAAAGGAACTGCGGGTCACGGATCTCTGCCGCGCAAGGATAACGCTGTGGCCCATCTTGCCCAGGCAATTGCAAATCTAGTAAACGCCGATCAGCCGGTCCGGCTAAACACGACCACGCGGCGATACTTCCGGGAGTTGGCGAATCTTGACGAATACGCGTGGCTGCGGCCGCTCCTCGGGAAACTCGAAGATGCGAGCACGACGCCCGAAGCGGCAAATCAGATCGGCGAGCGCGATGACGAACTCGGAGCTTCACTGCGAACCACAATCTCACCAACGATGTTACGAGCGGGTATGAAGGTTAACGTAATTCCAAATGAGGCCGAGGCCCAGATCGACATCCGTCGGCTGCCGAACGAGACGAAAGAAGAGGTCTATAAGCGACTGCGAACGATCATTAACGATCCGCTGGTCGACATACACCCCGAACCTGGCCAGCAAATGCCAGCAACGGAGCCGAGTTCGCTGACAACCGATCTATACAAAGCGATGGAACGGGTTTTCACTGCGGTGGATGGCAAGAAGTTGGTTGTACCGTTCATGGCGCGCGGGGCCACCGACGGGGCTTTTCTCCGAGCTAAAGGTATGGCGGTCTATGGTGTTCCGGTCTTTCTGCGTCCCGGGAACGAGGCACGGGCACACGGAAATGATGAGCGAATCAGTGTCACTGCACTTGCCGAAGGGGTAGGACTGCTGGAAAAAATCGTAGCGGAAGTGGCCGTTATAAAATAGTCTTGACAGTCCCAGACGCAGATTTTATAATCTCAATAGAGTCAAGTTAGGAGATGAACTTTATGCCTTTACTCAAATACGGACCATTCAATGACGTCGACGATATGCCTGGTTTCCGCCAGATTCAAGACACTCTGAACAGGTTTCTTACCGAACCCAATTCGCGCCCCTGGACACCGGCCGTTGACATCCTCGAGACCGAGAACGACCTGATCTTGAAAATGGATGTACCGGAAGTCGAGTTGAAGGATGTCGACATCCGCTTAGAAAATCACACCCTGACCGTCAAGGGAGAGCGGAAGTTCGAGAACTTGGCGGATAGCAAGGCGTATCATCGGATTGAGCGGAGTTACGGCTCCTTCGCACGGACGTTTACGTTGCCCGATACTGTTGATACTGAGAAGGTTCGCGCGGATTACAAGAATGGTGTGCTGAGCATTACGCTTCCGAAGAAAGAAGTGGCGAAGCCACGGACGGTCCGCGTCGAAATCAACAATAACTAAAACGGTCGAACAGACATCCAAATGATGAAGGCGGGCGGTCGCGAGATCGCCCCGCCGCCTTTTGGGAGAAACAGGAAAAATGAAAGCAAATGGGTTGAGAACGGCGGCGCTGCTGGGCGGGCTCAGCGGCATGCTGCTATTGATGGGGCAGATGTTCGGCGGGTCGAACGGACTGCTCATAGGATTGATGCTCGCGATTGGCATGAACTTCTTCAGCTACTTCTTCTCAGAGAAGATGGCGCTCTCGATGTATCGCGCCCAACCGCTTACGCCAACGGAAAATACTCAGATTTATAACCGCGTGTATCCGATGGTTCAGGAGCTTTGCCGGCGAATGGAAATTCCGGTTCCAAGGCTCTGGGTTATTCCAGAGCACTCTCCGAACGCATTCGCGACCGGTCGTAATCCGAGCCATTCCTCAGTCGCTTTCACAGCCGGCTTGCTGGAACTGATGAACGATCAAGAAGTCAAAGGAGTACTCGCGCACGAGCTTGGACACATCAAGAATCGCGACATTCTTACTAGTTCTGTCGCGGCAACAATCGGCGCTGCTATCACTTACTTTGCTCACATGTCGATGTTCTTCGGCGGCCGGCATGATGATGAAGATTCGAACCCGATTGGCGGCCTGTTCATGATGATCTTGGCCCCGATCGCGGCGACTGTGATTCAGATGGCAATTTCGCGCACCCGAGAATTCTCCGCCGACGCCACTGCGGCCAAGTATTGTGGCACTCCGGATGGTTTGATTAGTGGATTACAAAAGCTCGAGGGCTGGTCTCAACGCATTCCAATGCACGCGGAAGCCGCAACGGCTCACATGTTCATCATCAAGCCTTTCACTGGTTCGGCGTTGATGAAGCTCTTCTCCACACACCCTCCAACGGAGGAGCGGGTCGCAAAACTGACCTCGATGCGCGGGCGGCTGGCAGCCGTCTAATGCGGTCGGTCAAGGTAAACCGCAAAGCAGCTGATCGCATCGCCTCGGGCCACCCGTGGATATTCGCAAGCGACATCGTCGATCGCGGGGGCGCCGAGGCGGGTGAAGCCGTTCAAGTTCTCGACTTCAAAAATCGAATCCTCGGGACAGCCCACTATAGCTCCTCTTCACAAATCACCCTTCGTCTGCTTTCAACGAAGTCAGAAGAGATTAATTCCTCCTTCCTCGCTAACCGCCTCCGCGCCGCAATTGAACTTCGCGAACGTTTGGTGTCCGATTCCAACGCCTGTCGCCTCGTTTATTCGGAAGGCGACCGGCTTCCTGCGCTAATCGTGGATCGCTACGGAGACTATCTTTCCATGCAGACCCTGAACCAGGGCATGGATCGGATTGCGCCCGACATCGTCTCCTGCCTCGAAGAGTTAGTTGCGCCGAAAGGCATCATCGCGCGCAACGACGTCGCCGTGCGTACGCGCGAAGAACTACCCATCGAGACGAAGATCGTTTCCGGCGACGTTCCCGTTCGTGTCGACGTAAAGATGAACGGACTTGCATGGCACGCGGACCTGGTCCAGGGGCAGAAAACAGGGGTCTATCTCGATCAGCGGGAAAACTACCTGGCGGCTGCACGATATGCGCGCGGTAATGCGCTCGATTGCTTCACTTCCACGGGCGGTTTTGCACTTCATCTCGCGCGAACCTGCGACAGTGTAGAAGGGATCGATAGTTCCGAGCATGCCATCCGGTCGGCCGAAGCCAACCGCGACCTCAACAGCATCTCGAATGTCACGTTCAAAGAGGCTGACGTTTTCGACCTGTTAACCGGATATTCAGGATCGAAGCGGAAATTCGATACGGTTGTTCTCGATCCCCCGGCCTTTACGAAATCGAGACAGGGCATTGACGGCGCGATGCGCGGGTACAAGGAGATCAATCAACGAGCGCTGCGATTGCTGGATCCCGGAGGCGTCCTGATTACCTGCTCCTGCTCGCATCATTTCAGTGAGGCGATGTTGTTGGAAGTTCTCGCCGAAGCGTCACTCGATACTGGGAAGACCCTGCGTATCCTGGAGCGCCGCGCCCAGGCCCAGGACCACCCGATCTTGCTAACCGTTCCTGAGACGCACTATTTGA
>DASQLD010000530.1:0-7414 GCA_035630195.1 Bryobacteraceae bacterium
ACATCTGCGTCCCGATCTTAATACACTGACCGTACCTCCTATTGAGGATTTCAGATGTCAGGTTGCAGTTCCGTGTCGGAACGCGCCACGAAACAGGGGTCTCCGTATGTCCGCTCAGGGTTTTACACGTCTTTTTTGTCCGCTTACCTTTTTATTTTTAACTGCAACATGTTGGGGGCAACAAGCCACCGGAACGATCACAGGCACAATCAGCGATCCACAGAATGCAGTAGTACCTGGCGCTGCCATTGAGATTCGAAACGTCGCGACCAATGCCGGTTTTGAAACCACCTCGAACGACGCGGGTTTCTACAATGCTCCGAATTTACCCGTCGGAGAATACACCATCACCGCTAGCGCCAATGGCTTCAAGCGGGCCGTCCGGACTGGAGTCGGCCTCCAGGTAGGGCAAAACGCGCAGATCAACATTACTCTCGACGTCGGACAGGTCGCCGAGACGGTGGAGGTCCAGGCAGAAGCGCCGCTGGTTGACACCGGTAGCGCAACCCTGGGTGTCGTCATCGAAAATCGACGCGTGCGGGATCTGCCTCTGAACGGCCGCAACGCGCTGGCGCTGACGCTGCTCAATTCCGGCGTCATCTCGAA
This sequence comes from Bryobacteraceae bacterium, assembly GCA_035630195.1. Classification (GTDB taxonomy): domain Bacteria; phylum Acidobacteriota; class Terriglobia; order Bryobacterales; family Bryobacteraceae; genus DASQDN01. Next base: position 607 of record DASQLD010000530.1, read on the forward strand.
TGCCGGGCCGACGAATTCCGGATTCGGCGATCGAGGCGTACAGATTTCTTCTCTGAGTATCAACGGCAGTCCGAACTCTATGAACGCTCAGATGCTCGATGGCAATAACAACGTCCTGAGCTATGTGGGCGAGGTTGGAGTTCCTCCGGCTGTCGATGCAGTAGAAGAATTTAAGGTTCAAAGCGGAACGATGTCCTCTGAGTACGGATTCACCGCCGGCGGTGCGATTAACTTGGTGACGAAATCCGGCACGAACCAGTTCCACGGTACCCTGTACGAGTTTTTGCGCAACGACAAACTCGATGCGAGGAACACATTTGCTACCCGCAAGCTGCCGCTTCGTTACAACCAGTTCGGCGGATCGCTCGGCGGTCCCATTATCAAGAACCGGACCTTTGGTTTCGTGAACCTCGAAGAGTATCGTCTTCGCCAGAGCACCCCGCGTATCTCGACAGTCCCGCTGGCGGAATGGCGGCAAGGCGACTTCAGCAATTTCCGGACCGCCCAGGGACAACTCATCCCCATCTACGATCCCCGCACGACGCGAGCCAATCCGAGTGGACAGGGACAAATCCGCGACCAGTTTCCCGGTAACATCATCCCGGTGTCAAGATTCGACCCGATTACGCGCGAAATCCTCGATTTCTGGCCGCTTCCGAATCGCACGCCGATCAATGCGTTCACCCAGAGCCAGAATTTCGAAGATCAGGCCCTGACCAAGACGAACTGGACGCAGTCGAATTTCCGCGTGGACCATCGATTCACGGATCGCAATTCAATCTTCTTCCGCTACACGCACGCCAAGCATGGAACGTCGGGCAATTCGATCTTTACCGATCCAACTGTCGGCCAGGACCGCGTGGACAATCAGATCAATCGCAATGCGATGATCTCCGATACGCACACGTTTTCCCCGACGTTATTGAACAACCTGCGTGTCGGAGTGATGCGGCAGGCATTTGACTTCGCCGCGATCAACGCCGGTAAAGATTGGCCAGACAAGCTAGGTCTACCGGCGGTCATCCCTAGAGATCAATTCCCGCAGATTGACTTCGGCTATGGAACAATCGGCGGACAGGCTTACGGTACACGAGGCTCATTGAACTGGGACATCCAGGAGACGCTCACCTGGCTCGTCGGCAGTCACTCATTGAAATTCGGATATAACCACCGCATTATGCAGGGCAGCAATCGGCAAGGAGCCGCATTATCTGGCAACTACACGTTCGCTGGTTTGACTGCCAATCCACAGGCGACCGCGGGCACTGGCTCGAACCTTGCACAATTCCTGCTCGGGGAAGTCGGCGGGGCCAGCATCGACCGCATTCTCGGGAACTCATGGCACGGAATTGCCGCCAGCGCATTTGTGCAAGACGACTGGAGAGTGGGCCGAAGGCTCACCCTGAACCTAGGCCTGCGCTACGACTATCAACAGAAGCCGTACGAGCGAAACAACGGCCAAATCAACTTCGATCCCACGAAGCCGGTCGCCGGAACCACTCTGATCGGGTCTACAGTATTTGCAGGAGTCGACGGCCAGCCGCGGACGTTCCTCGATGAGGACTATAACGACTTCGGCCCCCGTTTCGGGTTCGCTTTCGACGTCTTCGGAACCGGAAAAACCGTGATTCGCGGTGGCTACGGCATTTTCTATCCGAGCATCTTCTTCCGCACTTTCCTCGGCAACACCGCGTTGTTCACGACCACCACGACGGCTTACGTAGCATCGGCTCCTGGCTTCTCGGCATTCCAGTTCAGTCAGGGACCGCCACGGCCTCCAATCGAGTCGCCGGGACCATCGGCCGGCCCGGGCGCCCTTCTCGGCCAAGGTGTTTCGATCACGGAGTCTGACGGTACGACGCCGATGACCCAGCAGTGGAACGCCTCGATTCAGCATCAGATCGGAACCTGGATGTTAGACATTACTTATGCCGCGAACAAGGGCAATCACTTCGCGGGCAGCGGCTACGATCTGAACCAGGTTGATCCGGACACGCGCTTGGCGCTAGGACAAAGCTTGAATACTCCGGTTCCGAACCCGTACGCAGGTATGGTTCCCGGAGGATTGGGCGCCGCGACGATCACCAGAGAACGATCGCTGATGCCGTTCCCGTATTATTCGAGTGTCTCTGTTCGTAATCCGCGTCTCGGCAATTACATGTCGCACCAGCTCCAGTTCAACATCACCAAACGGATGGCGAACGGGCTGCTCGTCAATCTGGCCTTCACCGGCGGTAAGAAACTAAGCGACTCCACACTCGTCCCAGTTGACTTCGGTCCGATTGAACAGGTCACCGAAAACGGCTATCAGGACGGGCTCTATAACCGCCAACTCAACAAGTCGGTCGATCCTGGCGATGTCTCCAAGCGCGCCGTCGTCTCGGCGTTGTACGAACTACCGTTCGGTCCCGGTAAACGATGGAGCCCGGATAATGGATTCCTCCAACGCTTAGTTGGCGGCTGGCAGTTGAACACGATCGGCGTCATGCAGACGGGCATTCCGCTCATCGTGCGCGGCGCAAGCAACTTCGCTGCAAACCGTCCAAGCTCAACCGGCGTAAGTGCCAAGCTCGACAATCCAACTCGGGAACGCTGGTTCAATACCGACGCCTTTGTAAATCCGCCCGACTTCGTGTTAGGGAATGTTGGCCGCACGCTGCCGGATGTTCGCACTCCCGGGACCGTCAACTTTGACATCTCGGTTATCAAGGACACGCGCATCACCGAACGTGTCAATCTTCAGTTCCGGGCCGAGTCGTTCAACTTCCTGAATCATGTGAATCTCGGCGCTCCGAACGCCAGCTTCTCCCCGGGCGCGAATGGGAAGAACGCGAGCGCCAGCTTCGGAACAATCACCACGGCACGCGACGCGCGTATTAACCAACTCGGACTGAAGGTAATCTTCTGATGATGAGGTCGGCGGTTCTGCTTGCCGCAGCGGCATGCCTTGTCGTCAATGCGGAAGAAAAGGCGCCGTATCGGTCGGCGGGATTCATCAACATCCCGCCGCAGGTTAAGGTCGATTCGGTCTCGGCGGTAGAAGTCGATTCCAAGGGCCGGATCTATGTCCTGCACCGCGGTGAGCCGCCGCTCCTTCAGTTCGACAAAAAGGGACGTTACATCAAAGGCTGGGGTGAAGGCACGTTCAAAGTAGCCCATGGCCTGCGCATCGATCGTGACGATAACATCTGGACGACCGATAACGCCTTACACGTTATCCGCAAATTCTCGCCGGAAGGAAAACTGCTCCTGACGCTCGGTGAGGAGGGCAAGCCCGGCAAGGGGGAGTCGCATTTCCGTTCTCCCGATGATCTCGTTTTCAACTCCGCGGGCGAGATGTATATCGCCGATGCCGGAAATGGTCGTGTGGTTCAACTTACGAAGGACGGGAAATTCATTCGTGAGTGGGGTCGCAAAGGCGGCAAAGACCAGCCGCATGGAGCGGGAGAATTCGCCGCGGCTCACGGCATCGCTATCGACCGCGCCGGCAGGATCTTCGTTGCCGATCGTGGCAATAAGCGCATCCAGGTGTTCGCAGCCGACGGGAAGTTCGTCGCCGAGTGGACCGGCTTCGGCAATCCGTTCGGAGCGCTCGTCGTCGGCAAAGAGTTACTGGTGAGTGATGGCGATGCCAATACCATCAGCCATCTTTCGTTAACCGACGGCAAAATAGTCCAGCAGTGGGGCAACGCTGAGCTGCTCAAACTCCCTCACTTGATGGCTATTGCCGCGGACAAAAGTTTATACGTTGCTGAAGTGAATGGGAAGAGGATTCAACGCTTCGTTCCCGTCCGCTGATATGTGTTATAACAGATACGTTCGGAGGCCCTGTGTTTCGTCCCGCCATTCTAGCCTTCCTGCCGTTGGCTCTCTGCGCACAAGCGGTATCGCCCGAAGCCGAACAGAACATTGAGAAGGCGCACGAATCACTTCTCAAGCCGAAGGTGAAGGCGTCGAAAGGTGCCGAATCGCTGACTACTCAGACTGCGCCATTGCGTCCGGCGAAAGTTCTGTCAGGTCCGATCACGCGCAAGAACTTCATTGACGAACACATCTTCGGGCGAATGGAAAAGGACCGGATTCCGCATTCGTCACTCGCGGCGGACGAAGAGTTCGCGCGCCGAGCGTGGCTCGATGCGACAGGCAGAATCCCGCCAGTTGCCGACCTCACCGCTTTCCTCCAGGACAAGGACCCCAACAAGCGCGACAAATTAGTCGACCGCCTCGTCGACAGCGAAGACTTCGTCAGTCGCTGGGCCTACTACTTTGAGGATTTATTCCGAGCCGGCAATCGAATGGGCTTCGGCGCCAATCTGTTTCATTACTGGATCGAGGAATGGCTCAGGCTCGACCGGCCTTACTCGGAAGTAGTGCAAGACCTGCTAAGCCAAGGCGGGAAAAGCAGCCATTCTTCGCCCGGAGCTCTGTACTTTGCGCGCGACTTCGTCAAGGCCAAAGATGATCCGGAAGAGAAGGACGCGCACGACCTCGTTAATCGCGCCGACTCCATCGATGAGTTCACCATCACGTATTCGAAAGTATTTCTCGGCATCAACATCGGCTGCATCTCCTGTCACGATGGCCGCTCTCACCTCGAGCAGGTGAACCTCTTCCTGACAAGTAAGAAGCGATCCGAGTTCTTCCAGCAGGCTGCGTTCTACGGCAAGACGCGGATGATCATGAATTGGGAGAACGGCTTTCAGGCAAACACCGAATACACCGTCGATGATGTCGTCGAAGAAGGTTATCCGACCAAAGGCGAGAGCATCGTTCGCGTGCCTCGTACCGGCGGGCCGAATCAACCGGCCTTCATCCTGACCGGTGAGACTGCAAAGCCCGGCGTGGAACCACGTGATGAGCTCGGAAGGATGCTGACAGCAGACATCCAGTTTGCCCGCGCAACGACGAATCGTATCTGGGCCGAGTTCATGGGCTTCGGGATCGTCGAACCAATCGATGACTTCGATCTCAACCGGTACTATCCCGACCAGCCGCTACCAAAGGGGTGGACAGTTCAACCCTCGAACCCCTACCTCCTTGACGCGATGGCCAAGGATTTCCAGAAAAGCAACTTCAGTTTCAAGCATCTGGTCCGCACGATCATGAAATCGAGCGCTTACCAGCTATCGTCACGATTTGAAGACGAATGGAGGCCGGAGTATGCGTCTTATTACGCTCGGAAGTTCGTGCGTATGCTAAGTCCAACGCAGTTGCAGGATGCTCTCTACACCGCGACTGCCCGTACAGGAAGCTTCGGAAGCCGCGGCAAAGGCGCAGCCATGTCGATGGAATTGCTCGATCCCGCCCACGCGACACGTGAGGTCGCAGAAATGATGCGTGCCTTCGGACAGGTAAGCCGCGATGAGATGCCCAAGCGGGCGCACACTTCATCGCTGCAAGCGATGCTGATGATGAATTCCAAAGTCGTGCTCGACCGGGTCAAGGCCGAAGGGAACAGTCAAGTCGAGCAGCTATTAAAGGTTCGCGAAACGGAACGACCGCATATCGCAAAGTCGATCGAGGCCGCTAAGAAGCGCGAGGCGGTTCCGGCAGAAATCGAACTTGCGCTCGACCGAAGCCTGGTAACTAAGCTCTACTTAGCCACCCTGAGTCGCGATCCCCTCGAAGCCGAAGTTCGCATCGCGATGGGAGAGCTCGAGCGTGATCGCAAAAAGGGTTTGGAAAATTTGCAGTGGGCGCTTCTAAATAGCCCTGAGTTCCTGTTCAACTATTAAGGAAGAACGCATGAAGACGATCTCCGATCTCATCCCGACGCGGCGAGAAGCCCTGAAGTTCGGAACGCTCAGCATGCTGGGCGCGTTTGCCGAGACGGCCTTGTGGCCTCCCAAGCTTCGTGCCGCCGGCAAGTCAAATCCCCGTGGAAGCGCCAGGTTCTGCATTGTTGTCGAAGCCGCCGGCGCCATCAGTCATGTCGACACCTTCGACTTCAAAGAAAACGAGGGCACTCCCAAGGATCTCGACATCAGGCCAATCAAAAATGACCTGTACATGTCGCACAAGCTCTTTCCTGAGATGTCGACGGAGATGGAGAAGGTGTCCATCGTGCGCACTTTCAAGAGCCACGAGGTCGTGCATTTTCGAGGCGAGTACTACACACGCGCGGGCCGGCCGCTCAATCCGGCCCAGGTAGCCGAAATTCCTCCGGTCGGATCAGTTGTCGCCTATGAACTCGAAGCGCAGCGCCGACAGTCCGATACCTTCCCGACCTATGTTTCTCTGAACCTCAACTCCTCGGCGCTGCCCACCGGATTCCTGCACCCGAAGTTTTCCGGGCTCGATATCGATGCCAGCGCAGGACCGGGAAGCGTCTCGAGCGAAGGAGACGCGCTCGCCCTGCTCGACGAGCGATTCCGATTGCTCACCGAACTCGACAAGGTCCTATCGAGTCAGCGGGAATATCGCGGACGCGAATTGGCTTCGTTTCGTAATTTCCAGGAGGATGCTTATCGCATCCTCGGTGACGGGCGATGGCCGAAGGCCCTCACAAGCTCGAAAGAAGAACGAGCACGATACGGTGAAAACGAGGTTGGTCTCGGATGCCTCTTGGCCCGCAACCTTGTGAAGGCAGACGCGGGAACGCGTTATATCCATATCCGCCATTCGGGATGGGACCACCACAAGAGGATCTTCGATCACGCCGCCGCCACGAACCACTACAAGCATTGCAACGAACTCGATCGAGCCGTCGCGAATCTGCTCCGCGATCTGTCGAGCCAGCCATCGTCCCTCACTCCAGGCAAAACACTCCTCGACGACACGCTCGTTATCGTCGCCACTGAATTCGGTC
>DASQLD010000531.1:0-3279 GCA_035630195.1 Bryobacteraceae bacterium
CAAGCGCCGGGCTATCGTGGCCGTGGCACGCAAGCTCGCCGTGCTGCTACACAGAATCTGGGTAACCGGACAACGCTTCCGGCCGTTCCCCGAGCTGCCTGTTGCAGCGGGCACCAACGCATAGACCATTTAAGTTAAGTCCGAACGAGATCGCGTCCCGGTGACTGCGAGTGCCGATTAGGCCTTTCAAGGCCGATGGCCAGTTGGCAGCACCGACTTACGTCATCGGACCCCATTGTGCATCAGGCCAGCCAAGGCCAGTTTGAATACGTATGGAAGTCGGGTCGTATGTGACGTTAAATGACAACCACAGCCGCGCGCTGCGCGGAAAAAACAACTTGACAGCCGTAAGCGGCTCATGGAAATCGGCATGAGGATTTCGCGTTTCACTCTACAACTCCACATCGACGGCTTGAGCGTACGGCCCCGGCGGCCGGCAACCTAGACGATATCCCTAAAAGTTCAAACTTCGTCGCGGCAAGTGAGAGACGACTACTCATCAATGTTGAGTCCCTCGATCATCGCCTCGACAATGTCAGAGGTGATGGTGGTTAATTCCAGGTCGCGCATCTGGGCATAGGCAAATTCAGCCACGCGCAATGCATGTCGGGGAACACCTCCGCTGTAATCGTAGATGATCTTCAGTGACGCTTCATCAAAAGGAAAGGCGAGACTCTCGCGCTCACAGCGCACCTCGAGCATGCCGCACATCTCTTCGAGTGTCATCGGCGAGATTAGAGAGGGAGCAAAAACACGACACAGGAGTGGTTTGTGATTCTTAAGCTTGAGACGGTCACGTAACTCCAGGTTTCCGCCAGGACGATCTGTATTAATTTCTCCTTATCGGTTTCAAAATTCAGCAGTGTGCGAACAAGCTCTAATTGCTCACTGTCGAGCTTTTGTGCCTCATCTATAAAAACGACTATGTTATTGCCTTCTGTGTACTGCTTAACTAACCAATCTTCAAAATTCACTCTGTTGCTGAAGCATCGACCTTTTTGTCTCAACTCCGAGGTCTGAGGCGATCTTCTTTAAGACTGCAAAGTCAGACTTGAAGTTGGCGTTGAGAACAAAAACGCAGAGGGAAGAGAGGAGATGTGCGCATAAAGATATCTCATCAACGTACTCTTTCCCAACCCCGGATCCCCAAGGATCTCCGCCAATCCCTGTAGATGTTCGACGGCATAGCGCGTTTTCTACAAGACGGCTTTCAGACCTGGAGTTAAGTAGACAGCTGTCGGATCAGGACTGCCAGGAAACGCAGTGACAATCGCAATCGGACACGTTTTCCGGACCTGGCGCCGGTGGTGAACACAATCGTGCTCGCCCCAGTTGTGATCTTCGAGTTAATTGGACCAGTCAGCGCCCGCTTGCGCTAGTTCGAAGCGGTGAAGCTCGTCAGCAACCCGAGCTTCTCGATCCGTCATTTTAGGCTTTCAGCCATCGATCGAACCAAGCAAACGCTTCTTTCTGCATCGCCTGGTCGAACTTATGCGGACCCTCATAAAAACTCGCGCGATAGCGGTCCGCCGCGCCGGCTTTTTTATAAACTTCCGTCAGGATCCGATCCGCCCGCTCCATTTCCGGCAACGTGAACAGAGCGTCCTGCCGGTTATTCAACACCAGGACCGGGTTCGGCGCCGCCAGTCCGAGCACCTCCGGATAATCGAGATCACGAGGCAAGCCAGGCACGTAACACATCCATGTATGCGTGTATGACTTATCCAGAACATAGTCACGCCAAGTCGTCATCATGCCGACGCAGCAGGAACAGCGAATCCGCTCATCGGCGCCCGTCAACATCACGGTTCGCAAGCCACCGCCTGACAGCCCGGCGCACCCGACTCGTGTCGCGTCAACATCAGGACGTGAAACCAGGTAATCGAGAGCGCGCTGATCGTCGAACACGAAGACACCCGGCCATGTCATGCCCGCGCTGAACAGACTCTTTGCGATCAAATGCTCATGGCCGCCCGCAAATCGGTTGTACTGTTCGATCTCTTCGTCGGCTTCCGGATTCGCTTCCACCATGTTGTTGCGAATATTGCCCGGCACATCCGCCAGGCGCATGCGTCTGCTGCCGAACGTGAATGTGTCATGCACCAAGACGACATAGCCGCGCCGGGCGAGCTCGTTCGCCCAAGCCATCTTCTCGTAGTAACGCTCTTGATGGCGGATCATCGCCGGATGCTGATCCTTCGACATCTTGGTAATCTTCCGCAGACCGAAGTACTTATTGCCGCCATGATCGTGGAGCCCGACAACACCCGGCAGTTTGCCTTTTGCGCCGATCGGCTTCAATACCAGAGCCTCCGTAGGCGGTCCATAGGGCAACTGCCACTGCAGATGCTCGATGGCGAGTCCATCGAACTCGAGCTTATGTTGTACCGCGGGAACCGGCGTTGCCGCCCCACCAGGACCCATTAGGGACTCGCGAAATCTCGCGCGCGCGACCGCCCTCCAAGAATCGACGTTCGTGAACATCGGTTGCCGGAAGCTGAGCCTGGGCGGGTCCGGTATCGACTGCGCAGCCCAGTCCCCATACGCGCCTAGCATGTTCGGATGCATGATTGACATCTTTACATGAAGCGTTGGGGCGCTTCTACGTTTAAGCGAGAACCGGTTTAAGTGAGAACCGATTTCACAAGCGAACCGGAGACGTCCGTCAAACGGAAGTGCCGGCCCTGGAAGAGGAACGTGAGCTTCGTATGATCGATGCCGAGGCAGTGCAGGATTGTCGCCTGAAGATCGTGAACGTGGACCGGATCGCTGACCACGTTGTATCCGAAGTCATCAGTCTCGCCGAGGACCGTGCCTGGTTTCATTCCTCCACCGGCCATCCACATCGTGAAGCAGCGGGGATGATGGTCGCGTCCGTAATTGGCTTCCGTGAGCTTACCCTGGCTATATACGGTACGGCCGAATTCTCCGCCCCAGATGACAAGCGTGTCATCCAGCAAACCGCGTTGTTTCAAGTCGGCGACCAGCGCCGCTGTCGGCTGATCGGTTCCACCGCACTGCAATGCAAGATCACGCGGAAGGTCGTTGTGCTGGTCCCAGCCGCGATGGTAAAGCTGAATGAAGCGAACGTTGCGTTCGGCCAGACGGCGCGCCAGAAGACAATTGGCGGCATAGCTGCCGGGCTTGCGCGACTCCGGCCCGTACATCTCGAACGTGCTCTCCGGTTCCTTTGAAAGATCCATCAGGTCGGGAACCGAAGTTTGCATACGATATGCCATCTCGTATTGCCGTATGCGCGTCTGGATCTCGGGATCTCCA
>DASQLD010000532.1:0-7548 GCA_035630195.1 Bryobacteraceae bacterium
TGGCGCGTGGTAGCAGGACCGAAATCGATTCGCTTAATGGCTATGTTGCCGCCGAGAGCCCACGCCTGGGTCTAAGCGCTCCTTTCAATGAAGCTTTGACGATGCTCATCAAAGGTCGCGAGCACCGCCCCGCTGAGTAAGCTACTACGCGGCCGCCTCGGCAATCAGCGGAGGCGGCGCTATCGCTTCTGTCTCGATAACGATGGCATTCGGCACGCGTTCATGCAGCAATAGTTCGGTGGCGAGCACTTGCGGCTCAGCATGGAAATATTCCTGCATGGCGTCGTTGCAGAGTAAATTACAAATCGCCAGCAGGCTCATTCCCTGGTGATGCGCCATCCAGGATCGTATGATGTCCGGAGACTCACCTCGATAGTCCACAGCTTCATAGAAACCATAGGCTCCGAGCCAGCCCAATTTCTCCATCGTCCTCAAATTCTTCATAACCGCGCCCGGATCCACTGCCAAAGCAAGGAAGGTCGAGTAAGGAGAGACAACAGTATGGTCCTCATCCGGATTCCTCATCGCGAGCTCGGGAATTCCGAATGCATGGTACCCATATTCACCATCAGGGCCCGCGGCGCAAGCGGATTCGGAAATACCCCAGGGAATGCGCTTGCGAAGCGCGAATTTCTGCTGGATGCGTACAACCGCCTCCAGGCTGTCCTGCATGATCGTGTGCCGGTGCTGCTTCATCCATAGAGAAGGCATCAGGTATTCGAACATAGTTCCCGTCCAGGAAACCAATACCCGCTGGCCACCGAAGAGGGTGTGGCGTCGACCGAGATGGAACCAGGCTTCCTGAGGGATGTCGCCTTTTGCGATCGCTATGAAGCTTGCGATTCGCGACTCGGAAGCAAGCAAATCATAGCTCGCAGGCTCGATCATCGTCGTATCGACGTCGCAGCCGACCGACATAACTTTCTTGCGCTTGTGGAACAGGAACTGAAAGTCCATAGCCGACGCAATGCGATCCGATTCCTCGCTGATCCATCGAAGCTCGGACACCAACTCCTCTGTGACTCCGTCTTCAGTCCACTGCAGCATCCGCCGCTTACGCTCGGCGAGTTCATCGCTCCAAAAGCCGGCCGAGCCGCTTTCGATTTCGAGCGTAGCCTGCGCATTAATGTCCGCCAGCCCGGCTTTCAGAGTGTCCTCGGATGGCGGAGCGGTCACGAACGACAACGCAGCCTGCTTCAACGTCCACAAACAGGCCACAAGATTGCCGCTGTCGACCGTAGAGACAAATCGTGGTTCTAGTGCCCGAAGTGTTTTCGTACAGTGCCAATTCAAGACGTGACCTTGGAATTTCGGGAGGTTGCGGATGCTTTCGAGAGTTCTACGTGTAGCTTCCGCAAACTCCGGCACTGTCAAGTAACCGAATTTCACCGCCGCGATCCTGGCGTTTAGCAGCAATCCCAAATTGGTAGGAGAGAGTCGTTCTGCTCTGATGCCGTCTTCTCGAACGTTATCGGGGACCAGCCAGTGCGTGTCGCCTGTAGAGTACTCGCGGAAATACCTCCAGGTCCGAACTGCGGCTGCCCGCAGGAATTCAACGTCCTTGCTGTGCAAATGCCCTCGCAGGATCCGCGGACGTCGATTCAACCACGCCGACAGGAATCGGGCTATAAACCACAAGAAAAGAATTGGCGCCGCCACAGGCATTGCGGATGGCCGTACAACCCACAACAACCCAGCAATCGTAAGAGCCAGGAGAGGCGACCAGGCTAAATACATGTCCACTGTTGCCGTGCGGCGCTGTGCATTTTCAGCCTCCGCCGCCGTCTCCCATTCGAGCAATCTTTTCTTAGTCACGAAGACCCGCAAGACCGACCGGCCGATCGCGTCGATAGAAAGCATCGACTGATGCAGTAACAGAACGATCTGCAAAAACGCGACGATGTGACCCTTAAGAAATGCCCAGGATGTGTCCTTTACCCAAGCCATAAGAAACGGCGATCGGATCGGAGCACGCAGTACCGAGAAAAAAAGATTCGCGTACACCGGCGTCAGCAGCATCGCGATCACGGCGCAAGTCCAATACAGCGGTTCGCCGCGGAGCCAGAACCAACCCGCTATCAATAGAGCAAGAGTCGCTGGTTCGAATAAGCTGCGTCGAAGATTGTCCAGAATCTTCCAACGTGAGATCAAATTGATCGGATTCGGAGTAATCGAGCCTTTAAAGTTCGGAACACGCGGCAGGAGCCATCGCATGATCTGCCAGTCGCCGCGGACCCACCGGTGCTTGCGCCGGCTATAAGCGCTGAAGTGCGATGGATAGTCATCGATCAGCTCAATATCCGTGACAAGGCCGACTCGCGCATATGCGCCCTCTATCAGATCGTGGCTAAGCAGCGCGTTTTCAGGGAATCGTTGCTCAATCGCGTCTCTGAGCGCATCCACGTCGTAAATGCCTTTCCCTGTGAAGATTCCTTCTCCGAACAAATCCTGATACACGTCCGAGACTGCGCGCGTGTAAATATCGAATCCGGTTTGTCCCGAGTAAATACTGGCCAGACGGCTGCTGGATGCCGATTCGATACTGATTCCGATGCGCGGCTGAAGAATTCCGTAACCAGCGACGACCATCTTCGTGACGGGATCGATCACGGCTTGGTGAAGCGGATGCGCAATCGCTCCGACAAGCTTGCGTGCCGCGTCTCGCGGCAGCTGAGTATCGGAATCGAGCGTGAGCACATACTTAATGCTCGGAAGCACGGCAACGTTTCCGACCTTTACAGGGAAGCTATCGAACCCACCACGCATCAGTTGGTTCAGATCGAGAAGCTTGCCACGCTTTCTTTCCCATCCCATCCAGCGTCCTTCGGACGGATTATAGATTCGCCGGCGATGAAACAAGTAAAACGGGGTGAGTCCTTCTGACCCGTATCGCTGATTGAGTCCCTCAATAAGTCCTACGCAAACGTCCACCAGGCGATCGCGGTCATCTTCTTCGTTGTCTGAATCCGGCCCATCAGTCACCAGTGCGAAGTAGAGATTCTCGTCCCGATTGGCAAGATAGCGGATCTCCAGGTCGACTACTAGCTGCCTGACTTGCTTCTCGCTCAACAACAGAGTTGGCACCGCCATCAGAGTCGCGTATTCCTTGGGGATCCCATGGGCAAAATCTAACTTGGGCAGCACACGCGGCCGTAGCAAGTATCCCGTCAGATTGTTCATGAAATCGACAGCGGCTTGGGTGACGGGTAACATAACCAGAAACAGCGCCATTACCGTAGCTGCCAATTCCCCACCGCCTTCGAGGATCGTGACAATCAGAATCAACGTCAGAACCTCTACGCCGATCAGGTAATAGGATTGTGGCCACGAAAGTACGAAATCGCGTATTCGCTGTTTGGGGCTCGGTTGGTACCCAATTACAGTGCGAAGTTGGGCGAGACCGTTATCAAGCAGCCAGTAACCGATGTGTCTCCGGCGAGGTTGGGACGCTTCTGCTGCCAATTTTACCGCTGCTTCGGCAACTTCCGATTCGGTCAGCTTGGAACGCTTCGCAAGACCCGTGACGATGTCGCGGTATTGATCGCGGCTCTCGTAATCCATCTGGGAGAAAAATCCGGATGGATCGCGCGAAAGGATCGTGTTAACGAGGCTGACCGATTCGAAAAGATCCTTCCACTCGGATTCTCCGATCGCACGGAGACTCGTGACGAGCACTGCAAGAGATCCCGTCGGTCCCTGAGTGCAAGCAGCAATTTTTTCAATGAGAAGAAACTGCAGCGCCGGCTTCAGCGCCCACAGCTCACCCATATCCAACTGATGTACTTCTTGAAAGCCGCTGAGAAAAGCAAACAGCCCATCGTGGGAAAAGAAGTCCATGGCCGCGCTCAGATACGCTCTGGCGACCGTGTATGGCAGAGGCTGCGCCGGCGACGTATCAAGACTGGCGGCGCGATATTCCCGGAAGCTAGCTGCGAGTTGACGAGTTTCTTTCTCGGCGGAAAGAATCAGCCGATAATTGTCGACAAGCCATCGGCCGTCTGTCCCGTGCAATGAATTTTGCGTGAAGACGGTTCGGATCGACTTCGCCGCCTCTTTCGATTTGCGCCCTAGTACAGCGCAAGACGAGCGGCTACTCGGGACGACCGTCAGGGTTTTAGCCATCTGCCGTCCAGCCGAACGCAGACGCATGAGGTCTGCGTCCTGCGGCGTGGCGGTGAGTTTAGTTCCTGATAGATAATCGTGAAGCATTATCGGTAGCTTGCTGCTTGAAGTTCGAACATTTCTGCGTAGCGTGCGCCAAGAGCCATCAACTGCTTGTGATTGCCTTGTTCCGCAATGCGACCGTTCTCCAGAACGATGATCCGGTCCGCCATGCGCACGGTGGAGAACCGGTGAGAAATCAACAACGCCATCTTTCCCTCGGTCAATTCGGCAAATCGCTGGAACACTTCGTATTCCGATCGAGCGTCGAGGGCGGCTGTAGGCTCATCTAAGATCAGTAGCTGGGCGTCACGAAGATAAGCGCGGGCAAGCGCAACTTTTTGCCATTCCCCACCCGACAAATCGAGCCCGCCTTCGAACCTGCGCCCCAGCAGCTGATCGTAGCCTTTTGGTAGTCTCCGGATAACTTCGTCGGCAAGACTCTTCTTGGCGGCGCGATGAACGTCGGCTTCTGAGTCGAGATCGATCCGGCCCACGGCGATATTCCGGTGCGCGCTCATTTCATACCGCATGAAATCCTGGAAAATGACCCCGATCTCTCGGTTTAGATCTTCAATGCTGTAATCGCGTAGATCTACGCCATCCAATAGAATTCGACCCGCTGTGGGATCGTAAAGCCGCGTGACTAGCTTTACGATTGTCGTCTTTCCCTGCCCGTTCTCGCCGATCAGCGCGATGCGCTCCTCCGGATCGATACGAAGATCAAGGTTGTCCAACACCAGCCGCGAACTTCCTGGATAGGAGAAACAGACTTTCTCGAATACGATGCCGTCGCGGATTGGTCGGGGAGCCGGGATAGCATCGGGCTTCGATCGCAGTTGGGGCTTCACGTGGAAAAATTCAACGAGGTCCGTCAAGAACAAGGACTGGTCGGCGATGGAAGAGAACGTCGAAAAGATCGATTGAATGTTGCTGCTTGCGCCCGCTACAGCTCCCGCTAAGAACTGCAGGGTTCCCCAACTCAAATCACCTGACACTGTCCGATAAACGATCCACGCATAGGCGCCGTAATACCCGCTTGTGCTCACCAGGGAAAGCAACGTCCCCACCCACAGCCGCCGTTTTGCCAGCGCAACGTTCTGGTCGTAAAGATTGTTGGACAGGTGCGCATATTCACCGGTAATGAAGCTGCTCAGGCCAAAAAGCTTAAGCTCCTTGGCCGATTCTTTACTCGCGCCAAGAACACGCAAATAATCGAGCTGTCTGCGAACCGGCGTCTGTCGGATGTTCAGCGAATATCCTAAAAATGCAAAATGGCTTTCTCCAAGAAATGCCGGGACTACGGCCACGATTAAAAGAGCAAGTAACCATGGCGAAAACCAGAAGATACTCAGCGACAAACTAATGGCCGTAATACACTGCTGAAGCAAAGTCCCGATCGCTTGGATCATGGCGATGCGATCCGTGGCTTGCACGCGTGCGCGTTCCAACTTGTCGTAGAAAACGGGATCCTCGTAAGAAGCCAGGTCAAGCTGGGACGCGTGTTCCATCACGCGGACGCTCACATGTCGGGTAAAACGATCGGCAAGAAGAGCGTCAAAGTACCCGGCGCCACGTCCCAAAACGGCGGCGAAAGCGGCAAGGAATGCTTCGGTCGCCACCAGCCACCAAAATTGGTCAGGAAGAGGTTGACCGCTGAATCGAGCCTGGACGCCATCCAGGATCTGCTTGGAAACCCAAAGCATCGCTATAGGAACCAGGGCTCCCACCACACGGCACGTCAACCCGCCTGAGACAACGCCCGGACCGGATCGCCAAACGATGCGCAGAAGATGAGGAATGTTGCGAAGGGCACGAATTCGCTCGCGCCATCCTCCCCAGAATTTATTTGAGATCGCTGGCATCGGACTTAGGGTCAGCGACACGGATGGCGTACATAAGCGGACGGCCAAACCGGTCGGCGTTACGTTGACGACAGGAACAACTAAGGTGTTTCGCTTAGCAGTTTGTACCGTTTCCTATCTTACTATATTCTGGCTGCGAGAAGAGTCTTCTGATCCGATCGCTGTATGTTGTCCGCGTTAAAGGCTGAGTAATGGAGATTTGGGTATGAAAAAACGAGTCAGCTTATTCCTCATCGCCTGTGCACTCGCCTTCGGCCAGCACAAACATGTAGAAGAAAGTACGAAGCCGGCCGAACTTTTGGACGGCCTCGGCAACCACGTTCATCCCATCGCGACGAAGTCGGAACTGGCGCAGCAATTCTTCAATCAGGGGCTCGCGCTGATCTACGGGTTCAATCATGATGAAGCAGCGCGGCTTTTCGCTCGCGCTGTCGAACTCGATCCCGCATCGCCCATGCCTCATTGGGGAATCGCGCTCGCTCTCGGTCCGAATTACAACATGCCGGCGATGCCTGACCGCGAGGAGAAGGCTTGGAAGGCGATCGAGAAAGCGGTTGAACTTTCCAAAACCGCCCCAGCCAATGAACGAGCCTACGTAGAAGCGCTCGTGAGGCGCTATTCGAAAGATCCCAACGAAGATCGCAAGCAGCTTGCTGTCAACTACAAGGATGCCATGAAGCAGGTAATGAAGAAGTATCCAGACGACTTGGATGCCGCTACCCTGTACGCCGAGTCGCTGATGAATCTTCGGCCATGGGCGTTATGGACAGCCACTGGCGAACCCGAAGAAGGCACGTTGGAAGTTTTGGAAGTGATCGAAGGCGTACTGCGCCGGAACCCTGACCACCCGGGCGCAAATCACTACTATATTCATGCCGTCGAGGCTTCGAAGAACCCGCAGCGCGCTCTTCCCAGCGCCAACCGTCTCGGCCAGTTGATGCCGGGAGCCGGACACATGGTGCACATGCCCTCGCACATCTACATCCGAACCGGCGACCACGAACTGTCGGCAGCAGTCAATGTGACCGCAGCGGATGTAGACAAAAAGTACATTGAGCGTTCTGGCGCCAAGGGTGTCTATCCGCTCATGTATTACTCGCACAATCTGCACTTCGTCTCGTATGCGCGCATGATGCAAGGCAAGTACGACGAGGCAATGGAGTATTCTCGAAGGCTTCGCAAAAATGTGGATGGCGCGGTAGACGACATGCCGATGCTTGCTCCGTATCGCGCCTTCGATTGGCTTGTCCTGACTCGGTTCGGAAAGTGGAAGGAAATGCTTGCCGAGCCCGCTCCCAAAGAGAAAACCGCAATGGTTCACGCGTTCTATCGCTACGCTCGAGGTGTGGCGTTTGCGGGGCTCAATCGTCCTGACGAAGCAAAAGCCGAGCGGGAACGGATGGAGGCGGCTTGCGGCCGGATTCCGGAAGCAGAAACCTTGATGATCAACAAATCACGCGATGTCGCCGCCATCGGACTGGCGGACCTCGATGCGCGAATGGCGCGTATTGCAAACGACAGC
>DASQLD010000533.1:0-12874 GCA_035630195.1 Bryobacteraceae bacterium
ACACCTCCTTCAGCAACTTGGCTTGGCGCTGCCAGACCACTCACAGATCCAGCCAAAATGTAGTGTAGACTTTGCCATCGCCTGAACCTGGAATCAAATACTTAGCTGTGGTTTCGGCCCATAACTGACGAACTTGGGCTAAGCACAATAGCGTTCGTTGCAACGCCAACTCGGATGTTCTGCCTTATGTTCGGCTTACGTTTCCGGGCTCTCGCCCGGTGGTATCGATGAAATCGATACCGCAGGCTGGAAGCCTGCCCACAGAATCAACAGCTTACAAGTGCGTGGCATTGGGCTGCAGCCCAACCAGGAGAATTACCGAAATTCGATAGACTTCACATTCCCCGACGTGCCATATGTCTGGTGACCTTCGGTCTGATACTCGACGATTACCGGACGGGTGGGAACGGGTCCGCAGGCGAGATCTGTTGTGATGCCTCCGGCGCCGCGCAGGGTTACCGTGGACGGATCGCGGACTAGAAGTAAGACCTTGCCGTGATTGGTCGCCACGTGGAGTCTCGCTTTGGAGGCCAGGCAGTCGACTTGGATCAACATACCTTCCAGACGTGTATTGGTTGGAATAGCGACCGCTGCCGTGGGTTTGGCGTCCATGTCCATAGGCGCTTGTACGATCTTGTCTGCGTCCGATTCGATGAGGTCGATCATTGCGTCGAGACGGGCTGCTTCTTCCGGGCCGCTCGCGACCTTGCGTCCTTCTCGCGCAGCGTTCTTAGCTCGCTCTTTGTCTCCCGCCTTGTGGAACGCTAGCGCAAGGTTTTCCCAGACGGCGGCGCGCGAGGGTTGTAACTCGGTTCCTCGCGTCAGGTGACGAATGGCCTCGGGGTACCGTTCGTCTCGAAGGAAGAGATGCCCAAGAAATTGATGGGCGTCGAAAAAGCTGTCATCGCTGGAGACGGCCTTGAGGAGGTTTTGTACGACGAGCGCTTCCGGCTGCTTCATCCGTCGGAGGACCATGGCGTAGTCGTAGAACAGGCGCGCATCGGCACTGCCGGCCTGGATCGCGCTCTCGAAATGACGCCGAGCGGTTATGAAGTCGTCGGTACGAAATGCAAACTGGCCCAGAGCTACGCGAACGGCAGGATTGTCGTAGTGTTGCGCTTCGAGACGTGCATAGACGCCTCGCGCCTGATCCGTTTTATCAATGGCGAGCAGCAAATCCGCGAGCGCCAGTTGCGCGTTCAGCGCTCCATAGGGTTCGGCGGGAACTTTTCCTACATCGAACTTCGATGCTCGAAATCGTAAGCCTTCGAAGCGAGCGCTTCTAAGGTACGACTGCAGGTCCTGAAGAACAACAGTCGGACTCTTGCCAAAGGCTTGTTGGAACGATCGAACCGCGTCTTCTCCGCCGAGGATCATCCGCAGGAAATTCGGGAGACCCGGCCGATATTCTGGCGCGAAGTTTAACATGTGAATCAGAGCCCAGCTCTGCGCGTAGAAGATTCCACTCTTGCCGCGCTCGTTGTAATATTCCGAGTCGTGATCGACGGTGGTGAGAGTCTGCAAATCGAGCATGCGCTCGTCACGCAGTGTCAGGACGTGAGCGGGGATGAGATCGCCGATCCGTACCTCTGTCTTGCCGACTTCGGCTGTGGAGAACAGTTCCGCCGTACCTTCGTTGAACCAGACGGGAACTTTGTAGCCAGCATGCCTTAGCAGCAGGTGAGTGTACTCGTGGTAGACGACACGATAGGTCTCGACGCCCGTAGACTGCATGGCAATATAGTCGCGCTCATATCCCGCCTGGTAATAGCCTGCGGCGTTCTGGTTGACCTGATAAGGCTGAAAGTCGGATTCGTTGCGGAAAACGAAGACACGCACCGGCAAGGGAGTGAGGCTGCCGCGGCCGGTTCGCGACTCGAACACGTGGCGAATTTGCTCGAAACGACGGAGGACATCGCGGCCTGCTCCAGCGCCGGTGTTTGTAATCAGTTCGAAATGAGGTGACTGGAGCCGAAGCCACCGGTCTTGTGCCGTGGCGGATAGGCCAAGAGCTAGTACGATCACCCACTTGGGCATACACGCCACCCCTATTGTCGCAAGTCTAAACCGATTGTTACTTAGTAGCACCCCGGAGCATGGGTGCTATAAGAACTTTCGATTGGACCGCGAGCCTTTGGCCCTCTACGCTGGGATTCTAAGCGTCATGGAACCCCAGGTCAATATTCTTCATCGCGTGAGTAACATAGTCAGCTCAGAGCGTTCGCTCGACGAAATGCTCGGGGAGATTATCGGTCTCACTGTCCAGATTACGGAATGCGATGCGTGTCTCGTATACCTCATCGAATCAGATACTAACGAGATCGTTCTTCGTGCATCTCAGGTTCCGCATGCCGCCGATCTCGGTATGCTGCGCATGAAAATGGGCGAGGGCGTTACGGGATGGGTGGCTGAACACAAGTCGGTGGTAGCTCTGCCGGCAAATGCGGCGGCCGACAACCGATTCAAGCGTTTTCAAGCACTTGTCGAAGACACGTACGAAGCATTCCTGTCCGTACCGCTCGTGAGCGGCGGCGATATCATCGGCGTCATCAACGTGCATCATAGGGAAGCCCACCAGCATTCCCCGAACGAAGTCGGTCTGGTCACCTTTATGGGCGAGCAGATGGGGGGCGCCATCGCGCGCGGTGTTCTCGCGGAGGAGAATGCACGCCTGATGGAAGAAACCCAGGAAATGAAGCGCCAGCTCGAGACGCGAAAACTGGTGGAACGCGCCAAAGGAATCCTGCAGCACCGATATAAGTTATCCGAAGAAGAAGCGTATCTCCGTCTACGGAATGAGAGTCGCCGTCTCCGTCGTCCAATGAAAGATCTGGCGGAGGCAATCATTCTTGCCGAAGATCTTAGCCGGAAGTCGGAATCGACGATGATGGCGGACGTTGAGGGATGACGGTCGCGACGTAAAATAGAAGGTTGGTTTCGTTTCATCCGCTTGTCAGAAACCCTCATGTCTTGACGGTCCTGGCGAATTTCGCCCGGAGACGCCTGGACACCGAACGGTTTCCTGTCCACGAACGCTTTTACAGGACGGACCCGGACGCGCAGGTTCTCGTTCATGAGCAGCGCCCGCAAGGTGTAGTTCATGGCGAGATCCTGATGGTCCACGGTTTGGAAGGTTCGAGTAACGCGGGTTACATCCGAAGCATGTCCCAGCTTGCGCTGGAACACGGGTATGCCGTGCATCGGACGAACATGCGGAGTTGCGGTGGGACCGAGTCGCTCTGCAAGACGATGTATCATGCCGGGCTGACTAGTGACACGTTGAGCCTGATCCGCCAGATTCGCGCTGAACATAATCGTCCGGTCTATCTGATCGGCTACAGTCTGGGCGGGAATGTTTCATTGAAGCTCGCCGGGGAGCTCGGCGATGAGGCCGCGGGCTTGCTTGACGCCGTGATTGCCGTGTCGACACCAATCGATCTTGCGGCCTCGGTGAGGAAGATGTCGCGGCGAGAGAATTGGATCTACGAATCGCGCTTCGTCAGCCGGCTGAAAGAACGCATACGCCGTCGCGCTGTGAGTCTGCCTGGAGTTTACGACGTCAGCGTTCTGGATAAATGCAAGACGGTCTACGAGTTCGACGATAAGGTCACCGCGCCTTTTTTCGGATTCGGATCGGCGGACAACTATTACGCGACACAGTCGTCGAATCAGTTCCTCGAGCTAATTCGCATCCCAACGCTGCTAATCCAGGCCAAGGATGATCCGTTAATTCCTTTTGAGATCTTCGATCATCCAGCGATTCATGGGAACGAGAACATCACGCTTATTGCCGTCGAGCACGGGGGGCATCTCGGTTTCCTTTCGCATCGCGCGCCGCGCTTCTGGGTGGACCGAGTGGTGTTGCAGTGGCTGGACAAGATTGCCAAGAAAGTATCCTCGCCACTCGCTTCTATTCCTTAGATGAAATCGAGCGCATCGTTTTATGAAGCCGCGGGTGTGGCGCTCGGGTCATTACGCGCCAGCAAACTGCGGAGCTTCCTTACGCTTCTCGGGATCATTCTGGCAACGACAACGCTGATCGCGGTAATGTCTGTCATCGAAGGGATGAACCAGTACATCGCCCGCCAGGTTTCCGACATGGGCGCCGAAGGCTTTCGAATTCGGCGCATCATCATGATGGGCCAATTCGACGCGAAGAAGTTCCTGGAGATGCAGCGTCGGAACCCGGAGATGAGTTTGGCGGAGTACGACTTTCTGAAGGCCAACACGACCCTGGTGCGCGAGATTGGAATCGAGGTGGGCAGGGGCGTGCAAGTTCGCCACGGGTCGCAAACGCTGGATGGCGTGCAAGGAATGGGCGCAACCGCGAATATGGCGGTGATCTCGAACTTGCAGGTTGTCAGCGGGCGTTTCCTTTCTGAGACAGACAACCACAAACGCCTGACGGTCGCTTTCATTGGAGATGACATCAAGCAGGAATTCTTTCCGAATGTGGACGCGGTAGGAAAGGACATCAGCATCGATGGCAGGCCCTTCCGTGTGGTTGGTGTGTCGAAAGCTCTTGGTTCGGTGTTCGGCGAGCCTCGGGACCGATTTGTCATGATCCCAGCGGAGACTTTCTTCAAGACATACGGCGCGCGTTCCGGTCTTGGCTACAACGCCGTGGCTCTCAGCCAGGAGCATCTCTATGCGGCGCAAGACGAGATACGTTCCTTGCTGCGGACATACCGGCGCTTGCGTCCGAATCAAGAGGACACGTTCGGAATGATGGGATCTGAAGGGCTGCAGCAGGCATGGGCGCAGATGACAGGAGCGATTGCAGCAACGGCCATGGCGGTCGTCTCGGTATTTCTAGTGGTTGGGGGCGTCGTCGTGATGAACATCATGCTTGCCGTGGTGACTGAGCGTACGCATGAGATCGGCATCCGCAAAGCAGTGGGCGCACGGCGTGGAGATATTCTGAATCAGTTTCTGGTTGAGTCCTCGACACTGGCGGGAATCGGTGGACTGATCGGTGTGCTGACGGCGGCTATCATTGCGGTGGTGGTGCGTGGCTTGACACCGGTACCGATGGTGATGCCGGTGAGCGCAATTGTGATTGGAGTTGGGCTTTCGACGCTGGTCGGTTTGTTCTTCGGGATTTATCCCGCAAGACGAGCTTCGCGCCTCGACCCGATTGAAGCGCTTCGGTATGAATAGATGAACCTGGTTACCTGGTTGTCAGGCATTCGAATCGCGCTCGATAGCATTCGAGAGTCGAAACTGCGCGCGTTCCTGACGGTTCTTGGAGTGATTATCGGGACAGGTACGATCATCGGCGTCGGTTCAATTATTTCCGGGTTGGACGGAGCTATCACTGATGTTTTGCGGAGTTTTGGTCCGAATACGCTGATCGTCTTCAAATTCCGGGGTGGGCCGCGCACGGAGCGTCTCACGCCGGAAGAGCTCCGTCGCAGGCCATTGTCGTTTGAGAATGCTGTTGCCATTCGCGAACGCTGCCCTTCCGTCGAAAACGTCAGTCCGTACCTCTTTCCGCAGCGTAATAACGCGTTTAGTAAGGCTCGTTTCAAAGGGAACGAGGTGTACCGCGTTCAACTGGGCGGCACGCACGAGAGCTACGTTGCCAATGGCACGGAGATGAAGTATGGACGCTTCTTCAACGACATCGAGAATCAGCGACACATGCCCGTGGTCGCTGTGGGAGAAGACGTCGCCAGCAATCTCTTCCCGAGCATCGATCCAAGCGGCAAGTGGATTGAAGTGAATGGCAAGCAGGTGCAAGTCGTCGGTGTGATGAAACGGCCGGCAGCATCGATGCCCGGAAGCGCCGATCTGCGCATTCTATTTCCTTACTTCGCGATGCGCAAGATGTTTCCCGGCGCGCGAGAGCACATGATCCTTGTTACTGCGAAGGAAGGCCGCCTGGGACAAGCGATGGATGAGGTTCGCATGGTGATGCGACAGGAGCGCCGCGACAAGTACTCAGACCCGGATAGCTTCTGGATCTCAACCGCCGAGCAGATGGTGGAACAATTTCACGCGGTCACAGGGATGGTGGCTCTGGTGATGATCGTGATGAGTTCCATTGGCCTTCTTGTCGGCGGTATCGGGGTGATGAATATCATGCTTGTATCGGTAACGGAGCGAACACGCGAGATCGGCATTCGCAAAGCAATTGGCGCGACGCGCTTCGACATCATTCTGCAGTTTTTAACCGAGGCGGCGACGCTTACGTTCATCGGTGGACTACTGGGAATGGCCTTCGGATCGATTATCTCGATCGTTGCGCGCGTGGTCTTTCCGTCGCTGCCGACTCAAGTGCCGCTTTGGGCAGCGTTTGCCGGCGTCGCAGTTTCTATCGGCGTAGGTCTGTTCTTCGGGATCTGGCCGGCGAGCAAGGCGGCGCGTTTGGATCCTGTCGTGGCGCTGCGCTACGAGTAAACTACTTCGGCGGCGGTAAGACCTTCGTTTCCGTAGACAGCGTAAACAGATTCTCTGCGAGATTCTGATTGATGACGACGCTCTCAGAGTACATCTCGAAGGCTTTTTCGCCATTGCGTTCGACCAGGATGTTGAAGGGCCACTGGACTCCGCCACCAACATCGCGGAATTTTGAGAACACAGCGACCTCGTCCGTCTTCTCCCGGGTTGTAGGATTGCGGCGTACGGACACCTGCCGTAACGGCAGCTTGGTTGATTGTTGGAAGTACACGGTCACGACATTGTTGTCCGCGTCGATGATGTCGACAATTTCGACCGGTGTGTTTTGCCAAACGTCTGAGCCGCGCGACTCGAAGATCAGCCCCGGTTCCTTCAAACGATGCCGAAAGATGTAAAAGATATTTCGGCGCGTCATCTCCACCCAGCGCGTGCTTCGCTCAGTGGGGAGAGGGCGAGCGCCGCGGAAGGTTACTTCGTATCCACCCGTGTCTGTGAACAGCAGATAGTAATCTTCATCCTTACCGAACGTCTGGCGCTCCCGTAGCGCAATTCCGTTGGCTGCGGGCTTTTCCAAATTGCGCGTGTAGATCCGAGAGACGGATAAACCGGTGAGGCGGTCGCGGTAGAACGAATATGCGCGACCGGTCTCGATGCGATCTTCCATCGAGAGGTATTTCTCGCCTCCCAGCGCCGCAAGCGCTTCGTCGATAACTCGCTTGCCTCGTTCAGCTTTCGTCTCTGCGCCCACACTGCCGGCAGCGAATATAGCGGCCGCAGCAAGCGCTACGAGTGCTTTCATGGTTTCTTGCTCAACTCCTCAGCAGTAAGGCCGGAATTTAGCTTCCATTCAGAAACCGTCGCCTCAGCGAACTTCTGGCCCCCTTGTTCTATGACGACCTTGTGAGGCAATCGGATTCCACTAACTTCACGGTAATCGGATGGTGTCGAAACAACCGCGGTCGGGCCCTGCATACCCATCGATTGATAGGAGTACTTCGCCGGGAGTCCACTAGAGTCAAAATCGATTCGGACGCGGTCCCCCTGCTTGGATGAAATTTCGACGGCATTCTCGGCAACTGCATTGACGGTCCATTCCGGATTGCGGTCGGCGAGCATCAACTCAAAGAAGACGCGCATCTTTTCGCCCTGCATTTGGCGAAGGACCGGGGGCGGCATCTCCATCACGCCTTGCGGACTGGCAAGCCAGTTCGTCTTTCCGTCGTAATACGCCTGGATCTTGCCGAAGGGTAGTTGCTGAGTTTGGCGGAAGGCCCCGGATCTCATCCACTGATTCGTCTGCTGAGCTTTGAGCGAGCCTTGCGGTGTAGTCAAAGCTGCTTCGACGGACTGGGTGAAATCCTTGACCGCGGCGAGCTTGTCCGCGCCGCCGACGGCCTGCTGCGCCTTCTGAATGAGGCTGCGTCCGCGAGCGAGGCTGGCGCTATCGGAGCTTGCGGCCGGAGCCTTTTTGGGCTCCGAAATGCTGAGGTCGATCTCTTTGACGGGACCGAGGGTGGTGAGCGGCTTGACGAAGTCGGCCGGCTTGCCGACGGCAACGATCGCGATGTCCTCCGGCTTCAGATATTGTTTTGCTACGCGCAAAACGTCGGCCTTGGTTGTCGCTTGCACGCCCTTTTGGTACTGGAAGATGAAGTCCTTCGGATAGCCGTAGTATTCGTAGGTCATCAGGCGGCTGAGAGTCTTGCTAGGGCTATCAAAGAAGAACACGAAGCTGTTCAAGACGCTTTGCTTGGCGGTATCTAACTCCTGGTCGGTGACTTCCGTGGTGCGAATTCGATTCACCTCGGACTGCGCAGCTTGAATCGTATCGACCGTCGATTGCGATTTGGTGCTGCCGCTGACTTGGAATAAGCCTGGATGGTCATACGTGGCGCCCCAACCGCCGCTGACGCTGTACGCAAGACCTAACTTGGTGCGAACGTTCTTAAACAGGCGACTCGAAAAGCCACCGCCGAGAATGTCCGCCATCACCGACAAGGCGGGGTAGTTGGGATCCTTTAACTCTCCTCCGAGATGACCGAAAGAAAAGTTCGTCTGGGTTACGTCGTTCTTGGTGGCGAGATAGACACCAGGCGAAGGCTTGGCCGTTACGGGAGGAAACGCGGGAACAGGCTCTTGTTTGGCTGACCAGGAGCCGAAGAGCTTTTCAATTTTTGCGCGCATGTCAGCCGTCGCGAAATCGCCCTGCACCGCGAGGATCATGTTTGCCGGAAAGAAATAGCGCTTGTAAAAAGCGATCAGGTCATCCCGCTTGATGTTGTCGATGTGCTCGTATTCCATGCGCCAGCCGTAGGGATTGTCGCGGCCATAGACGATCTCTGCAAAATTACGGTTGAGGATGTCGCCCGGGTCGTCATTTCGGCGGGAGATAGAACTGCGGAGTTGCTGTTTCGCCAGATCCAGTTTGTCCTGACGGAACTCGGCGTTCTGCATGACGTCCTGAAAGATCGCCAGTACGTCATCCACGTTCTCCTTCAGAGCGCTGAAGCCGATGCGGCCGTTGCTCTCCCCGATGCTGGTTTCAACGGAGGCGGCGACGTTCTCAAGCTGCTCGTCAAGCTGCTCGCCCGTTTTCGACTTCGTGCCGCCGCTGCGCATCACAGTTCCAGTTAGTTCGGCGAGACCAATCTTGTCTTTCGGGTCAAAGAGATTCCCGGTGCGCACCAGAGCGAAGCCACTGACGAGCGGAAGCTCGTGATTCTCGAGCAAGTAGACCTTCATTCCGTTGGCCAGTGTGAACATTGGAATGTCGGGAATCTTGATCTCGGGCGCAGGACCGAATTTCAGCGATTTGTATGACGGGATCGTCATGACCTTCGCGGGAGCCGCGGCCGGCTGGGCCCACGTCAAGGCGCTCAATGACAACGCTAGTAAGACCTTTTTCATCGGGATGCCTCCTGCTTCGGCGCGCTCTCTTTGACGGTATGAACGACGGTCCGGTTGTCATCGGCGAAGTATTTCTTAGCAACGCGTTGGACATCGTCAGCGGTGACTTTTTCGATATCCTTGAGACCGGTAAACATGACTCGCCAGTCTCCATACATGACGGAATAAAACGGCAACTGCGATGCGAGGCCGGTGTTGCTGTCAAGCTGGCGGATCAGGCCTGCGCGGACCTTGGTTTTGACACGCTGTAGTGTCGCCTCGTCGACCTTCTCATTCTTTAATCGCTCCAGAATGGCGTAGATGGCCTTTTCGTTCTCTTCGACGGTGTGTCCTGCCTGGGGGACATCGAAGAGCACGAAGAGATTGTCGTATTTGCCAGAGGGGAATGTCGCTCCAGCCTGGACGGCAAGGGCGATCCTCTTGTCGCGCACCAACTCCTTGTAGAGCAGGCCAGTGCGTCCACTCGATAGAATCCCGGCGACAACATCGAAGACCGGATCGTCGGCATGGTTTTGATCCGGGCGCTTGTAGCCCATCAGCAGGAATGGCTGGCTATTGGTTTCAAGCACAGCGCGCTTTTCGCCCTCCTGCTCAGGCTCAACCGCTGAGACGGAAGGCGGCAACGCGCGCGCAGGAATGGTCCCGAAGTACTTTTCGGCCATCCGCTTGATCTCGGCAGGTTTCACATTGCCTACGACCGCCATCGTAATGTTGCCCGGCGCGTAGTATTTCTGATAGAACGCGTCGGCCTGCTTGGCTCGCAGTGCCTCGATCTCGCTGGCCCAGCCGATCATATTCCGGTACGGGTGCGCCATGAAGGCGGTCGCCATCAGGAGTTCCATCAGTTTGCCTTGGGTACTCGATTCGACTCGCATTCGACGCTCTTCGCGGACGACGTCGCGTTCTTTGTAGAATTCGCGAAAGACCGGGCGGCGGAACCATTCAGAGGTCAGGAGAAACCAAAGCTCGGTTTTGTTCGAAGGCAGGCTGTAGAAGTATGTGGTGTAGTCCTGTGCGGTTCCGGCGTTAAAGCCAACACCACCCTGCTCATCGATGACTCTGGTGAATTCGTTCGGCACGACATAACTGTTGGCGGATTCGATAGCGTCCTTGAGCTCGGCCTCGAGTTGTTTGAGTGCGGTCTTATCGGCTTTGGCGCCTTTTCGCTTCTCCTGCTCGAACTTGTCGTAGACGTCTTCCACGCGTTGCAGCGCCTTCTGCTCGGCGGACCAGTTGGTTGTGCCGACAGTAGTGGTTCCCTTCCCGATCATGTGCTCGAACATGTGAGCCATGCTGCTTTGCCCGGCGGGATCGTCGACAGCCCCGGCGTTGACGAAGGAATTGAACGCTACGGTCGGAGCTTCATGGCGCTCGAGAACGATCCATCGCATGCCATTTGGAAGCGTAAATTCCGTCACGCGCTTCTCGAATTCCTGGAGGTTTTGCGCTTGCAGAAGGAAAGGCGCCGCTGCAAGAAGCACAATCTTGAGTTTTGCGGAGAACATGAAATCTGTCTCTCTCCTAATAAAGGAACGTACTGAGAACTAGTCTAGTCTGACGCGGGCGTCAGGCCGTTCGTTAGCTCGACCGCGGCCGTCGGGTGGAAATGCTCGCGCACACGTTTTGCCTGCGCGGCGCCTACGACACGGGCGAGTTGCATTTCCTGAGCTTCCCTGACGCGTTCCAAGCTGCCGAATTCTCTCAGAAGCTTGGTCAAAGTGCGTTCGCCCACACCGGGAATCTCACGCAACTCCGAAGTGAGGCGGCTCGCATTTCTGCGCGTTCGATGGAAGGTCACGGCAAACCGATGCGCCTCGTCTCGGATCTGCTGGATCAGGTGAAGAACCGGTGAAAACCGATCCAATATGATGGGGTCGTTCTCCTGGCCGGGGATATAAATCCATTCCTCACGCTTTGCAATGGAAGCGATCGGCTGATTGATGATCCCGATGCTTTCGAGCGCATCCTGCGCAGCGTGCAGTTGCCCGATGCCGCCGTCGATCAGGACGAGGCTCGGAAAGCGGGCGCCTTCCTCCTGAAGACGGGAATACCGGCGTGTGACTACTTCCCGCATGGAAGCGAAATCGTCATTGCCGATCACGGTTCGGATGACGAACTTGCGATAATCGGCCTTTTTCATACGGCCGTCTTCCCAGACGACCATGCTCGCGACCTTATCAGTCCCCTGGATGTGCGAGATGTCGAAGCACTCAATTCGCGTTGGGAGTTCGGGTAGAGAGAGCGAATCCTGCAGGGTTTCCTGGATCGTCTGCATGGATGGCTTCAGGACACGGAATCGCGCATCGAAACTGTGCTTAGCGTTCGTTTCCGCCAGCGCCAGCATGGCCTTTTTTTGTCCGCGTTGCGGCGTGTGAATCTCGACACGCCGGCCGCGCTTTTCAGACAGATAATCTTCAAGATCGTCCCGGTCCTCGAAGTCGACAGGCACGTGAATCAGCCCCGGAATGTAGGGTTGGTTGAGGTAAACCTGCTTCAACAGAGCTTCGAAGAACGATGGCGGGTCCCATTCGCGCTGGTCTTCCCAGAAAAACTCGCGCCGGTCAACGATATGACCGTTCCGCATGTGGAACAGGTTGACTGCGATCAACGGGGCCTCGGCGTAGTAGGCGAAGATGTCGGCGTCGTCGCCCTCAGCGGCGGCCATCTTCTGCTTCTGCTCCAACTCTTCGACCGTCGAGATCAGATCGCGCAAATTCGCTGCCTCTTCGTATCGCGTGTTTTCAGAGGCGTCTTCCATCTGCCGGCGTAGGATAGCGCCAAGATCGCGATGGCGGCCTTCGAGGAATAACCGGACGTTCCGAACGGCCTGGACATACGCCTCGTTTGTCGTCAATCCTTCGACACAGGGTCCAAGGCACCGATGGATGTGGTACTGCAGACACGGCGCTTTGTGAATGCGATTGAAATCGACCGAGCACGACGGAACCTTGAAAAAGCGGTGAATGAAGTGAACCAGCCGGTGCGCCAGATTGCCTGGGAAATAAGGGCCGTAATACGTGCTCCCGTCTTTACGGAGACGTCTGGTGACAAAAACACGCGGGAACTTCTCGCCAGTCAGCTTTATGTACGGGTAGGTCTTATCGTCGCGAAGAAGGATGTTGTAGCGTGGCTTGTACTGCTTGATCAGGTTGTTTTCAAGCGCCAGCGCTTCTTTATTGTTGTCGACCTCGATAAAGTCGACATCGCAAGCTTCCCCGATGAGCGTTCCAGTTTTAGCGTCGGCGAGGCGATCTTCGTTGAAGTAACTGCGGACTCGCGCACGAAGGCTTTTTGCTTTACCGACATATATGATTTTCCCGTAAGAGTCTTTGTAGAGATACACGCCCGGCGACGTTGGTAATTGTGAGACTTTATGCCTGAGTTCTACGCGCGGATCCATGAAAAACTGCTGCGGGAGTCAAAGCTGAAAGTGTGGTGTTTCGAGCTGCCAACTGCAAGATATACTACTAGTGTGGCACGTTTTCTTCGATTTGCGTTAATCGTGTCTCTCGCCTCCAGCGCCTGGCCGCAAAACGCGGCAGTTCAGGAGCCTCCAGAGGAGGAC
>DASQLD010000534.1:0-15527 GCA_035630195.1 Bryobacteraceae bacterium
ACTTTGGCTTCGTGATGTTTACCCTTGGCAAGAGCACCATCGGCTAGCATGGAGGCGAGCGCCACTTTGCCGACTCCAATGCCACAGTTTTGAAAGAATTGACGGCGGGTTTGTTCGATGATCATGGGCGTGTTAAGAACTCATCTGTATTGAATAAAGCGCGGGCTACAGCGGCCCATGCCTGGTCCTCGGTGATTTGCGAGTCGCGCCAGGCGGCGACGAACCGCAGGATGCGATCGCGTTCGGCGGGAGTCGGTTTGCGATTCAATGCGCTCACATAGCTCTGCTCAACGCGCGCACTGTCGGCGGCCGTAGCCTGCAACCGCTTTCCAAGAACATTCGAGAACTCAATCGCTGTCTCGTCGTTCAAGAGCATCAATGCCTGTAGAGGAGTATTCGAACGGACGCGACGCGTACATGTGGCGGAAGCGTCCGGGGCATCAAACAATGACAGCAAGGGATGCGGAGCGGAACGCTGCATGAACGTGTACAAACCACGCCGATAGCGATCGCCTCCCTTGCTGACTTCCCAAGGACGAAGAACCTGCGTAATGGTATTGGCGCCCGCGGGAAGAGGCGGGAAAACACTCGGGCCACCGACCTTGGGTTCCAGCAGACCGGATGCGACAAGGGCAGCATCGCGGATCAATTCGGCGTCGAGGGGCATGCGGATCTGACGCGACAGAAGCGCGTTTCCGGGATCGACCGCCGCGGCGTCCGGACGATGGTTTGAAGACTGTTTATATGTCTCCGATGTCACGATGAGTTTGTGGATTTGCTTGCGGCTCCAGCCACGGTCCATAAACTCGATGGCCAACCAGTCGAGCAGTTCCGGATGCGAAGGCTTGGCGCCTTGTAGTCCGAAGTCACTTTCGGTTTCGACGATGCCGCGCCCGAAATACTTCTGCCAGATGCGATTGACGGTGACGCGGGCCGTCAGGGGATTATCGCGACGCATGAGCCATTGGGCAAAATCGAGGCGATTGATCCGCTCGCCGGCGGGCTTCAGAGCGGGAAGCACGGCTGGGGTACCGGGACCGACTGTGACGCCGTGGCGCGTGAAATCCCCATTGAGGTGGATGTAGGCCTCGCGCGGCTCGGGAAGTTCGCGGACGATCATGGCGCGGTTGTAATTCGGCTTCGTCTTGCGGTGCGCTTCGAGCGCCTTCTTCATCTCGATCGCTTCGGGACGCGACATGGCCTCGGCTCCGTTGTTCTCGAGGAACTTGCGGAAATCGCCGTCCAGCTTTTCAAATGTCTGCTGCCATGCTGCGAGGGCTGCAATTTGTTCCGGGGTTCCAAGCTCAAGGAACGGTTTATTAAAGTTCTTCCGATCTTCCTCTTTCGCCACCTCATCGTAATTGTTGAAGATGGAAAACATTTGGTAGAACTCGCGCTGCGAGATGGGATCGTATTTATGATCGTGGCAGCGCGCGCAACCGAGAGTGAGGCCTAGAAAGACGGCGCCGTTGGTGGCGATGCGATCGGCAACCGCCTCGACACGGTATTGCTCATGATCGATGCCACCTTCGAAATTGGTCGGCGTATTGCGGTGAAAGCCGGTAGCGATCAACTGCGGCCTGCTCGGGTTTGGAAGCAGGTCGCCTGCGAGCTGTTCGGTTACGAAGCGATCGAAGGGCATGTCCCGATTCAGGGAGTCGATCACCCAATCGCGGTACATCCACATTTCTCGAGGAGCGTCGATGGTGTACCCGTCGCTGTCGGCGTAGCGGGCAAGATCAAGCCAGACCCGGCCCCATCGCTCGCCGTAGTGAGGCGAAGCCAGCAAGCGATCGACGAGCCGCTCGTAGGCGTCCGGTCGATTATCGGCGACGAAATCCGCGAGTTCGGCTGATGTCGGCGGGAGGCCAGTAATGTCGAGGCTCACTCGCCGGATCAGGGTTGCACGATCGGCTTGCGGAGAAGGCTTCAGCTTAGCCGCTGCCAGGCGATCGAGGATAAAGGCATCGATCGGATTGGCGGTCTTGCGCGGAGGCGTTGGTTTCTTTAGAGCCTGAAAAGCCCAGTGGTCGGCGCCAGGCTTTTTGACCGGCACAACGGCTGTCGGCATCGGTGCGCCGGTTTTGAGCCACTCCTCAATCGCAGCGATCTGCTCGTTGTTTAGTTTGGTTCCGGGGGGCATTTTCAGGTCGCCCGAGTGACGGATGGCCGCAAGAATCAGGCTGGCGCTTGGGTTCTTAGGGTCCAACGCCGGGCCGCGATTGCCGCCTTGCAACATCGCTTCGCGGGTTGCGATGGAAAGGCCGCTAGTCTGGTTTGTAGGTGAGTGGCAGGCGACGCAGTTCGTCTTGAGAATCTGCTTCACCGAAGTCTCGTAAAGGTCCCCTTGCGCAAGACAGGAAGCTGCCAACGCAGAGGAGATAAGCGATTTTCTGAACCAGTTTTTCATTACGCGCGCGTGAGCCTTAGCTTCGTCTATTGTAACGCCAAATCCTATGGCTGGGTGGCCAAGATCGCGTCCGTTTCTTGGGTTCGTTCGGCAAATTCGCTCGCCCTTCGGCGTCGGGCACGATGGCTGTCGAAGTTACGAATGGCGCGGTCGTAGGCGCGGGCGGCCCGCGTCTCATAGCGATCGATGAGATTCATATTCCCGCTCAATCCCATCATGGCGGAAGCGTGGCGCAGGGGTTGGTCGGCGTTTGTGTATGTTTCTTCGATTTGCTGACGCTGCTTGCCCATCTCGAGGTCGATCATCGCGGTTTCGACGAATTTCGATCGGCGCAAACGCCAGGCTGCGGCCGCGATTTCTATGACCAGTTGAAATTCAAGTTTTGTCTCAGGCTGAAATTCGCCGACGTAGTCGTCGACATTATCTTGCCATTCCTGCGCCGATTCTCCTTCGACAACTATTAATTTGTGAGCGGCGAGCCCGTGTTTTATCGCATTCTTCGCAGAGCGGGCGATTCCGTCCGCCGTTATTGGGCCCTTCGATTTGGTTCCATTTAATCGTGATGCTTCGTTTTGCGCCGGTGTTCGCATGAACATTCTCTCCTTCTTTGAACGTAGCATGGGTGTATTGCTGTTTCCTCGTAGGTAGTTGAGTACATTGGTTGAATGCGCTGTGAACGGCCGCAGATGAAAACACATAAAAGCTGATTCACAAGAGTCGGGACTTTATTTTTGTTCTGTTTTGACGGAGTTGCGATTTTGACGAGTTGCAATATCTATTTCCGATGCTGTTATGGGATTGTGATGTGGGCTATGCCAACCATTTTCGGAGATGATCCAGAACCGCCGCGGTATTTCGTCTGCGAGCAGCCGCAGGTGGAAAAGAGTAAAAGTGAATTGCCTGATTGGCGGCAGTTCGTTCTGGTGGTTATGCGCGCGTTGCTGCCATTTCCGGAAGCTAAGGAGGCGGTGCTGTTGGCATTCCGCGAGGCGTCGCCGTGAAGGATGCCAAGTATGCGTTCGATCCGACGCTGTTTGCGCGGGAGAGGCTTGAGTTTCCGGTAGATGCTCAGCAGGAGAAGGTGTTGGCGCTCGGGCATTCCCGGGGCATTTTGAACTGTTCGCGGCAATGGGGGAAGTCGACCACGATGGCGATCAAGGCGGTTCATCGCGCGTACTTTGTCCCTAAGAGTCAGGTGCTGGTGGTGGGGCCGTCGGAACGTCAGAGCGGAGAGTTGGTTGCCAAGGCTCGAGAGTTTTTGCGGATGGTGGGTGTGAAGCCGCGCGGGGATGGACGCAATGCGACGTCGATTCTGTTGCCCAACGGGTCCCGGATTGTCGCGCTGCCCAATCTGGAGAAAAACATTCGCGGGTTTACGGCTTCGATGTTGTTGGTGGACGAGGCGGCTCGGGTGCCGGATGATTTGTATGACGCGGTGCGGCCGATGCTGGCGGTGTCGCGCGGTGAATTGTGGCTGATGAGCACGCCGGATGGCAAGCGCGGATTCTTTTACGAAGAGTGGACGAATGGGACGGAAGCGTGGCTACGGATTGCTGCGACGGCACTGGAGTGTCCGCGGTATCCTACGGAGTTTCTTGCGATCGAACGCAAGCGCAATGAGGCGAAGTTCCGGCAGGAATATTTGTGCGAGTTCGTGTTCCAGGAAGGCGCCATGTTCGATGAAGCCGTGGTGCGGCGAAGTTTGTCGGATGACGTCGAGCCGTTTGTACCGCGCGGAAAGAATTTATGGCGTTGACGCGGAGAACCTACGTGGTTGGGTTGGATCTCGGGCAGAAGCGGGATTACTCGGCTGTGGCGGTGCTGGAATTGGCGCAGACGATTTACGAAGATCGACGTGATCCTGTGACTTATGACTTCGTGCGGGAGGAGTGTTTCCGGCTGGTGTATCTGGAGCGCGTGGAACTGGGCACGCCATACCCGGATGTCGTGGAGCACGTAGCGGGGTTGGTCGCCGATGAGCGATTGGCGGACTGCACGCTGGTGGTGGATGCGACGGGGGTTGGGGCTCCCGTGGTGGACCTGTTGAAGAAGGCCAAGTTGCCTTGCAGACTGATGCCGGTGATGATCACGGGCGGGTCGCACGATAGGCCGGGGCCGACGGGTGGGTACCATGTGCCTCGGCGGGAACTGTTGACGGGGTTGCAGGTGCTGTTCGATGAAGGGCGCTTGCAGATTGCGCGGCGGATGCCGATGGCGGAGGCTCTGGTGCGGGAGTTGACGGGGTTTAAGGCCGGGTCGCGGGATGACTTGGTGTTGGCGACGGCGCTGGCTTGGTGGTGGGCTCGGAAGAACGAGGCTTGGCGCGGTGGGGTTGGGCGGGTGTGTTGAGGGTATATTAAAACTAGTATATGAAGCGGCAGCAGCGGCCGACTGCCGCACAGCTGAAGGATGTGATTTGGATTGCCGATTCGCTTGACGCTGTCCGAGGCTTTCCCGAAGAAGTACGCAGTGAAGTTGGCTATGCGCTAGAGGTGGCGCAACGAGGCGGGAAGCATGTCAGTGCCAAGCCGATGCGCGGATTTGGAGGCAGTGGAGGTGGTCGCGGACTTCGACGGCAATACCTATCGATCGGTATATACCGTCAAGTTAGCGGGGTTCATTTACGTCCTCCACTGTTTTCAGAAGAAATCGAAGCGCGGCATAGCGACGCCGCGATCGGAACTGGAATTGATTCGCAAGAGGTTGAAAGATGCCAAAGAAGATCACAGACGGCGGACCGACAATCGTGGAGTTTAGAGAGAGCGGCGGCAACGTCTTCGCCGACATGGCGCTTGACAATCCCGAAGCGTTGTCGGTGAAGGCAGGGCTGGCGAGGGAGGTCAATCACGTTCTCGATGAGCGGGGACTCACGCAGGCGCAGGCCGCGCGGCTACTTCAGATTCATCAGCCCCAGGTATCGCTGTTGCGACGGGGACGGCTGAGCGATTTCTCGATTGAAAGGTTGTTGCGCTTTCTGGCCTTGCTAGGCGTAGACGTGGAGGTAAGACTGAACCGACGGCCTCCTAGTGAGACGCGTTCGATTAGCCGGAAGAAGAAGACTGAGAAGGCGTCCTTGCAACGTGAGGCACCCAGCCGAAGAAAGAAGACACCTTCGCTCCCGATTACAATGTCCGCGTCACGTTAGTGTCCGTGCCAGTGGGCTCGCGTTTAATCGCCGAGGGGATGAACCAGTCGATTGCGGATATTCTTTATGGGACGGCCCGCCAGGAATCGAAGCTGGGCGACATTTATGTCCTGGGCTTCATCGACGATGGCCTTTATCGTATGTCGGCCAATCGGCGCTCAGGGCGAAATCTGCGAGACGGGTGAAGATCTGGTCTTCGGTAGTGTAGGACTTCTGGTTGAGCTTTTGGCGCAGGTAGAGAAGAATTCCCAGAGCGCGGCTCTTGGGCTCGGGGAGACGGGTTTTGCGGCCCAGGAGCGGCACTTCTCTGTAGGGTTCCCAAGTTTCGACGTTTCAGGCATTGAAACGATCATAAGGACTGGAGCGGGTCAATGCGCGTGATACCCGATGGGATTTGGGCCGCGAGTAGAGTGTGACGGGCTCAGTTTCTGCGCGTTAACAACAGAGCCTATGACACCTGTCGCGAATGGGTTAAATTGCATCCGTACAGATTACGGTGTGAGCTTGTCGTATACGATTCATGGAAGCAATCCGGAATCGCCTCCGCTGGTACTCATACATGGCGCGTTCAGCGATCACAGGACGAACTGGGAGTTTGTCCTGCCTGCTCTAGCAGAGCAGTTCAGGGTATATGCTGTCGCCCGGCGTGGCCGTGGAGGAACGGACGACAGTCCGGTCCGCCGAGTCGAGGACGAGGCCAGCGATGTGGTTGCGTTGATCAAGATAATTGGCGCCGAGGTTTATCTGCTTGGCCACTCGTACGGAGCTCATGTGGCGCTTCTTGCGGCTGCGGCGCTGGCCCCGGGTCAACTGCGAAAACTCATCCTCTACGAGCCTCCCGCGGCGGGTCTGATGAACGGCCACATGGATCGTTTGGAAGCCCACGCGCGTGAGGGCGACTGGTCCGGCATGAGCTATTCCTTTTTCCATGATGTTCTCTGTGTGCCTACGGAAGAGTTGGACGCGATGAAGAACTCAGAGCTGTGGGTTCCGATCCTTGACGATGCGAGAGCGGCTCTAGGAGATTTGCGCGCTCTGAGCGAGTATGATTTCCGAGCGGATGCATTCCGTAAGTTGTCTATGCCGGTGATGCTGCAGATTGGATCGGAATCACCGAGACATCTATATGCAACAGATACGCTTGCAGCGGTTCTGCCGGATGTCCGCATTCAGAGCCTCGCCGGTCAGGCCCATGAAGGGATGACCACTGCGCCACAGCAGTATGTCGACTCGGTTGCCGGATTCTTCCACTGATTAGACCTCTTCACGTCACATCTACAATAGAGCTGATCCGGTCATGCGAACGATATTGGGTTTGCTTGTCTTGAGTATCACCGCATTGCCGGCCAGTCGCGTTCTGGTTCATGGACACAGAGGCGCACGCGCTGTTCTGCCAGAGAACACAATTCCGGCCTTCGAGTACGCGATTCAAGCGGGCGTGGATGTACTTGAACTCGACGTAAGCGTGACGAGAGATAAAGTTCTGGTGGTTTCCCATGATCCTGCGCTCGATTCCAGCATTTGCACAGGATGGCCGCACAGGACACCAATTCGTCTTTTATCCCTCGCTCAACTCCAGAAGGTCGATTGCGGATCTCTGAAGAATCCGGAATTCCCGAAGCAGAAGCCGGTCCCGGGCGCCAGGATCCCTACTCTCGATGAGGTCTTTGCGCTTGCCAAACGCGGCGACTTCGAATTCAATGTCGAAACGAAGATCTTCGCCAAGTACCCGTTTCTGACGCCAGGTCCTGGTGAGTTCGCGCGCATGCTCTATGACGCGAT
This sequence comes from Bryobacteraceae bacterium, assembly GCA_035630195.1. Classification (GTDB taxonomy): domain Bacteria; phylum Acidobacteriota; class Terriglobia; order Bryobacterales; family Bryobacteraceae; genus DASQDN01. Next base: position 7,338 of record DASQLD010000534.1, read on the forward strand.
CCGCAAACACGGGCTTGAGCAGCGAGTGATCGTGCAGTCCTTCGATTTCCGTACTCTGCACGCTATGAAAAAGTTAAATCCCAAGATTCGATTGTCGGCGCTATACGATGGCGCCCCGAGGAGTTTCATCGCAATTGCGAAAGAAGCTGGCGCGCAGATCGTCTCCCCGGAACACAGATTAGTTACGAAAGAGCAAGTAGATGCAGCGCACAAAGCCGGTTTGCAGGTAGTAGCCTGGACTACCAACGCGCCCGCGGATTGGAAGCGTCTAGTGGAGTGCGGTGTTGACGCGATTATTTCGGACGATCCGGCAGAGTTGCTCGCTTTCTTAGGCCGGGCGCGTTCGCGTTAAAAGGCCGAGCAGGAGACTGTCTTGAATATCGATCAACAGAAGATGCCGGCGCGCGAACTGTTGCGGGCAATCCGCGCGGGGAACGCAGAGGCGACTTCCCGCCTACGCCGTCATCACAGCCGCTGGGCGACCTCAGATGAAGCAACTATACGTCAGTTGGTGGCATTGCACGATGTTGAGTTCGTCCTGGCTCGTGAACAAGGGTCCGCCGGTTGGCGATCATCCCACACCCGCCATACTCGATTGTTCGTCGCTGACGTCAAATGGATCACCGATCGCGTGCATGGACTCTTGCGAACACGCCAATCCGCCGGTCAGGCAGCCTTGGAGCAGATCCGTGAATGGCATCCACGCTTCGCAGATCGGACGGATGAGGAGATTCTGCAGGCTCCATTCACCGAGACGGACGCCCAACTGGTCTATGCGCGAGAGCACGGGTTCGATACATGGGACGATCTGTTACGCCGCGTCAATCAATTGGCACGGAGCACGGACATAGCCGCTACCGAACCATTCATGGCAACCTTTGCAGCGCTGCAGCGCAGCGATCGGGCCGGCTTTGAAAGCTTACTGCGCGAGAATCCAAAGCTGGCAAATGAACGGGGGACGAATGGAAACACGCTGCTGAATCTCGCAGTAAGCCTGGCAGGCAAGCCCGACTGGAAAGCTGGAGTGTCTGCCATTCAGTTGCTGCTAGCGGCCGGTTCGGACGTTAATGCAGCGAACGATCGCGGCTGGACTCCGCTCCATGCGGCTGCGTACGCCAACAAGCCGGAGATCGCGGCCATCCTGCTTGTGAACGGCGCGGTTCCGGATGCTGAGGCACACGGCGCGGGCGGCACTCCTTTAATCGCTGCGTTGTTTTGGGGACATCGCGAGGTCGCCGATTTGTTGGGATCGCATGAACTAGCGCCCTACAATCTACGCGCGGCGGCAGGGCTGGGCAAAGTTGATCTCGTAGATGCTTGTTTTCGTGGGGAATGCGCTTTGGCGCCAGAAGCGGGAGCAGCCCGAGGATTCTACCGGCCGCACAGCGGATTCCCTGACTGGCAACTTTCTACGGATTCGCAGGAGGTGCTCGATGAGGCTTTGGTGTGGGCGTGCAAGAGCGACCGCGTGAATGTACTGGAAAGGCTTTTGCGGGCCGGAGCGCAGCTCGACGCAGACCCGTATCGAGGGACACCGCTGATTTGGGCCGCGGCCTGCAACCGCACGAAGGCTGCCGCATGGTTGTTGAATCGCGGAGCTGACGTCAATCGCAGGGGTACTTTCGGTGGGTTGACGCACGGCCAAGGCATAACTGCGCTCCACATCGCCGCACAGTATGGACACATGCCGATGGTGAAGCTTCTGGTTGAGCGCGGCGCCGATAGATCAATTAAAGACGATCTCTATCACGCAACCCCCGAAGGCAGCGCCACTCATTTTGGGCAGACGGAGGCGGGAGACTACCTGCGTTCTCTTGAGTCTTAGGGTAGTAGCTCAAGTCGGTTACAGTGATAGTCAGCAGCAAAATAATGAAACGGCGTGAACTCCTATATTCCCTGTTAGGCGTGTCCGGCCTGCCCGCGTTTGTACAGGCCCAGCAACCAGCGATTCCACCTGCCACGGATGCATTGCCGCCTCTGCGGCTGACCAATCCGAATGAAGTTGCCGAGGGCGTCCCGAAGTTCTTCGCTCGAACCGAATTTACATCCTTTCAACGACTCGGGAACATAATTATGCCGCCTGCCGAAGGCGAACCTGGCGCATTAGATGCGAAAGCGGCGGAGTTTCTCGACTTCTTATTGTCCGAATCGCCGGCCGAGTTGCAGACGCTTTATCGGAACGGTATTCGCGAGCTGGACAAACGTTCTCTCCAACGACATAAGCAGAATTTCGTGAATTTGCCTGACGGAGGAATCGTGGACGTGCTGTCTCCGCTAAACGCCTCGTGGACCTATCAGGGTCCTACGGAGCCGTTCGCGCAATTTCTGCAAGCGAGCAAGATTGCGTTCTATCAGGCGACGGTGAACTCACGCGAGTGGTCGGAGGCTCAGTCTTCCCGCCGACGTGGCGCTGCCGGTTTGAACACGTACTATCTGCCGGTGGAGTGAAAGTAAGCGATGCAAATTTCTCAGGACTCCAAGCACGAGGTATTGATTATAGGCTCCGGCGCATCCGGGGGCATGGCGGCGAACATTCTGACACAAAAGGGAATCAAGTGTCTGATGCTGGATGCGGGTCCAAAGCTGGATCTGGACAAGCACCGTGAACTCCGGGCTGTGTACGACCTGCCGTATCGCGGCTTCGGCAAGCCGGGCCGTTTTCCGCACGTGACGCAAGCGTCGGAATTCAACGCCAATGTGTGGGCGGATGAGAAGCTTCATCCTTATACGTATGATCCAGGCGATCCATACTATTGGGTCCGCATCCGGCTGATCGGCGGCAAGACGTTAATGTGGGGCCGGGCATCGTGGCGATTGAGCGACTACGAGTTCAAGTGCAAGGACCACGACGGGTTTGGTGACAATTGGCCCATCTCCTACAGCGACCTTGCGCCGTACTATGACCGAATTGAGCCGCTGATGCGCGTTGCCGGTCGGAACGAAGGCTTCAAACAGATTCCGGACGGCAAGTTGATTCCGGACACATCGACGAATTCGGCGTCAGTGCAGCGCTTCGTCGATAGCGCGAAACGGCTGAACGTGCCCACGACGAAAGCACGTGTGGCGACCGGTCGGCTTGCCAGCTCAGTGAATCTGTTGCTGCCTCCGGCGCTTGAGACTGGAAACCTGACGATCGTGCCCAACGCGATTGTTCGAGAGATCACGGTGGACAAGAATACCGGTCGGGCAAACGGCGCGTACTTTATCGATCGGGTATCGAAGCGCGAGTATCACGTGAAGGCGCGGGTGGTGATTCTGGGCGCCTCATGTCTGGAATCGACGAGAATTCTGTTGAATTCGGGGATTGCGAATTCCAGCGGAACGTTAGGACATTACCTGTTCGATCAGTTCTATGTAAAGAGCACTGTGCAGGCCGTGGTTCCAGAGGCTGTGGGTGGGAAAGCCGGTCGTACGCTGATGGGGGGAGGCGGATACATACCGCGTTTTCGCAATCTCGATCGCAAAGAGAAAGCATTCCTTCGCGGGTACGCTTTCGATTTTGGAAGCGGCGGAACTCCCTCAGTGGGCGTTGTTCCCGGTTATGGCGCCGAGTGGAAGAACAAGTTGAAAGAACTCGAAGGGGCTGCGTTTCGCTTGACGACCATGGGGGAAGTTCTGCCCAGACGCGAGAACTATGTGCGGATCAACAAAAATATGAAGGACGCCTGGGGGATTCCGGTTCTCCATTTTAAGGCGAAGTACACCGACAACGAGTTCGCGATGGCGAAAGACGCAATGGAAACCGCTGATGAAATTTGCCGCGGCGCGGGGTTTCAGGTGCTCGCCAAGCATTCCCAGATGGTTCCACCGGGGGAAAGCATTCACGAACTGGGTACCTGCCGGATGGGATCGGATGCGAAGACTTCCGTGCTGAACGGGTTCAATCAGTCCCATGACGTGAAGAACCTTTTCGTTGTGGACGGGAGCGCGTTCGTTTCCGGCGGTTCTCAGAATCCCACGCTTACGATTCTGGCTTTGACGATGCGGGCTTCGGAGTATTTGGCGGAGGAGATGCGGAAGGGTGATTTGTAGTTCTCTTGGAGGATGATGCTCACGCTATTGGCCTTTGTTTGCGGTGCTCTCACGCACGTATCATTCGCTCGGATCGAGGCTCGACGTTCTATCTTTGTCGTGTGGCATTTGAAGATCCTCACCTTCGAAAGTATCCACCATTGCCGGTTTTGAGCTGCAGCGCTTTCACTCCTAAGATTCATCTTGCGCCTGGCTCTCGAAGCCCGGCTTGAGCAGATCAGGATCCACAGCTTCAGTCTGCTGACGCTTGTGGCTGTGCCCGTATTCGTTCGGATCTTGGTCCGGGCAAGAGTCCGAAACGTGTTGTCCTATGGCGACGGTTGGGCAGAGGGCAGAGGAGTTGATACCAAGAGTCTGTCCGTTCGCGGATTCATCAGGAACCGTCTTGACGGGAACGATGACGGCCGTCACCGGACCGAGGGCAATTGTCGGATTGATCGTCCCGCATCTGTTGTGTCGGGCAGGCGCTGACCACCGCATGCTGCTGAAACGCATCGCTCTTCGGAGGCCGCACGTTTCTCGTCGTTTGTGACAGCATTTCACGCAGCGTGCTCGCCCCCGTCGAGATCCCAGTTGGCGTCAGAACAGCGCTTGTAGGAGGTCCATTCTTTGTGTAGCTGCTCTGGAAGCGCTAGATCTGAGCGGTAGCCAGTGTCTTCAATCCCGTATCGGCCGGAAGGAAAGCTCCCTCGCATTCCGACGCCGGGCTGACTTGCGCTATACGATAGCGACATGCGGATTGCAACGATCCTTGTAGTGGCAGCGATGATTGCCGTGTCACAATCGCTACCGGAGGGCATCAAGTTCCAGAAGGGCGCCTCCTCGAACACGGTTCTTATCGGTGAGACGACTGCTGTCTATGGCGCGACTTCCGGTAAAGTGACCCGAGTGCTTCTCACGCACGCGCGAAGGGATGTGATCTCAGTGGCCGCTGCGCAGGTCATCGTGCCGGCTGCGGAGAGGGATCTCTTTGCAAACCCTCGAGCCTTCTGGGAGAAATTCGAAACGGCTCGGTTTCACGATTACGCGCAGCAAAGCACGAAGGTCCCGGTCGCGCCGGTTCGGGTGGAGCGCACCGTATCGGATGGCGACACGCTCGAAGCTGATGGAGTTCGTGTTCGGGTTATGGCTACGCCAGGGTATACGATCGGAGCGGTTTCCTACCTGATCGAGACCGGAGACAAGCGGATTGCGTGCACCGGTGATCTCATCTATGGCGACGGTCAGCTCTTTGACTTGTACAGCCTGCAAGATGCCGTGCCGGAAGCAAAGGCTCGCGGTTACCACGGCTATGCCGCGCGGGCTGGAGCGCTCATCCGGAGCCTTCGTGCCGTCGCAAAGGCGAATCCGGACATCATTCTTCCTGCTCGGGGGCCCGCCATCACCGACCCGCAAGCTTCCATTAATCGCCTGATCGAGCGCCTTCAGATTTTCCTTCAGAGCCACTTTGAGACCGATGCTCTTCGCTGGTACTGGGGCGACGAAAATCATCGCGTTCGCTCGGGGGCGGTCGAGCGGCCAATGGACATTCTGCCGATGGCGGAGCAGTCGAAACTCCCCGCCGATATTGTGGCGATTGGTAACTCCCGCGTAATCCTGTCCAGGAGCGGAAACGCCTTCGTCGTGGATGCCGGATACCGGAACCTGCTGCCGGAGTTGCGCAAACTTCGTGATGGCGGGCGGCTTCGGACCGTCGAAGGCATCTGGATCACGCATTATCACGACGATCACACGGATTACATCAGTGACGTCTCGAAGGAGTTCAACTCGCCCGTTTACTTCACTCAACGGATGTCTGAAGTAATGGGCAAGCCAGGCGCTTTTCGTCTGCCGTGCCTCACGACGAAAGGAGTTCCGATCTCAGGAGCAAAGCGTGATGGCGAAACGCTCGACTGGCATGAGTGGAAGTTCACCTTCTGGCACTTCCCCGGTCAGACGTTGTACCACGGCGGGCTGGTCGCCGAACGTGATGACAAGCAAACATACCTCTTCACCGGAGATTCATTCACTCCTTCCGGGATGGATGATTACTGTATGCAGAACCGCGTGATTCTGCGTCAGGGCGAAGGTTATGAATTCTGCCTTCGGAGGATCGCGTCACTTCCGCCCAACACATGGCTACTGAACCAACACGTAGAACCAATGTTTCGATACACCGGGGCGCAGGTGAAGCGCATGCAGGACGAGCTTTCGGAACGATCTGCGGCTCTCGCGCAGTTATCCCCGTGGCCGGACATCAACTACATGGTGGATGAATCGTGGGCGCGCGTGTTTCCGTACGGTTCTGACATAAGATCGGGCAAAACAGTGGAACTGGAATTACGTATCACCAATCATGCTCCGTTGCAGATGAACTATAGGGCTACATGGAACGTGCCAGCGGGTTTGGAACTGATCCACGCGGACGAGGCTCTGACAATCGCGCCGAGGAAGGAAGGAGTGCTGAAGGCGCGAGTCCGTGCGGCGGGCTCGGGGCTGCATGTGGTCACTGCCGACTTGTCTTTTGCCGACCATGAGCTGAAGCAGTGGACAGAGGCGTTGATTCGCGTCCGCTGATCTCTACGGCAGAAGCCTGAAAAAATCGCTCCGGCTTCCAGGATGACGCCCCTGGAGCCGGAGTCCGCGCACTTGTTTAGTTGCTGCCTTACTTCTTCCGCATCGCGTTTCGATCGACATACGTCGCGATCGCTTCACCTACTGCATCGCTAATATCGACTGAACTGGGGTAGTGCATACCGCCCCAGACACGCGCGTTGTTGCCATCTGAACGAGCTTGCAGAATGTTGGTATAGATGCGGTTGGGCAGACCGGCAGTCGTAAGTGTAAACGTCTGTCTTGGCCTGAAGTAACTCAGGAGAACGGTTGCAGCAGCGCCGTTCTGCCCCGGGTGACCGGCGGGATACTCGGGGTGTGACGGGGTATTGACGAGTGGCAACCAGGCCGGCTCAGGAGCCGTATCCGGATTCGTGTCGGTATCCGCCAACGGGATGGAAGTTACCGGCCGCCAAGTCACATCGGCCGGCATGGAACCGTAGAAGCGCTTCGCGCTCCAGATGGTGAATGCGGTATCGGCCATCGCGATGTTCAGCACCGCAAAAAGCCGGTTGCTTTCCGAAAGGGACAGATGGTTGGCTCGGGCCATCTGGTTCGCTGCCTGGTTCCAGTGGACGCTGGCATTCCCTTCCCAGAACGGAGCCAGCGCAGTCTGGTCCGCAGTGCGCGTGGATGCTGTTGCACGACCTAACGCTTTGACTGCGTTGAAATCGGTGAGATATGTCTGGCTGGTCAAACTTCGTGGTGGTTCAGGCCGGAATTGCGTATTGCTAACGAGAACGAACGTGCTGGTGAATGCCAGTCCCTGGGCGCTCATTGGTCCGAACGCTGGCGGCGTCGGCCGCCACTGGCCTACCGCTGTCCCTCCGGTGAATGCAGGATAGCTTACGCTGAATCCATCTGTCGCCCGCCAGGCGAGCACAGCGTTGGCCACATTCGTTCCCCAGCCGATGCCGCGATCGATACGACTTGCGCACGAGCTGCGACGTTCCGGCGACCGATCCTGACACTTGTTCCGGAGCGCGTCCAATGAAGTTGCATACCGTGTATCCAGCACCGGTTTTTGAGTTGGGAAGAGAGCCACTAACGCGGTATAGCCGGCTGCGATGACCGCGGCGCGGCGTGATGCCCCACCCGGCGCTCTATCGTGAACGAAGAGTGGCGTGTGGCGCCGTTCAATACCGTTATAGGCGTCGAAAATCGACGTATGAACGATTGCTCCGAGCCTTTGACTGGACGAGTTGGCCGTATTCGTTGCTATGAGCGTATCAATGAAGATTTGATTCCACTCCAGCACCGGGTTCGCTTCTGAGGATGTCTGGCCAAACGCAGTAACTGACGCGGTCAGCACCACTGCGAACGCAGTAATCAATCTCCTGCTTGCGGCAAGTTGGCAATTCATAACTATTCCTTTCCTTTTTTCTTTCATCGCCCAGTCGCGCGAAACCGAGCTTGCGGAGGCCTACAAGTGGAATAGCGACAGTAGATGGCGAAAACCGTAACGACCGTGTGAGTTATTTAGGCGTATACTTGCGTGAACGTGACATGAGCCATCAGGAGAGTGAAAGTCCCAGCGGCGAAGTGACCACGCTCTTATTCGCGTGG
>DASQLD010000535.1:0-10283 GCA_035630195.1 Bryobacteraceae bacterium
TCGAGCCGCACGCGCAGCCGATCCCCGAATCTTTCAAGCGCAGGCCAGCTACGTAGACAGTATCCGGCATGTTCTTGTTGCCACCAGCGATGGTGTCCTCAATTACGATAGTCAGCCCCTGGCGCGCATGGGTGTGGCGGCACTTGCCAAGCAAGATGGAGGCGCCCCGCAACGAGGCTATTCTGGCGGCGGGGGTCGTGTCGGTCTGGACTTCTTCCTGACGGATAAGACACCGGAGCATTTCGCCGCGCAGGCTGTGCGTCAAGCTTTGATTCAGCTTGATGCAATTCCAGCTCCTGCCGGGGAGATGACCGTGGTTCTGGGCCCTGGATGGCCGGGCATCCTCCTCCACGAAGCCGTTGGACACGGCCTTGAAGCAGACTTCAATCGCAAGGGCGTTTCGGCGTTCAGCGATCGAATTGGTCAGCAGGTGGCCAGCCAGCTCTGTACAGTGGTGGATGACGGCGCAATTCAGAATCGCCGCGGCTCATTGAATGTCGACGACGAAGGCAATCCGACACAGCACAACGTCTTGATCGAAAACGGTATCCTACGCGGATACCTTCAGGACAAGCTATCGAGCCGCATTACTCGCTCTAAGCCGACCGGCTCCGGCAGGCGGGAAAGCTATCAGCACATCCCGATGCCGAGGATGACGAATACATTCATGCTGGCTGGGGATAGCGATCCCGAAGATATCATCCGGTCGGTGCCAAAGGGTCTTTACTGCGCGAACTTTGGCGGAGGACAAGTCGACATCACAAGTGGCAACTTTGTCTTCTCGGCTTCAGAAAGCTATCTGATCGAAGACGGACGTCTCACCGCTCCCGTGCGTGGCGCAACCTTGATCGGCAATGGTCCCGAAGCGTTGAAGTATGTATCGATGGTGGGAAGCGATCTGAAGCTCGACGAAGGTGTCGGCGTCTGCGGCAAGGAAGGACAAAGCGTGCCGGTAGGCGTCGGTATCCCGACGATCAAACTGGATCGTATGACCGTCGGAGGAACCGCTTGAATCTCGAAGATCTGGCGAGTCGTGTAATCGAGCTTGCCAGAGCGAAGGGCGCGACCGCTGCCGAATGCACGGTATCCGAGGGAGAACACTTCTCGGCTAGCGTGCGCCTGGGAGAAATTGAGAGCCTGAAGGATGCCGGTTCCCGCGGCGCCGGTGTTCGCATCCTGAACGGGAAGCATACGGGATCTGCGTACACTTCTGATTTGACTGACGAAGGGGTCGCTCAGATGGTGAACTCGGCGCTCGAGCTCGCAAAAATCACGACCGAAGATCCGTACGCCGGGCTCCCGGATCAGTCTGAACTGGGCAAGATCAATGACGATTTGGCGTTGTTCTCCCAGTCGGTCCCGGACTTGGCAGCTTCCACAAAGATCGAGTGGGCCAAGCGCGCCGAGGCGGCTGCAATGAGCGCCGATCCACGCATTACAAACTCAGAAGGCGCATCTTGTGATAGCCACGTCGGCATGACAGTGTTCGCCAATTCGCTGGGATTTCTCGGCAGTTATCGAACCAGCAGTTGCTCCATCTCAGCGGTGCCGGTTGCTAAAGAAAACGGTTCGATGGAGCGCGATTTCTGGTTCAGTGTTGCGCGTAGCGCTGACCGCCTCGAGAATCCCGAAGATGTAGGCCGCAAAGCGGCAGCTCGCGCTCTTCGGCGGCTAGGCGCTCGCAAGGTAAGCACACAGAAGGCCCCGATTATTTTCGAGCCGCGCGTAGCCAGATCGTTACTCGATAACATCTTCGATGCAATCAGCGGCGACTCCGTCTATCGTGGCGAAACGTTCCTCGCCGGTAAACTCGGACAACAGATCGCCATCCCGGGACTCACAGTCATCGACGACGCGACACTGCCGTATCTCTTCGGCTCGTCCCCGTTTGACGATGAAGGCGTCCCCTCGCGCCGCACTACCGTTATCGAGAACGGAGTGTTGAAATCCTGGCTCCTGAATAGCTACACCGCGCGAAAGCTCGGGATGAAAACGACGGGGAACGCGTCGCGCGGTATCACCGGAAATGCAGGTGTTGGGCACGGAAACTTCTACATTCCCAACGGCAACGTGACGCCGGAGAATATCATCAAAAGCGTCAAAACTGGTCTCTATGTCACAGAGTTGATCGGTTTCGGCATAAACATTGTGACGGGCGATTACTCTCGCGGCGCGGCAGGTATGTGGATTGAGAATGGAGAGTTTGCCTATCCCGTATCGGAGATTACGATCGCAAGCACATTGCAGGAGATGCTGATGAGTATCGAAGCGATCGGCTCAGATCTCGAGTTTCGCGGAGCGCTTGCAGCGCCAACCCTGCTCATCAGGGAGATGACCATCAGTGGCAAATAAATCCAAGGAAGGCAATGGCGTAAACATCCCGCTGGTGATCGTGCTGGCTCTATTGCCTCTGGGTATTGGCGCGATTTGGTACGCCAACAAGCGCGGGTCTGAGCCCCCTGCCCCGCTGGCTGCGGCAACGGCAGAAGCCAAGGCTTATGTAAAAAATCTCAAACTCGGTGGCGTCGAAATGAAAGCCACTGAGAATTTCGCGGGAGCCGCTGTAGTTGAGGTCATCGGGAACATCACCAATCAAGGGGATCGCCCGTTGGCGCGCGTCGATCTTAGTTGTATCTTCTACGACGTCAGCGGTCTGGTTGTGCTTCGGGAACGTGTCCCCATCGTCAAGACCACATTAAAGCCCGGCGAAACCAGGACCTTCCGACTCCCTTTCGAAGGAGTATCGCAGAATTGGAATCAAACTCTGCCGCAAATGGTGATTGCGCAAATCGATTTTGCGCAGTGACAATCCTGAGCCTTGTGGCGCTGCTTTTCGCGGCTATCGCGTCGGCCGAGTCGCGGCACCCATTCAACGTATCCCAGATCGGCGAGATCATCGCGACAATCGAAATGTCGTCTCCCGGCGCCGATTGGGCGAAGAGCGGCGCGGAAGCGGCCGTAGCGGCCATTTCGCTCAATGGGAAACTGCATCAGCATGTCATTCTCCACGCCGGCGGGGCCACGCACAAGTACCGCGTGTCGCTCGGCTCCCTGAACCCTGGCCAGCACGAGTTGACCATTGTTCGTGATGCGCTGCACTCGGCGCCGCAGGCGCAGCTCAAAGTCGCTTTCATCCGCATGGAAGAGATATCGACCAGTCATCCCGAGTACGATGTTCAAGCCAATGCTCCCGTACTTTTCGCCCGCCTGAATACTGTCGGCAAGTTCTCCGATGTTCCGCTTCTGCTCTATTGCGAACGGTTGAAGGAGAGTGGCGAAGGCATCCTCCAATACACTGTCATCTTTTCCAACGAGGATGGTGGAACCTCCACACGAACACTAATGGGCCGATGGGGACGGACCACTGATATCGAATATGTCTACAAGCGGTTCCTAAAGACCGGAACCGCCACGGTCCAGGGGCCCAACCACGTTGAAGTCGAGTTTACCGGCGAGCGTGAACGCGCGCACCCATTGCTGATGCCGGTGACGAACAACAATATGATCGCGGCGGCAAAGGACTCGCCGCTGCAGTTCCGTTTGGCGCCCGTGGTCGTAGATCTCACAACTGCCTCGCGCGAGCAGGTGATGGATCAACATCCAGTGATTTATGCTGTGATGGCGAAAGAACTTGTTCGCGAGGGCAAGCTCCGGCCCTTTGGTGTAGTCGCCGGAGAAAAGATATCTGATCCACGAAACTATCTTTATGTGGACTACTCGGCGACGCTGACGAACTCGGCGTTGACGGTTTCCGTCCGCACGAAGGATGGCGCCACCTTCGCCTCCGATCTCGGTCGTCCTGAGATTGCGATATCACGTAGCGGGCATGTACGAACTACCATCGAGTTGCCGCCTGCTACGATTCCCACAGGTATCGCTGCACTCCAATTCGATTGTCGTCTAGCGCCGCCTCCAAAGAACGAACCGGCGGCACATTCCGGTTCCTGTATGCTGGACGGGGTCACCAAGGTATTTCAACTTCGCGACGACTATTCACCGGGCAAGAGTTTTGGGTGGCGTAAGGAGTCGGTCACATTGCCGACCGGCCGCGGAATGTCCTTTGCCCAGTGATCCCGCCCGAACTGATCGCCCAGCTGCATAATGACGGCCGTGTGACGCTAACGGTCAAAGTCGTCCCAAAGAGCTCACGGAATGAGATCGTCGGACTGCTCGAGGATGGCTCGCTTAAGCTGAAGATCACTGCCGCGCCGGAAAAGGGCAAGGCTAATGCCGCGATCTGCGCGTTTCTGGCAGACGAGTTCGGGATCCCAAAGCGCAACGTGGAGATCGTCCGCGGAGAAACATCGTCGCTAAAGCACGTGACGCTTACTTCAGCCGGCGAGACTTCTCGATATCAGCAATAAGCTGCTTCACAATCTTGTCGGCGACATCCGCGCTGGCGCCCTTGAATTTGGCTCCCAAACTTTCCTGCGTGGTCGACCAGATGACATCGCCATCCGCACTCACCAGTCGAACTGCCGCCATGGCCTCATGCTTGCGCTCGGTGATCCGCTGCGATTCGTCCAGCCCGACTCCGACGCTGGCCGCAGCGCGGCTTGAACTGGAGTTACGAGAGGCTCCGGTTCCTGCTCCCAGCGACGCCCGCGCGTCCACACCTTCGCTGGTCTGAAACGTATCGGTAAAGATCTGGTCTTCGGCCGAGCCCTTCAGCATAGCGTCCGCCCGGTCGGCATTCTCCGTGACGATGAACAGATTCGCCGCTTGCAGCGCGTTGATGATCATGTCGCGAATTCGGGTCGCGGCCTCATCGCCGGAAAGCTTATCGATGTAGACGCGCTTCACCTTCAAGAGCGGAGGCGCCGCAGCCGGCTCTACCGCAAAGCATCCTACTGCCGTAACAAGAGCTACTAGTGACTGTGCCGTGTTCATCCCTTCCCTGCCTTCCGCGCCTGTTCGTCTTGAAACTGAACCCGCAGACCGGTTCTCGCCTCGAGCGAAACGAGCAGCGCGCGTATTTTTCCTTTGTCGATCTTGAACACCATCGCCTGCTGTCGACCTTCCGTATCGGTGTACCCGAGACTGAGAAAGTGCTGGCGTTTCTTGCTGAGTATAAATAAAGGCGAAATCAGCGCCGCCACGATGTAGCGGCGGTCCACATTCTGTCCATACTCGATGAGGTTGATCTTCTCGTACGGGACGTGAAGCTGCCTACCCTTTGCTTTGTATTCGAGGAACAGTTCGTCGGTTGTACGTATGATTCCGCTCGAATCGGCCTGGACCGCAGAAACGGTGCCTCCCACGTATCGGGCGTCGGCTCCGTCCGCCGCTGCCATGAGGGCGCACGAAACCGCCATCAGAACCAGGATCCGCATAAGGATCTAGTACGATAGGCGACGAACTTTTCTCCCATGAGAGAATAAAAATGTACCGGCGGAATGTACGAAATCCCAGAGAACAAGCGGCGCTGGAGCCGCCGCATCCTGCTGAGCACGGGCGGCATGGGTGTCGTAGGCGCCGGCGCGATGATCTATCAGGCCGCGCCGGGCTTTTGGCAGCAGTATACGCGCGAATTACGGCGGCCCGTCTCTCCCAGCCCCAAAATCCCGAATCCTAGCGAATGGCCCGACCAAGGTCTGCATGCGGCTTGGCTAGGGCACAGCACCGTGTTGCTAAAAGTCGACGGGTTCACCATCATCACGGACCCGGTTTTCAGCACCCGAGCCGGCCTGCACCTGGGACCCGTGACGCTTGGTGTGAAGCGGTTGACAGCTCCCGCTTTGGCGCTGGCCAATCTTCCCAAGATCGATCTTGTTCTGCTCTCCCATGCGCACATGGACCACTTCGACCTGCCTTCTCTGCGCCGTCTTGAGCAGCGAGTCACCACAGTGGTTACGGCTAGCCGGACTGGAGACTTGCTCAGGGTTGGGCAGTATGCGGGAGTCCATGAGATTGGCTGGGGTCAGGAACAGCGCGTTGGTCCGGCGACCATCCGGGGACTCGAAGTGAATCACTGGGGCGCCAGACTTCGAACCGATACCTATCGCGGATACAACGGCTACCTAATCCAGATCGGCCACTATAGAATCTTGTTCGCGGGAGACACGGCGGACACGACGAAGTTAACGAAGGCTGCGGGCTCGAAGCACATTGATATGGCGATCATTCCCATCGGAGCCTATAATCCGTGGGTCCGCTTCCACTGCACTCCCGAGCAGGCTTGGCGCATCAGCCAGGAAGCCCGGGCCGAACTGTTCTTCCCCGTTCATCATTCCACTTTTCAGTTGAGCCGCGAACCCGTCACCGAGCCTCTGGAGCGTCTTCACGCAGCGGCCGGGTCGCAGGAAAAGCGCATCATCATCCACGAGATCGGACAAGAATTTAAGCTTTCCTGACTAGTCGATGTCTCTCATCAGTCTTCAAAACATCAGTAAAACGTTCGGCCTGCGCGCGCTCTTCGAGGGATTGTCCGTCGTCGTTGCCGAAGGCGAGCGCATCGGCCTGATCGGACCGAACGGTTCGGGTAAATCGACCCTGGTCTCGATCCTCGCAGGCATTGAAACTGCTGACGAAGGTATCGTTGCATTCCGCAAGAATGTGCGGATCGGCTATGTTCCGCAGGAGTCGAAGTTCCAGGCCGGCGATACGGTGCGGTCAGTTCTCAACGACGCCCTGTTGGGCGAAGCGTCCGACGAATACGAGCGCGAATCCAAGATAAATGTCGCAGCCGGCCGCGCGAGGTTTGACTCGCTGGACCTCGACGCGACCTCGCTATCGGGCGGGTGGAAGAAGCGCTTATCGATTGCGCGCGAGCTTGTTCGTGAACCCGATGTTCTGCTGCTCGACGAGCCGACGAACCATCTCGACCTCGACGGCATCATCTGGCTCGAAAAGCTGCTGAGTGGTTCAAGCTTCTCCAGTCTTGTGGTCAGCCACGATCGATACTTTCTCGAGAATGTCGTCAGCGACATGATAGAGATTAACCGTATCTATCCCGAGGGAATCTTTCGAGTCAAAGGCAATTACAGCGAGTTTCTGCTCAAGCGCGAAGAGTTTGTCGAGCTTCAAAACAAGCAACGTGAGTCGCTCGAGAATGTCGTTCGACGTGAGGTTGAGTGGCTCCGCCGCGGTCCGAAGGCCCGGACCACAAAGTCAAAGGCGCGAATCGATCAAGCAGGCCGCATGATGTCGGAGCTTGCCGATATGCAGGCGCGCGCGGTTACGGGCTCGACACAAATTGACTTCAGCGCTTCAGGCCGCAAGACGAAGAAGCTGATCGCGGTTGAAGGCCTAAAGAAAGAACTTGGTGGCCGGGCGCTCTTTCATAAGCTAAATCTCAATCTCGCTCCTGGCGTGCGACTCGGCTTGGTCGGACCAAATGGCAGCGGGAAGACGACGCTGCTCCGCATCCTCGCCGGTCAGATGGAAGCCGACGCCGGAACCATTGAGCGCGCCGAGGGCTTGCGCATCGTTTACTTCAATCAGCATCGCGAGCAGCTCGATCCCTCGCAGTCTCTGCGGACAGCCCTCTGTCCCCATGGCGATAACGTAATATTCCGGGATAGGCCCATGCATGTCGTGTCCTGGGCAAAGCGTTTTCTGTTTCGGACGGAGCAACTCGATCTTGCTGTCGAGCGCTTATCCGGCGGAGAAAGAGCTCGTGTCGCGATAGCCAACCTGATGCTCCAGCCGGCTGATGTTTTGATGCTAGACGAACCGACCAACGATCTCGACATCAATACGTTAGAAGTCCTTGAAGCGAACCTTCTCGACTTTACCGGCGCGCTCGTACTGGTGACACACGATCGCTACATGCTCGACCGCGTTTCGACCATCGTTCTCGGCCTCGATGGCAAAGGCGATTCGGGGCTATTCGCAGACTACTCGCAGTGGGAGCAATTCCGATCCGACGCCGTGCGCGATCTCAAAGTGGAACCGCCGGCGCCAAAATCGCAAGCAGCAGCCCCCAAGAAACGACTCTCCTACCACGAGCAGCGCGAGTGGGACCGGATGGAAACTCTGATCCATGCCGCGGAAGACAAGCTCGCAAGCGTGCAGCGCGCTCTCGAAGATCCTGCCGTGACCAGCGATCCCAAACGGTTGCAGGAATGTTATGCGCAGCTTCAGCCTTCTCAAGCTGAAGTGGACCGGTTATATGAGCGGTGGGCCGAGCTCGAAGCGAAGGTCGCGGGCTGAACCTACTGTAGCTCCACCACCGGATCAGGCGCCGAGCCCTGCGGCAGCTTAATCTCTCCGACAATCTTTTTGTCGGCAATAGAGATGACGTAGATCGTATCGGTCGTCTCGGTCGAGACAAAGGCCCGCTTGCCGTCGCGCGAGAGATGGCACGAGATAGGCTCGCCCGGAACGATGACATAGCCGGTTTGCATGCGCTGCCTGGGATCGGCAAATGCAACCTTTCTTTCATGCATGAGGGCATAAACTAACGTGCTTCCATCCGACGTAATAGCGATCCGCACTGGTCCTTTGCCTGTCTGAATGTGGGCGATCGGTTGGTGTTTCGCTGTATCGATGACGGTGATCAGCCCTGCTTCCCGATTCGTCACATAGAGCTCTTTGCCATCTCTCGACAGCACTCCGCCCTCCGGCCGCTCGCCCGTCTGGATGAGTTTGGTTTCCCCGGAAGTAACGTTGATCGCCGCTACATTCGACGATCCACTATTGCTTACGTACGCCCATTGCGCTGCCGGTCCCAAGGTAACCATATGCGATGTCTTGCCTTTCGTATCGAAATTCTTAACGACTTTGCGTTTTACCGGGTCAACGATCAACAGCCGATCAGGCAATTCGACAGTCACCGCGAGCATACCCGTTCTCTCATCGACATCGATCCCGTGCGGGCGGTAGAAGTCTCCTAGCGGAATGACGCCAATTCGTTTTCGCGAGGAGACATCGATAACCGAAATCCTATTACCACCTTTGCCCTGATGCTCGATGCGCATCACGCCGTTGTCGGTTGTGTAGAGAAGCTTGCGATCGGGTGAAAACGCCATCTCGTGTGGGTGTTCGCCCACCGGAACGCTAGAGAGCAGTTTGCCGTCTGGAGCCAGATAGGCCAGCGCATTGGTCCCTTTCAAGAGCGCCAGATAGATCGGCTCGGCAGCGGCGACATGCGCGGTTAAGCACAACAACAAAACAGCCAAGTAAGGCATCATCAGGCTCATGATGTCACAATAGTTTCTTTATGGATACGACGCCCGTCGAACAACCGCGTCCGCCGCGCGTCACGGCTTTGATCGTCTCACGCAATTGCGCAGGCCAGTTGCAAACCTGCCTCGAAGCCCTCGACGGGTCTGTAGATCGCGACCGTCTCGAAATTGTCGTTATCGACAATGGCTCGGAAGACAAGTCGGCCGACATACCGCACAACTTTCCCAGCGTTCAATCCATGCGGCTGCCCAAGAACTTCGGATGGACGAAGGCCGCCAACATCGGCATGCGCACTGCCAAAGGTGACGCCATTCTCTTCTTACCTCCCAATGTAATTGTCGAGCCGGACACGATCAGCCGGCTTGCCACGCGCCTCGACGATAGCGAGTCCCTGGGAGCCGTTTATCCGTTTGTCGACCGCTGGTATCGCCTGCCGGATCGGGATGCGCTCGCGCAGGCCTGCCGGACCGGAGAGCTTCCGAATCCTCAGCCCACTCCAACCGACGCCGCTGAGGTAGCAGTCGACTATGCGCCAGGAGCGCCGATGCTCGTGCGCAAGATCTTCCTGCGAGGCATGAACTACTTCGACGAGCGCTTCGGGGAATCCTGGTCTGATCTTGAGCTTTGCTGGCAATTGCGGAACGCAGGCAAAGCCATTCTGGTCTTGCCACAAGTCCGCGTCCAGTATGGTCCGGAATGCGAGCGGGAACAGGATGCAGTTCATCTGGCCGATCGCAAGCTAGGCGCCGCAGCCTATCTCGGCAAACATTTCGGGTCCGCCGCCGGCGTGAAATTTCGCGTTTCTGCCGCACTGGGCGCGCTTGGGAAGGCGCAGTTCTCGGAATTATCTGCAATCGTCTCCGGTCAAAAAATCGACGGTACACATCTCTAGCGGCTCAACGATATAATCGGCCCGACTGATGGGCTACCGAAATCTTCTGTTTCTTTTCACGACTGCCGCCGCTTTTGCGCAGAACGGCACGCAGGCCGGACGCTTTGTTATCGAACATCCCACCCTCCTGAACCTCGGCTTCGAATGGGCGATCTCTGGTGACGCAAATCGTAATGCCACGGTCGCGGTGCAGTTTCGCCAGGTTGGCGAATCCGCGTGGAAGCCGGCGCTTCCGCTGGTGCGCATCGGTGGGGAGAATATC
>DASQLD010000536.1:0-5291 GCA_035630195.1 Bryobacteraceae bacterium
CGAATACTCTGCGCGACGCAGGGATGACGCGGCGTCGATCGCTCGAACAGCTATCGTCGTTGTGGTGGGTGAACGTTGGGTCACGGTTGCAGTCACGGCCGGAGGTGTGCCATCGAACAAGACCGGCGTACTGACAAGCTCGGCCTGCCGGGCAGTGTCGCCTGGATTCGAAGTCTTGTCCGAGGCGACAATGCGAAACAAATAGCGGCCGTCCGCAAGGACGTCGCCTTCGAGAGTCAGCATCGTTTCCGTCACGTTCTCTCGTAGCCGTTTCCATTGCAACTCGTCGTCCCCTCGAAAGTAGACGGCATAAACGAGCTTGTCATCATCCGGATCTTCGGCTTGCCAGACAATCTGAATCTGCTGGGTCAGTCCTCGATTGAGCGTCTGCGACGGAGTCCCGGATAGCGTGGACGCACCCGCTTCTCCGGTATCGGTGACGGTAATGCTGTATGTTCCCGCCGAGGCCTGGGGAGTAGCAGCCTTTCCGACCGTCGTGGCCGGCGAAACCTGTGTCATCACATTCAATGACCGAACGATTGGAGGGTTGTTTTGCGGCAAGTAGGCCAAGGTGACGCCATTAATCATTGGTGATACTGCCGTCTCTCCGGCCAAGTCGGCTTTCCATTGAATAAACCGAGCATTGGGACTGGATATTTTCGATCCTCGAGGATCTGTCTGCGGGGCCGACCAGTCGCTCCAGGTTCTGTCCGGTCTTGCCGAGTTACCGGATCGTGTCCGGAACGCCAGCTTACCTGACCCTTTTCGCTCTCCCCGCCAAGTCAGTTGTCCCCACCGCGCCACGGTTCCGGCATCGTGGACAGGAGATTCGTAGGACCCGTCAGCCGTTGTGCTCTCGGAGAGACGGTAGAGTTTGCCCATCGTTCCTGTAGCAGCCACAATGCTATCGCCGGATAGCAAAAGCCGAGTGGTCTCGCCCTCGTTAGTCTGCGCGATGAGCGTCACTCGACGATCCGCGCTCATGCGATAGATCCGGCCGTTCGAATCGGTAGAGAAGAGTACTTGCGGTCCGGCAAGAAGGACATCATAAATGTTCTCTTCCTTGGACGACCAGAGAGTCTCCACCGTGTTGTCAGGTTGAATTCGATATAAGGCGGACTTGTCGATACCGGCCGACTCCAGGGCCGAGGGAGCCGTATACACAGTCTGACCTGGAGTAGCCGCGCCCTGGGTAGTGGCGGGTTTCGTGCTTTCCGGGGACTTGGGCTTCAACTCAGCGGGAGCCTGCGCTGCCTCATCAGTGACTGTGATGGAAATTGTTGGAGTGTTAGCCGCCGGAGGCTGCGTACCCGATTGTGTTGCCGCTCCGGCTGCATTGGTCCTCTGCTGGACCGATCCGCCAAGGGCCGCCGCATAGATAGAACCATCAGGGGCGGCTATCAACGTTCGAATTTCGGGAAAGTCTGCATCGTACAGTACAAACGCCTTGTCTTTCCCATCGAGCCTATAAAGAAGACCGTTGGGATCTGTTCCCGCCAGGACGCGACCATTCCTGTCGAGCGCCAAGGCCGTGACGTGCGATTGACCAGTCTCGAACCACACTTCCCCAGATCCTTTGGCTGTGACTCGGAAGATCTTCCCCTCGTCACCCGACCCGACATACAAAGCGCCGTCAGGGCCAACAGCAAGCGACCAGATATACCGTGAATTTGGAGCGAAATACTCTTCGGCCACAGAGCCGCGAATGCGGTATACCTTCCCGCTCGGAGAAGTTCCGGCAAACACCGACCCGTCGGGCGCCACTGCGACTGCGAAGATCTCGGGTTCCGGCGCGGTCCAGACAAGAGTGCTGGCGCCAGTCCGATCGATTCGGTACAGCCGGCCGCGATGGCCGGTGCCAACATACAGGGTTCCGTCCGCTCCCTCGGCGACAGTCCATATAGACGGCTCGTCGGACGAGAACAGCGGTGTCAGACGTGGAGCGAGAACGACACGGCCATCCCTTGTAAGGGACACTCCCGAGAAACGACCGCGCATGAAGTCGGCGTATGTATTCATCTCCCAAGATGCTGTGCTGGACGCAAAAAGGCCAGCGCCCGCCAGCAGGACTGCGGCAATGTAACGGATCATTCCTTCACTTCCAACTGCAGGGTCTTGGAGCCTGTAACGGACACGTCACCGGAGGCAAATACCATTTCAGCGATCGTCGACGTTCGGGGAATCGTAGATGTTCCTGTCTGAGTGCGGGTCAGTATGGAACCGATTGAGGGGGGCGGATCGGGTAAATCTTTGCCGTCGATCTGAAAACCCGCATCGGCGCGCCAAACTCGAACGTAGCCTTTGGTGTTCGAGCGCAGGGAGTTCAGGAAAGACACCAGTTCTTTCGCAGGTCGAGGTTGACCAATTCCGTAATACCGCTGTTCCGCGGCATTGACTGTGGGTCCATCGCCAACAGTGAAATTGAGGGTTCCCACTGGAGAGCCGATGGGAACGTTGTAGGCGAGTTTGTGCTTGGTACGTACTCCGCTTTCCCCGGCGACTTCGATCATGATCTCGACGTTCTCTCCGGGCCGCGCTTCACGTCTCGACAGCCAGGCGTTCTCGATGCTCGCCTGCTTCTTAACGGTGAACGAGTCCAAGGCTATGTTCACTTTTCGAACGCGCAGATCCTCAACCGAATTCTGGAGCGCATACCCGAGAGGCATGGCGGTGGATAAAGCGGTTTGCAGTGGCACATTGAAATCGCCCGAGTGGATGGTGTCGAAGCGGAGCGATTCGGACAAGTTATCGAACTCGACTTCGCCGCGTATCCGTACCGCTCCAGAGCCTAACGTCCGCTCGGTTGCATCGAGCGCGGAATAGATCGCCATCTGTAGCAGCATCGGGGAAAGGAGACGATCCTGGGCCATCTCCATCTTGTATTCGATTGGCCTTGCCAATCCCGCGACTGAAATAGTGACCGGCGTCATCCGCGGGCGACGCCCGAGTTCGCCGGCGACCGCGGCGTTGCGATCCGACGTAATCGAGCCCAGCCAATCGCCGCTGGCCGAGATCTTGAAGGAGGTCGAGACGTTTGGCAGAAGCGCGAGGACGGATGCCCGAGTGAAAGGAACTTCCGTCGGTCCTACGGATAAGAATCGATGTCCAAAGGCGTAGACGCGCTTTCCGTCGATGTGGGTAACTGTTCCATCAGCGCCGACACTGAGATCACCTGTAATCAACTGCACACTGATCATCGAGCCCGGTTCCAACGGACTCGTGTTGCGTAGTTCCGTGGGTTGCCGGCCAGCGGACAAACCTTGGCGCGGTTCCAGTCCTATCGCACGCAGTTGCGGTGCGAAGGCGTCGAGCGTTGCGCGTGTGAACCCATTGAAAGAGAGCGGTGTTGCAAGATTGACCAGTTCCGTACCATCATTTCTCGCTATACCATTTCTTGAATAAGTCCGGACTAGGGCGGCCTGGACAGCGCGCGGCAGACCAGTGTCTCCGCCCGCTAACATCTCGGCAATAGGACGTATGCCCGCAATTGGCTCTTTCGAGAACGGGAACGCCATGGCCACTGCCCCGGCAAGTTTCCCGTCTATGTAAACTGGGCTACCACTCATCCCTTGCATTACACCGGTACGCTCGAGCGGACCGCCACTTAAACGGCCTAGAATGATCGATTGTTTAGGACCGGCATTCTCGAGTGTGCCTAGGATTTCCACTTGAAACTCTTCCACAGCGGTCCCCGAGAAGACCGTTCGACCGACGCCTTTCAGACCGGGGCGGATTTCCGAGATGGGAAAAAACTCGAGCGGAGGGGGAGTCTGGGCCCGTAGAGCGCAAAAGCACGCAACAGTAATACAATGAGAAAAAGCGCGGAGAGCGGGCACTACTACCATTCTAGACATCTGTCCAGGCTTTGGCGGTTTCCGTGTCAAGTATCATAAGTTAGGCAATTTCGGTATGTTATGAGTTCAGTCGCTAACCCCGTAGTTACATCCGCCCCCGAGCCGCCCTCCTCAGAACGACAACCCCCCTGGCTAATGCTTGGCTGGTTCCTGGGCCTGTTGATCCTTTGTTATGCCCCGGTGCTGGCTCGTTTGGTGAAACAGTGGAATGACGACGAAGACATGGGGCACGGTTTTTTCGTACCCGTAATCGCCGCCTATATTGCTTGGCAAGATCGAGACAAATTGCTCGGCCGTCCTTTACAAACGAACTACTTAGGCCTTGTTATCGTTATTTTAGCGGCTATTCAGATGTACATTGGAACGCTGGGAGCCGAGATATTCCTGGCGCGTACCGCCTTTGTGGAAGCGGTCTTCGGAAGCGTCTTGTTTCTGGGGGGCACATACGCCTTGCGCGTGTTACTTTTTCCCCTCCTGCTGTTGTGCTTCATGGTCCCGCTGCCTGCCGTCATCTATAGTCAAATCACGTTTCCCCTTCAGATCTTTGCCAGCCAGGTCGCGGCGTTCAGTTTAGAATTGGTGGGCATACCGGTCCTGCGGGATGGGAATGTGCTTGAACTTCCCAGCCAGAAATTGAGTGTCGTCGAGGCCTGCAGCGGAATTCGCTCGCTGTTGTCGCTGACCTTTCTGTCGCTGGTGTACGGCTATTTCTTTGACAAGAAGCCCTGGATGCGTATCGCGTTGTTTCTGTCCACGGTGCCGATCGCAATCGTGGCGAACGCCGGCCGCGTGACGCTCACCGGAATCATGAGTGAGATCAATACTGACTTGGCCCACGGTTCCGCCCACACGGCTTCCGGCTGGGTGATTTTCATGATCGCGCTCGCGATGATGGTGGTCACTCATCAACTGATCAACCTGGTTTATAAATTCTTCACACAACGTTCTTCTTCTTCTTCTTCGAAAGTACAGGTCGAAAATGCTTAATTCCGGATTTCTACGGACGACTGGCGCGAAGGTCCTAACGGCCGTACTACTGTTGCAGGCCGCTTTGGTCTATGGCTTCAACCGGCGCGAACTGATTCCTCAGAACCTTCCGCTCAGCCAAGTTCCCGCACAAATGAATTCCTGGAATCTTCAACAGGAAGGCGTCGTCGAGAAGGAAGTTCAGGACGTTTTGAGAGCCGACGAATTGCTAACCCGGACTTATGTGAGCACGAACCAGCACATGGGTGCGCATTTGTTCGTAGCGTATTTCCGCTCGCAGCGTACGGGCCAGACACCGCACTCTCCTAAGAACTGTCTTCCCGGGAGCGGATGGGTTCCCACGCTCAATGACGTAATCCACGTCAACATCCCCGGACGCGCTGACGCCATTGAAGTGAATCGCTACGTGGTCGGCAAAGGTGACCAGAAGAGTCTGGTTCTGTACTGGTA
>DASQLD010000537.1:0-20551 GCA_035630195.1 Bryobacteraceae bacterium
GCGCCGTTGGTTCGAAAGTCATTCGTCATCGCAGGATTGGCCGTAGCGTCCACAGAACTTTTAGGAGCAGTTGTCGATTCACCTTCGATGGCGATAACGTTCGCCATCGTGTCTTTGAGTGGACTTGGGTTAGCCACTGCGAACGCCTGGGCCTTGACGCAAACTCTTATTCCTGGCCATCTAGTCGGTCGAGTTGTGGGACTTCAGGCGCTGGCGGCGAGCGCGCCCGGAATTGTGGCCCCGATCGCAACGGGTTGGTTGAAGCAGACAACCGGGGGCTACACGGCTCCGTTCCAACTGATCTGCGTACTGCTCGTGATCGGGTTGCTGTCTTATCTGTTTTTGGTTCGGGAGAAGTACGCCCATCAGTGGAGTAGATCGGCTGTAGTTGCGAGTGGTTGACATCGACGAGAGGCGCGTCCCGCCCCTCGCCGATTTCAGACAGCTATCGATTACTTCTCGCCCTTGACCAAAACGTTCAAGCCCGATAGTCCCGAATCGCCCCAGACTGCGGAGTCGCCCCAGACGGCCGAGTCACCCCACACTGCGCTGTATCCGTTGGTTGTCCGGTCGCCCCAAACAGCGGAGTCGCCCCACACGGCGGAATCGCCCCAGACAGCCGAAGAGCCGCCGACGAAGATGGAATCACCCCATACTGCGGATAGTCCGTAGGAACCGGAGTCGGACCAACTATTCGCTTCAGTGCGGACGATCGTGACTTTTCCGGTCGCGGCGTTAACCGCGGCGCGCGGCGACCTTGCGGTACCCCGGACGTTATCACGGTTGTTCAAAGCTGCCCAGATATCCAGATATCCGGCTCCAACCGTAAACATGTCGTATTGACTGACGAATGTCTGGTTCGTAGCCGGATCGAAGACAGTGCTCTGCGCCGGGAACGACTTTGAGGCCGTTTTCATCAACCTCGCCTTGAGTTGATCGGGGCTCAGGGAGGGTTCGCGATCGAGAAGCAGTGCCACTGCGCCGCTGACCACCGGAGCCGCCATACTTGTGCCGCTGAGCTTATAGTAATCTTGCGAAAACAGATATCCGGCAGCGCTTCTCTGATAGTAAGAGAGTGGAACCAAAGTGTTGTTGGCTGCCGCCTGTGCCGCCAGAGTTCCGCTCGTCATGAGAGATACGACCTGATTGCCCGGCGCAACCAGATCCGGCTTCGCGATATGATCGATGCGCGTCGGACCTTTCGAGCTGTAGCTTGCAATCAGATCGTCGCCGCGGGACATAGATTGCATCGTTCTCATTGCGCCTACGGTAATTGCATATGGGCTGTTGCCCGGTGAGCTGATCGTTCCATAACCGTTGGAGCCAACACTATTGTTGCGGCCTTCATTCCCAGCTGAGACTACTACCGTGATGCCGGCTTTCCAGGCTGCCTCAACTGCTCGGCAAAGAGGATCCTTTGTATACGATTCCCAAACCGGGCGTCCGAGTGACAGATTGATCACCTTTATGTTCAACAGCGTTTTTAGCAGGATTGCGCGGTGGATCGCATTGATCACAGCGCTGTCCGTGCCTTTCCCGTTTCCATCGAGCACGCGCAGGTTCATCAAGCGCGCTTCGGGTGCAATGCCGCGGAAGGTCTTTGTGAAACCGCTGCCTGTCGATTCCTTTCCGTCACCGGCAAGAATGCCTGCGACATGAGTGCCGTGGCCAAACTCGTCATCGGTCCGAGGATCACCCGGCACAAAACTTTCCTGGTAAATGATCCGAGGTAAGAGACCTAGCAGTAGACCGCTGCTCTTTACATCAGCATGATTCGCGATGCCGCTGTCGATAACAGCGACGGTGACGCCACGGCCAGTCGTCCCGGCAGTGAAGGCGAGATTCGCGTTGACGGCGGCAGCACTGACATCCATCTTCGCTGCGATCGAGCGATCGAGTGATACATACTCAACATCGGGATCATTCGCGATAGCAAGAGCTTCCAACGGGAGAATACGAAAAACGACCGCTCCAACTAACGGCAATTGTCGTACGAGATCTGTGATCGAACCAAGAACCGTCCGCAACGGACGTCCGAGCTTGTACTGCACAATGACGTTGACCGGACGATCGGGGGCGGCTCGTTCAAGATCCGCAGAAATTTTCGGGTGCGCTATCGCGTTGGTGACACCGGCGAGGATCACCACCCATACGAAAAGAAGGCGACGTATAGAGTTCGACATGTAGTAAAGTCCTTTCGCGTTACTCTTCGGACGTTGGATAACGGCATTTAGGGAAAAACGCGTCGCTTTCCAGATTGAACCGGTCGGCGCTAACGTCCTATTCCCAAGGAAATAGCCCTTTTGGCATAAATTCCTCAAAAGTTGGCGCGGCGAGTCGATAAGAAACATGTGTCGCGCCTTCTACAGCGAATTGAAGCGGGTTTTAATCTTCTAGGCCGCCGGATGCAACCTAGGTATGAAGCGAGCGGACCCGTCCTGGTTTACGACGGTCGGCCAGGTGGACCATTTCTCGAAAATGCAACGCTACGCAACATTTCTACGTCCGGGGCGTGCATCGCTACCCAGAAGCGACTAGCACCCGGCTGTAGCGTCTACCTCGCTGGTCCTGTTATCAGGGGTACCGCCATAGTCCGGCACGCAGGAGCAGGTTGCGATGGCTACATCGTAGGGCTTGAGTTTCTCTCGGCCAAAGCACAGTCCGATCAGGATTCCTCAGGATTACCGGCCGCGTGGTGAAGATATGGCAGACGGGAAAGTATCCAAGGCGAATCTCTACATCGCGGCAGTACTCTGCACCGGGCTAATGGCGCTTTTAGCGAGTCTGATCAGGTGGGAACTGTCTGATCCGCTTGGAGCGCTCGGATATTCGATAGCGGCTCTGCTGAGTTCCCGGCTGAAGGTTAGCCTTCCCGGCGTCAAAGGGACTTTGTCGGTCAATTTTCTCGTGTTGCTGCTGGCCATTACGCAACTGACATGGTCGGAGACGCTATTGATGGCGTCTTCCTCATTTACGCTCCAGTACGTCTGGCATTCGCGGGAAAAGCGCCAACCCCTGAAGATGCTCTTCAATTTGGGGAATGCGGCGATCTCGATCACTGTCGGTTTTGCTCTGTACCACCTGCCCGTTCTGACTCAGGCGGGCGTGCAAGAGCCAGTCAAGCTTGTTCTCGTTGCCTCTGCCTATTTCCTTGTTAACACCGTGATTGTGGCCGGCGTGATTGGCTTGACTGAGAACCGAAACATGCGACAAGTGTGGCACGAGTCGTATTACTGGTCATTCCCGTTCTATCTTTCAGGCGCATCCGTGGTCTGGCTCATCATTGTGCTCAACCGCATGTTTGGATGGCAGGCATGGGTTGGTGTTGTGCCCATGATGTACGCTGTCTATCGCGCCTACAAACTTTATCTAGAGCGGCTCGAAGCCGACAAGCGGCAGGCAATCGTCAAAGCGCAGTTTCTGGCCAATATGAGCCACGAGATCCGAACCCCCATCAATGGGGTCATCGGCATGACGGCTCTTCTGACAAGCACACCTCTCAGTAGCGAACAGCGTGAATATACCGAAACGATTCAGAAATCCGCAAATGCGCTCCTGACGATCATCAACGACATCCTCGACTTCTCGAAGATGGAGGCCGACCGGATGCGCCTGGAAGCAGCAGCATTTTGCCTAGAGGCTGCTGTCCAGGACGCAATCGAGATCGTCCGGGCCGATGCGGCGCGCAAACAAATCGAGCTCAATATTAAAATCGACGCTTCGATCCCGCGCTGCGTCAGCGCCGACGCGGGCCGATTACGGCAAGTCCTCCTCAATTTCGTTAGCAACGCCATTAAGTTCACGGACAAAGGGAGTGTGACGGTTAACGTCCTACCCGGCCGGAATGCCGGCCGCATCCTATTCGAAATTGTCGACACCGGAGTTGGAATTTCTGAGCACGGCTGCACACAGTTGTTCCAGCCGTTCACGCAACTGGATTCGTCCGACAGCAGGCGCCACGGTGGAACCGGACTCGGTCTTTCAATCTCCAAGCGGATCGTTGAAACGATGGGCGGAGAAGTCGGAGTTCGGAGCCAGCTTCACGCCGGTTCCACATTCTGGTTCGAACTGCCGGTCGGTCCTGTCGATGCGAAGAGCGAGGCTCCCACTGCGCCGACAACGACGCCAGTGTTGCAGTCGCAGAAGCCGAAGGACGCACGAGTCCTCGTGGTCGAGGACAACATGGTAAACCAACGTGTGGCGATGCGGCTCCTCGACAAACTCGGCTATGTGGTGGAAGCGGTCAGTGATGGACAGAAGGCCGTCGACCGTGTCATGGAAGCTCGATACTCGCTCGTTCTGATGGATTGTCAAATGCCGGTGATGGACGGTCTTCAAGCTACACGGGAAATTCGGAAGCGCGAAGTCGGATACCGCACTCCGATCGTGGCGCTGACGGCAGGCGCTTTACAAAGCGATGAGGCAAACTGCCGAAATGCAGGTATGGACGGATTCATTGCAAAACCCATCGACATCCATAAGCTGAAGCTCATTCTCGAAAAGTGGCACGAGACGCAGACTGAACCTTCCTCAGTGGGGCCTCCGTGCTGATTCTGGCCCACAATGCGATCAAAGCGATCGGGCGCATTGCATTTCGAGTCGGAATGCGTCTTCCGATGGTGCTGTTTCTTACGTCCGTGCTCGTCTGCATCGCGCCGGGATTTGATTCCGATGAGCGTCAAATCGACGCGCGTTTGAGCACGGAGAGTATCCAAAGTTTACGGCAATTGCGAGCACAGAATCGGAATCCACTCACGGCTTTCATCCAGTTCGTTGGCGGAGCCGTACAAGGTGATCTTGGGTACTCCTCCACATTTAACCGGCCCGTCTGGGAGTTGCTTTCCGAACGTTATCCTGCAACCTTTCGGGCAGTTGGAGTCGGAGCCTTCACCGGCTGGGCTGTTGCCGTGCTTCTGGCGTCGTGTGTAACTCTTTTTCCGGGCTTTGCCCTGCGGGGCAGCAGCACGTCCATTGCGGGACTGCTGCTTTGTGTGCCTTCAGCGCTGCTTGGTTTCATGGCGATTGTTCTCCAATCTTCGGTGGCTTCGGCGATGTCATGCGTGGTCTTTTCACGCCTCTTCCTGCAGATGAATACGCTTTTCGACAAAGCGAGCGCTCAGCCGCATGTGATGGCGGCTGAGGCAATGGGTTTAACGCGTAGAGCCCTTTTTCGTTGGCACATTGCCGGGCCAAGCACACCGCAGATGATTGTGCTAGGCGCATCATCAATCTCGATTGCGCTCGGAGCCGCCGTGCCTCTCGAAGTGATCTGCGATTCACCGGGTCTGGGCCAACTAGCTTGGAAAGCTACCCTTGGACGAGATCTATCGGTGCTGCTTGGCGTCACCCTGATCATCGCCGCTCTGAATAGCGTGGCCGCGGCGACAACGGACATCGCCAACAAGGTTCTTCGGGAGCAGGCGTCGTGAGGATTCTCCGACGATTCGCCATCGGGTTCCTTCTTGTTGTCTCGCTGAGCTCGGTTGCGCCTCAGATTTTCACGCCATCGTCTTATGACACCCAGCACCGGCGGCAGCCGAACGAAGCGCCAGGCCCAACTTTCTTGCTCGGCACCGACGATTTGGGGCGGGATCGCTTTGCGAGACTGCTCTACGGAGCACGAACGTCGCTGCTCCTCGCGCCGGCGGCTGCTTTGCTCGCAACCGCAATCGCGGCAATCGCAGGAGTGGTCGCAGCGTCCATAACGGAACTTCAACGACCTCTTTTCTATGCCGTCGATGTGATCATCAGTACGCCCTTGCTCTTCCTGTTGTTGGTTGTGAGGGCGCTGCTCCCGCTCGACACATCTGCCATCATCTCGGTGTCCATCTTGTTCGCCCTGCTGGGCCTGCTCGGGTGGGCCTCCGGTGTGAGGCTATTTGCGGCAGCAACGCAGCGTCTGGCGGATTCAGATTTCACTATCCAAGCCCAAGCCTCCGGCTGCCCTCCATCACGACTCATCCTGATGCAGTTCTTGCCAGGGCTCATTCCTACGATGTTTGCTCAGTTTTGTGTTTTCGTCCCGGGTTTCGTGATGGCCGAGGCGAACCTCAGCATGCTGGGACTGGGTGTGAGTGAGCCTTTGCCGTCGCTCGGAAACCTAATGAGCGATCTCCTTAACTATTCAGCCGTACTCGAACAACCGTGGCTACTGGCCCCCGCGATCCTACTGTTTGGCATCACCGGATCGTTACATTTACTCGTACCAAAAGTGGATTGACTTGTGTCTTCATCAAACCTGATTCTTGCCTGGATTCTGATTCTCGCTGCATTTCCCGCTGCAGGACAATGGGGAGGTCAACTGCGCTTAGCCTTGCGCAATGATCCAAGAACGTTCGATCCTCTGCTCGTCGATGACAGTGCGGGAGAAACGATCCGCTATTTAACAGGGGGCGTACTTGTCCGTCTGAATCGGGTGACACAGAAGCTCGAACCCGAGCTAGCGAAGATATGGAAAATATCGAATGGCGGACGCAGATTAACCCTTGATCTCCGCGAGAACATTGTATTTTCCGACGGAACTCCGTTCACTGCGGACGATGTCGCCTTCACGATTCGTCGCATGATGGATCCATCGCTCCATTCCCCTACAGGCGACTCATTCCGTTCAAGCGCCGGTAGCGTAAGCGTATCCATCCCAAAACGAAACTCCGTTGTGATCGATTTTCCGGCTCCGGTAGCATCGTTAGAACGTTTGCTCGATCAGGTTGTCATCCAGTCAGCTAAGGCGCCTCAGGAACGAGCTGTTCTCGGGCCATTCCGGATTGCTGACCACCGGCCTGGTCAGTTCGTCGAGTTGCGGCGCAACCCCAACTATTGGAAAAAGAATAGCAACGGCCGAAGGTTGCCATACCTCGATTCGGTTCGTTTGGACATTCTCGGTAACAAAGACACCGAAATGTTGAGATTCTCGAGAGGCGAGCTCCACATTATGGAAGGATTGGACGCCGATTCGTATGATCGGCTTCGGAATAAGCAAGGGATCACGGCCCTCAATGCAGGAGCGACAACCGATGTGGAGATGTTCTGGTTCAACCAGGCAGGGAAAGCGCCTATCAACGCCGCAAAGAGATCTTGGTTTCAATCGCGTCAGTTCCGGCAAGCGGTGTCTCTCGCGATCAATCGCGAAGACATGATCCGATTGGTGTATCGGGGATACGCGAAGCAGGCTTCGGGCCCCGTCCCGTCGTCCAGTGTGTGGTTCAATCGGAAGCTTCAGCGGACCCGGTACAACTCTCAGCAAGCCCTACGCCTGCTTAATTCTGCAGGCTTCCAGTTGAGAGATTCCAGACTCTATGACAAGCAAGGGAATGCCGTCGCGTTTTCTCTGATCACGAACGCCGGAAACAAAACGCGATTACGACTCGCCAGCCTGATCCAGGACGATCTCAAGAAGATCGGAATTGACGTAAACATCACAACGTTAGATTTTCCTTCGCTGCTGGAACGAACCGGCAAGACGCTTGACTATGACGCTTGTTTGCTCGGTCTGGTGAACGTAGATCCGGATCCGAATGCGCAGATGAACGTCTGGTTGAGTTCCGCGGTGAATCACCAATGGAATCCCGCCCAAAAGGTCCCTGCCACCGAGTGGGAGGCAGAGATCGACAAGCTGATGCGCGTCCAGGCGTCGGCGGCCACACATCAGATAAGGAAGCAAGCCTTCGATCGAGTACAGGAAATAGTCGCTCAAGAATCTCCATTTATCTACTTGGTGAACCGAGATGCGCTAGGAGCTCTAACGCCGGCTTTGCGGAACATCTCGCCAGCATCCCTGCGGCCTCACTTCTACTGGAACATCGAGCATCTCAGCCTGAATGCAGGAGAGAAGGGTACCCATGTCGCAGCCGCTACTGTCCGTTAACATCACAGTCGACTATCCGACCAAGAAAGACGTGCTTAGCGGAGTAGAGCTGGAAGTCGGCGAAGGTGAGATCGTCGGTCTCGTGGGACAAAGCGGATCAGGCAAGAGCACTCTTGCCCTATCGATCCTGAGACTTCTGGGTTCCCGCCGAGCCGTTGTTACAGGTGAAATAGCATTTCGAGATTTGCAACTGCTGGAGTTGAATGATTCGCAGATTCGGTCCGTTCGGGGAAAAGAGATCGCGTTAGCGCTTCAAAGCGCGGCGGCTGCGCTCAATCCCGCACTCCGCATCGAAACACAGCTACGAGAGGTCTGGAAAGCGCATAGACCTGGAAAGCCGGATCGAGCGTTTCTCGCAGATCTTCTAAGAAGCGTCGAACTGCCGGACGAAGATACATTCTTGCGCCGATACCCTGGACAGATCAGCATCGGACAAGCGCAGCGCGTCGTGATCGCGATGGCGATCATGCATAGGCCAGCGCTGCTCATTGTCGACGAACCCACAAGCGCACTCGATCTTGTTACTCAGTCACAGCTCCTGAAATTGTTCCATTCGTTGAATCGCGATCATCAAGTGTCGATTCTGTATATCTCTCACGATTTGCTATCTGTAGCGTCCTTGTGTAGCCGGATGTACGTTCTGCGCGAAGGTCAGGTGGTCGAATCCGGATCTGTCGACACAATGTTCGCCAATCCGCGCCATCCCTATTCACGATTGCTAATAGAAGCGATCCCAATGAAGGGCAGGAATCTCGACCCGGTATTATGACCTGTAACATATGCTCGTTCCTTATAGAAAAGGAAACTACTCATTCCTGCGTGGGATAGCGCCATACTCCGGCGGGACGATTGCCGATGATGGCCATGAGATCGTCCATGTCCGTTTTCTGCAGCCGGTTGCCTTGAGCGCCGGCTTCGATGGCGTCAAAGATCATCTCGCTTCAGTCCAGCGACCCCTTCACTCGCTTTGCGGTATGGAATTACGTTCACCGAAACCGTTCAGCTTTCAAGGATTCGCTGACTTCAACGGCGGTTATGTTCGCGTGCTGCAGGACTGGGGACTCATCGTCGATGGAGTCAATCCCGTTGCGCGCACCAATGTGGCGCCGGAGATCAATCCTTCCGCGACACCATCTTTGTATGGGTTCAGCTATACGATACCGTCAACCACTAAAGCAAAGACGTTCATCGTCGCCGGAGGCGGAGAGCTGCCCGAAGGTTCTCTCGATCCTCACGATGTGATCCGGCGCGGAGAGACGTCACCCGAAGCGTTGGAAAAGAAAGCCCGGTTCGTGATGGGCCTGATGTCCGGACGCCTCAAAGGAATGGGATTGGGCTGGCAGCTTGCGACGGTTGTAAACGTTTATACGGTGCACTCGATCAGCGCGATGCTCGCCAGCGAGATCATTCGTCCGATGGGCGCTTCCGCCATTCATGGCGTGAACTGGCACTATTCGCGACCGCCTATTGTCTCGATCGAGTATGAGATGGATCTTCGTGGATGCGAACACGAGATCGTGTTAACGTAGCGGCACTGCATTTCGCTTTATATACTCCTCGACCCGCGAGGGTCGTGCGGCGGCCCCCGGGCCGATGTAATGGAATGCTTCGGCGTATTCCACGCCGTATTGTTTCCCAAGCTCACGATTGCGCGCCAGAACGAACTCTTTGATGTAATTGCGATCTGCCGTGGCGTCGTCGTCGCCGAGCAGCGGTAGCTTCAGCTTCCGCTTGGCAAGCTCCGCGCGCAGACGCGAGCCGTTTGTCCCGGCCGGACCCTTAGCTACATTGGCGCGGTTGGCTTCCACCTTCTTGTCGATGACTCCGCTGATGTCCACGACTCTTGTGATCTCGGGCCGGCGAGCGAAATAGTATTTATCGGTCACGGCATGAGGTTGCAGCCCAGCGGCAAAGTGCTCGGGATAATCATGCTTCCTGCCCGCTATCCAGCACGCCGCTTCGACGGCGCGCGCCGTCATGTGGTGGTCGGGATTTTCTTCGTCATGCGCCCAGGGATCCCAGGAGACTACCGTATCTACTTTCAAGAGGCGAATCAAAAAGATAAGCCGCGACATCAGCTCATTGAAGGCGACTCCTCCCATCAGATGATTGCTATAGTTCAGATCGAACTTGTCTTTCAAACCGAGAATCGATACGAGCTTTGCATTATCCCGCTCATTACCCAGCACGTGTTCGCCAATCGTACCCGGAGTTCCGAGCCCGGGCGCGTCACCCATATCATCATTGGTCGCCCGGACAAGGTAGCCGGTATAGCCCTCGCGCGTCAGCTTTGCCACGGCGCCCGCGGCGGAAAGTGGAATATCATCCGAATGAGCTTGCACCGCCAGCAGAACCTTACCCGCCTGAGGAGTACCCTCTGCGGCGCGCTCCAGAAATGGAGCCGCAGGCTGGGAACGTCCGAACTGCGCCGTTGCAGCGCCTACAGCCAATGTCGTGAAGAACTCGCGTCTAAACATTGCCGCAATTATACGCGTTGATCTACCAGACCGGCGCATAATACAAACGTGAGGACTCAGCTTGTAGCATTCCTACTTACGGCTGCGCTGCTGCCGGCCCAGGACCCCTTCCGAAGCGACAGGGACCGCATGGTTCAGAACCAGATCGCCGCGCGGGGTATCAAGAACGCCTCGGTCCTGAAAGCGATGCGCGAGACGCCCCGCCACATGTTCATGCCTGTCGACGTTCGTTCGGCTGCCTACGAAGATCGTCCAGTCTCGATCGGCCACGGACAGACCATCTCACAGCCCTATATCGTTGCCTTCATGACCGAGGCTCTCGATGTCGCTAAGGATCATCGGGTGCTTGAGATCGGCACAGGATCGGCCTATCAGGCGGCAATTCTCTCGCGCTTGGCACATGAGGTCTACACCATTGAGATCGTTGATTCGCTGGCTCGATCCGCAACCGAGACTCTGAAGCAGATGGGATACAAAAACGTATTCGTCCGTGATGGAGATGGTTATAGAGGTTGGCCTGAAAAAGCTCCGTTCGATCGCATCATCCTAACGGCGGCTCCGCCCGAACTTCCTGAAGCGCTGGTTCAACAGCTAAAGCCGGGCGGAAAGATGCTGGCGCCGGTTGGCCGCTCAACGTTCGAACAGGAACTCCTGCTGCTTACCAAAGACTCGGACGGCAAGATAAGCACTCAATCGATCCTTCCAGTCCGATTCGTTCCTATGGTCAAGCCCCAGACGCGATGAATAACGCCGAGATCGTATTGCGGCGACTATCCAGTCAGCGTCTGTGGACACCCACTTCCGATTCGCCCGAGGCGGTTGTTCACCATTTTGGCGCGATGCAGTCACAGGAGTTTGGCTATGCAAAATGGTCTATAGCGCAGCGAGCTGTCGGAGTTGATGTCGACAGGATCAATCAGGCGCTCGCATCCGGCACGATTCTTCGAACCCACATGGTCCGCCCGACGTGGCATTTCGTAGCGGCAACGGACATTCGGTGGATGCTGACAGTCACAGGGCCGCGGGTAAACGTTTTGAATTCTCACATGTATAACAAAGTGGGACTAGACGATTCCGTATTCTCCAGGAGCCGCAAGATATTTACGAAAGCATTGATGGGCGGGAAGCATCTTACACGTTCCGAGCTTGCCGTCGTGCTTCAGAAAAACAGCATCAAGGCCAGTGGCTTTCATCTCGCGTATATCATTATGCGGGCCGAATTGGATGGAATTGTCTGCAGCGGTCCGTTGCGAGGGAAGCAGCAGACGTATGCGTTGCTCGACGAGCGAGTGCCTTCGGTCAAGACTCTCGACAGAGAGGAAGGACTCATTGAGCTGACTCGGCGGTACTTTACAAGCCGCGGGCCAGCGACTCTGAAGGACTACCTCGTGTGGTCGAGCCTGACAGCCGCTGAAGGAAGAAGAGGGCTTGAGGCAGTCACGCCAGAACTTCATCACGAATCGATCGATGACCGCACATACTGGCTTGCGCGCTCTTCAGAAAGCAGAAAACCTGCCGTTCCAGTGATAGATCTCGTCCAAGGCTACGACGAGTACATCATGTCATACAGCGAAAGCAGGGACCTTCTTCATCTACAAGGAAGTAGCCCCCCACAGCTCCGGTCCGGCTCTTCATTCCTGCATGTCGTGTTGCTCGATGGCCGCGTAATTGGTCGCTGGCGACGTGTTCTCAAGTCGGATCACGTAGTTGTAGAAGTGTGTATCGATCGATCACTCAAAGGCTCAGAAACCCAGGCTCTGGGACCGGCTTTAGAGCGCTATGGCCACTACATGGGATTGCCAGTTGAACTGAAAGCTGCATAAGCTGCCCCTGATCCAGTAAAGTTAACTTTCATGGAGAAATCGCACGCGCCGATACTGTCCGTAGCTGGCGGCCTCGTGATCGCGACCTCACTTTACCGCCCCGACCGCATTGCGGATTGGCTTCTTGAAAACCTGTTGGTTATACTTCTGATCCTAGTACTTGTCTTCATTCACCGGCGTATACCGTTATCGAACACTTCCTATTGGTTGTTGTTTGTGTTCCTTTGCATTCACGAGTGGGGCGCCCACCACAAGTACGCGGACGTGCCGCTCGGCGAGTGGATGAAAGGGATTTTGGGCACGCCTCGAAATCACTATGATCGAGTTGCGCACTTTAGTTTCGGCCTCTGCTTTGCCTACCCGTTCCAGGAGTTGTTGATCCGAACCGGTGGCGTTCAAGGCGCCTGGCGATATTATCTTCCCGTGGACATCGCGCTGGCCTTCGGTGGGGTTTACGAGATCATCGAAGCTGCCGTTGCAAGCTTGATCAGTCCGGACTCCGGAGAATCCTTTGTCAGCATGCAAGGCGACATTTGGGATGCGCAGAAAGACATAGCTCTGGCCGGTATAGGCGCGGCTCTCATGATGACGATCGTCGCTGTCAGCCGGGTGTACCGAGCTTCTCCGGAATTCCCCCGACCACCGGCCGTGGCCCGGCTTCAGCGCTGAACCACTTTGAAGTCGCGAGGATCATCAAGATCGCCGCGAGGACGGCGACAATCATCATCCACATCATCATGACCGGGAAACCGATCGTAGTCTTCCAGATTCCCGCCATATAGATCATCGCGGACGATGACAGTCCGCCCATCATATTCAGCACGCCCGATCCGACTCCACGATTCTTCCGACCGACTACGTCATAAGCTGCGGCGAAGGCATTGGCTGCAAGGCTGCCCGCAAACAACCCGAAGCCAGCGGAGTACAAGCGCGCCATGGGCAGCGAATCTGCAGCGAAAGTCAGGTATGCGAACGGCGCGCAGCACAAGACGCCTAACGCCGACACATACAATCGCGCTGCCGGCCAGCGTTGCGAGAGCTTATCTGCGAGTGTGCCGCCGCCAAGAATCCCAGCGATCGTGCTGCCCTGCACGAAGACCGTGGCATTCCAACCGCTGTCCGTCATTGACAAGTGGTAGCTCTCGTAGAGAAACGTAGGGAACCAAGCGAAGAAGATCCACTGCATAGCGCAGAACGCGGCAAAGGCCAGGCATAGAGCTACGTAACACCGGGATCGCAACAATTCGCGCACGTTTCCCGCACGGTGTGTGTCGACCGGTGTGGGTCGCTCCAACTTGGCAAGCGCGCGCCACAAGACGAAGCTGTACCCAATTCCAAGAATGCCCGCCAGCGCGAATGCCTGGCGCCAACCCACATGATCGGCTGACCACCCGCCATACCATCCGCCGATGACGACACCCGCAAACTGCGCCGATTGATGGATGCCGAGCGCGCGCGATCTCGCCTGGTCAGAGTAGTGGCTTGCGATCAACGCGAGTGCTGCCGGGAAATAGAGAGCTTCCGTTAGTCCCATTGCGGCGCGCCAACCAAGGAACGAACCCTGCGACCCGCTCCATCCGCATCCTAGGGTTGAGACGCTCCAAAGCAGCAGGCTCGCAAGAATCATCCGCTCCAGGCGGCCTCGATCGGCCAACCGGCCGGCCAGCGGCATCGACAACGTATAGACCCATAGAAAAACGCTACCGATCAACCCGAGTCTTACGTCGCTGAAGCCCAGATCCGCCTGTAGGGCCGGGAACATCGAGTAGACCATCTGCCGGTCCACGTAGTTCAAGGCGAACGCCACCCACAGGAATGCTACGAGCTTCATGCTGCTCTACGCATGGATACCACTCAAGTCAGCGCCAGAAAACTCCTTCAAAGCTTCAAGATTGATTTGAATCCCCAATCCCGGACCGCTCGGAATCGGCAACATCCCGTCGGGATCAAGCTTCCATCCACCATCGCGCAGATCATCAATGAAGGGCGATCCTGTCAGGTACTCGACTAGATCGGTATCGGAAATGGCCGAAGCAAGTTGGAGGTCTGCCGCGAGCCCAACTGTTGTGTTCCACCCATGCGGGATGAACCGTACTCCGTTAGCGCGCGCCATCCAAGCGATGCGGCGCTCTTCGCTGATCCCGCCCACCTTAGTCACATCCGGCTGCACAATGTCGAACGCTCCCGCTGCCAGCCATGGCGCGAAGGACTGTCTTCGCGTCAGCACCTCACCACCTGCGATCGGGACCCGCGCTGACCTTCGTAAAGCGATATAGTCTGTCATGGCGTCCGGCGGCAGAGGCTCCTCAAACCATGCCACGCCATAATCCGCCAACATCTCTGCCGTCCGCAGCGCCCACTTGAAATCGCGCGGCCAGAATGCGTCGCTCGCGCCAGCGTCCACCATTAGCAATGCTTCCGGCCCGAGCGCATCGCGCGAGGCCCGGACAATCGCTTCATCCGTGGCTGCGTCTCTTCGGCCAAAGGGACCCCAACCGATCTTGAAAGCTCGGAAGCCCTGCGATTTGACAGGCAGAAGTTCGTCCGGCATCCGTTCCGGTTCCCGCATCAACAACGAGGCATAAGGCAGAATGCGCTCCCGGTAGCGTCCGCCTAACAATCGTCCAACAGGTTGCCGCGTCGCCTTTCCCAGCAGGTCCCACAATGCGATATCGATACCGCTGATCGTATGAGTAATGGCGCCCCCGCGTCCTTGCCAGAACGTGTTTTGATGCAGAATCTCGCTCACGCGCTCCGGCTCCAACGCGTTCTCGCCGAGGTAAAGCGGCCTCAGAACGTTGAGTGATGCGCGAACCAGTTCCTCGCTTGTAAACACGCTGCCCCAACCTGTCAGGCCGTCTGCCGTGATAACGGCGATGAGCGTATGAACGCAGTCATCCGGACGCAACTCCTTTGACCATCCACCTTCCGGCGTGCGGCCGCGAAGGCCAAATGCTTTAACTTCAATAATCTTCATAGTTTCTTACTGCCCGAGATCATGGCATGTGTTGCATGCAATCGACGCTCGCTTCTGCCGATGACAATCCATACAGGCGACCATCCCAGTCGACACCTCTTTCGCCAGAACATCGCGCGTCTGGACAGAACCGTGACAGCTCGAGCACTCAGTCGCAGAGTGCTTCTGATGACTAAAGGACACAAAGTCCGGCACCGTGTATACGCGCACCCAGTCGATTGCAGTCTGCTTTATCGCAGGGTGGCACTGCCTGCACTTTGCGGCATCCGGCAAGCTGGCGCGCGCCTGCGTCTTAGCGCCTGTATGACAATCCTGACATTGCAAACCTACGGAGTGAACTTTGTGACTGAACGGCACGGGTTGCGGGGCGACTGTGGCCGGCAGTGTCTCGTTCATACCCTTATACTCGGCGCGGAAGACAGGCTTTCGTCTTGCTGAGATCATGCGCGGTTCTTGCGGATCTCCGATTTTCGGCAAAGCAAACGCGATCAGCTTGCCGGTGTATCGCGTATTGTATTTGTTGCCGCCGCCGGCCGAAATCATGATGAACTGCCGTCCACTCTTGCGACCGATAAACGTCATCGGAGTCGCGTGACCGCTTGCGGGAAGGTCTGTCGTCCAGATCTCCTCGCCGGTGTCTTTATCAAAGGCGCGAAACTTCGAGTCGTTTGTAGCTCCGATAAACACCAAGCCCCCCGCCGTCACAATCGACCCGCCGAGATTTGGCGTCCCTGTCTTCGGCACACCTCGCCTCGTCAGCTCTTCAAACTCTCCGAGTCGGGACTGCCATCGGAAATCCCCTGTGTTTAAATCGATCGCCGTTAAGGTTCCCCAAGGCGGCGCTTGACACGGGTACCCGTTCTTGTCCCAAAACCGGCCGAATCCTTGGCTGCGATACGGAATCTTAGAATCTGTGGGTCGCTTCACCATGCGCAAAAAGCCCGCGACATCCATCGAATTCACGTATAGGATCCCGGTCGTTGGATCGAAGGATCCTCCGCCCCAGTTCGATCCCCCGTTGGTACCGGGAAACATCACGGTGGTCTTCTCGCCGATCGGGTCGTACAAGCGACCTTCGACAACCGCGTCCTTAATCATCTCCATGCATTGCGCGCGCGATTCGGGTGTGACATTCGTCATCTCCTCAAGCTTCATCGATTGCCGCGCAAAGGGCCGTGGTTTCACCGGAAATGGCTGTGTCGGCCAGGACTCTTCTCCGGGGATGGAGCTTTTTGGAACGGGTCGCTCTTGCACTTCAAACAGCGGTTTACCGGTGTCACGATTCAGAAGGAAGACGAAACCGGTCTTCGTCGCCTGCGCCACGGCATCTACCGGCTTACCATCGTGGCGAACCGTCACCAGAACCGGTTGCGACGGCAGATCGTAATCCCACAGGTTGTGATGAACCGTCTGAAAGTGCCAGCGCCTCTTGCCGGACTTGCAGTCAAGAGCCACAACGCTGTCGCCGTACAAATTTGCGCCATGACGATCGCCGCCATACATGTCAGTCGAGGGTGATGTGAGAGGAAGAAAGACCATGCCTCGGCGTTCGTCAACGCTCATAAGCGACCATACGTTTGTCCCGCCGCGATCTTTCCATGAATCTCCGGACCATGTGTCATGACCGAACTCGCCTGGACGAGGCACCGTATGAAATCGCCATAGTTCACGGCCGTTGCGAGCATCGAAGCCTCGTATGTCCCCACTTGGTCCCTGTGGTTCCCCGTCGCTAACCCACGCGCCTGTCACGATGGTGTCCTGGCAAACGGCTACTGGCGATGTGAGGCCATATGATCCTAGAGGGAACTTTTCAGCCATGCCTTTTCTCAGATCGACCACACCCTCATTTCCGAAGCCGGTATCCAGCTTGCCCGTTTTCGCGTCAATGGAAAACAATCGTCCCTGCTGGTTTGCAAGCAGGACTCGCTTAGTTGAACCGCGCTCCCAGTACGCGACCCCTCGACTCTGATACAGCGTTACACGTGTGGAACGATCGAACTTCGAGTCGAACTCCCAAAGAATGGTTCCCGTCTCCGGATCGAGCGCAAACAATCGATGAAATGACGTCGAAACATACATCACACCATCGATCACCAGCGGCGTCGTTTCAAAGGCCGAGCGCCCCGCAAGCTGCTTACCATCGCTGAAATCTCCTGTATCGAAGATCCACGCCGGCTTCAACTCCCGGACATTCTTTTTGTTGATCTGATCGAGCGCAGAGTACTTCGTCCCGCCGGCGTCCCCGCCGTAGTAACGCCACTCGGACTGCGGCGTTGCCACGACCGCGATGGCGGCAAATAGCAGCGGCATGCGCTTCCAATGCGTCACGTTCCGCATTTTACAGTAGCTTCGCCACGATACTTGCGAACTCGATGGGACTACAGCGTCCTTGCCACTTACATTTCCGTAGATCGTTGTATAGCATAGATGCAGCGGCTTGCCACGGCGCAAGAGGCCGTCCACGTTAGGAGGTAAGATCTATGACCCGACGACAGATTCTCGCGGTGGCCGCGGCAGCCCCCACCGTCTTCAACACTACGCCGGCCCGGGCGAATGGCGCTCCTTTGAAAAATATGGGGCTGGCGCCGACGGCTGTGGCCTTGCGGTCAAGGGCGGACCGTCAGTCGTTCGACATGGTCGAACACGCTCATAGTTTGGGATTAGGGTCGACCCAAACGCGCCTTCCATCGAGTGATCCTGAGGTGGTCAAGAAGTTCCGCCAAAAGGCCGAAGGCTACAATCTGCGCACAATCCTCAGCGCGCCCTTGCCTAAGTTGGAGAACGAAGTAGCCGCATACGACGTCGCTGTGAAGGCAGCGAAGGAGGCTGGCGCCGTAGCGATGCACGCCGCGCTAACCGGACGCCGTTACGAACAGTACCCGACGCTCGAAGCCTTCAAGTTGCACTTCGCGCAATGCCAGAAAATGGTAGGTCTGGCCGAGCCTGTATTGCGCAAGCACCAAATGAAGCTCGCGGTTGAAAATCATAAGGGTTGGCGTGCGGCCGAGCAAGCCGAGTGGATGAAGCGCGTCGGCAGCGAGTACGTTCGCGTTTGCTTTGATTTCGGAAATAATCTGGCTCTATGCGAAGATCCGATGGAGACGTTCAAGATCCTGGAACCCTTCACCATCTATTGCCATATGAAGGACATGGGGGTCGCAAATTACGATGACGGATTCCTTCTGTCAGAAGTCGTATTTGGAGACGGCATCGTGGACCTTCGTCAGATGGTGGAGACACTTCAGAAGCGCGATCCCAACATCATTTTTGCTCTGGAAATGATCACCAGAGATCCCCTCAAGATCCCGGTCTACAAAGATGCGTATTGGCCGACCTTCGACGATCCGTCGAGTCCGCTGCCCGGTCGCGACCTCGCACGCGTACTCGATCTGGTCCGCAAGAATCCGCCGAAGACGCCGCTCCCAAAGATGACGGGTCTCAGCCCGGCCGATCAGGTCAAGGCCGAAGACGATTACAACCAGAAGTGCATCGAGTACGCGCGGAAGAATTTCCGTTTCTAACCTAGCGCGAAGCGTAGGTTTTGCTGAAGCCGTTGCGGGAATTCGTGACGGTGTACTTGCCGTCCGGAGCCACCGAAACTTTCAACAGATGGCCCTTGCATTCGGCTGTTGGCTCGAAGTTTGCAATCATTTGCTCGTTGGTGTTGATTTCTTTTGGAGTTCCCAGCGCCAGGTGCCCCTGCCAGATATCTTCGAGTCCAGGGGACTTTCGTAAAATCTCGAATGTCGATTGCGGCCCGCCTTTTCGCGGACCATTATTCATGACCGCCACCCGCGGTTTCACCGACCAAACCAGTTGCGGCAACCCGGAACGGTCTAGGCCATGATGAGTGGTCTGATAAACATCCACCATCCCAATCAAATTTCGCGGACACACAAGAGCTTTCTCGTAATTCCAGGGAAGATCTCCAAGAGCGAGAAACTTGAACTTTCCGAATGTCAGCATGATTCCGACACTCTCATTGTTCTCGATGTCCGTCTCTGGGGCTTTCTGCTGCACATCCTTGCACACGTCGGCCGGACTCGCGCCACCACCTTTTAAAGGTTCCGACAGGACCTTGCCGCCCGCCGCGACCACCGTAATGTTCACCCCTTTCAACGGAATCGAATCGCCCGGCTTTACGCTTCTTCGTTTCTCCTGTGTCAACGCAACGTAATTCTTGTAGAGCTCGATACCGCGTGGCCGGTCGAACTCGATCGACTCTCCATGATCGATATACTGCCCGATTGGGATCAGCTTTTGGAGCGCCTCCATCGCGCCGACGTGATCTCCGTGGTAATGCGTAGTCAACACGACGTCGATCTTCGTTAAGCCCGCCTGTTGTGCCGCTGCGAAGATTCGTTTGGCGTCACGATCGTCCGAAGTCCGGTTGGCGGTATCGATCAGCATCGATCGTCCGCCCGGCGTCACAACTAAAGTTGAAGCGCCGCCCTCCGCGTCAATCCAGTAAATATCCAGATTTGGAGACGCCGCGGTCACTGCGCTCGTGAACAAGGAGACGATTGCCAGGGTTCTACAGAACATAAGCAGATTTGAGTACCGTAATCATATCAACGCCGTCGGCAGCGCCCACGATAGAATGATTCTTCGATGCAACGCGATGTGTACCATTACTTCCAACAAGCGTGTCGTCGCAAGCTGGAGCCGCATTTCGAACCGCAGGCGTTCGTGAAGGACGATGATGCAATTGCCGGTTTCGCAATCAGGCTTAGCGACCACGGAGCCATCGAGGAAGTCCAATATCGGTGCACGACCTGCATGACTTTGATCGCTCTCTGTGAGCATGCCGCGGAACAAATTCGCGGCGCCAAACCGGATCGCGCGCGGGAACTTACTGCATCCGGTATCCTTGGGTCGCATCCGGAAATCCCGGTTAGCCGCCGTTCCCGCGCGATTCTCGCGACCAGTGCAGTTCAAGCCGCGCTGGACACACTTC
The DNA here is from genome assembly GCA_035630195.1 of Bryobacteraceae bacterium. Taxonomy (GTDB): domain Bacteria; phylum Acidobacteriota; class Terriglobia; order Bryobacterales; family Bryobacteraceae; genus DASQDN01. Next base: position 20,099 of record DASQLD010000537.1, read on the forward strand.
CAATATGAAAGTAGCCTACATTTTCTCTACACAGGGCCACACAGTGTCGTACAAACTGGGCCGGATGATTCTGCCGCAGCTTGAAGAAGGCCGCCACGGCGTCGATGTAGTTGGGATGTTCTTCTTCGAGGACAACAACTACGTTCTCGTCAAAGGAAATCCAATCGGCGAGAGGCTCGCCGCCGTCGCCAAAAAGAGCGGGATGCTCCTCATGGGATGCGACCAGTGCTGCTATGAGCGCGACATTGCGGACAAGTTGATCGAAGGAGTGCCAATCGGCTGCTTCCCTGATTTGTATAAAGCCCTGTCGGGCAATATGCCGGACCAGGTCATCACACTCTAATGAATCCTAAACTTCGTATTGCCGCTATTACCGACGAGTTCTCGCCTGACCTGGAGCCCGCTCTGGATGCGATGGTCGCGATTGGTATGACCGGCGCCGAACTGCGCGTT
>DASQLD010000538.1:0-8795 GCA_035630195.1 Bryobacteraceae bacterium
CGTCCTGCCGCAATCGAAGCCTATTCGAACGCTCTAAAGATCCGACGCGACAATCATGATGCGCGGAACAATCTGGGCTTTGTGTTGGTCGAGGTGGGACAGGCGGATCGTGCTCTGACCGAGTTCCATACTGTGCTGAAAGATGATCCGAAGAACATCGCCGCTATCGGCAACATCGGCTTCGCGCTTCTGCAGCGGGGAGATATGGCGAAGGCGATCGATCAGTATCAGGCTGCTCTCCGGATTGAGCCGGATTCTGCGCCGCTGCACTACAATCTCGGATTGGCGTACAAACAACGAGACGATCTCGAACCGGCCAAAGTTCATTTACTTCGTGCTGTCGAGCTAGATCGCGATCTCGTCGAAGCGCACTATACTCTCGGGATCACCTACTGGCAGGCAGGTGAGTTCGCGGAGGCGGAAGAGCAGATGCGAGCCGCAACAAGAAAGAAGCGAGACTATGCCGCGGCTTGGACGATGTTGGGAACCGTGCAGAAGCAGCAGAACAAGACAACGGAAGCGCTAACGTCTTTAGCCGAGGCGATTCGACTCGACAACGAATCGCCCGGCCCATACACGTTGATGGGTCAACTGCTGCGATCCCAGGGCGACATCGAAGCAAGCAATAAAGCATTTGCCACTGCCGCTCGACTAAAGGCGAAAAAGGAAGCAGAACAGAAAGTCATGTTCGATCGATCCCGCACCGACGTTGTTGGCGCAGCAGCGAAACCCGCAATAAAACAATGACGATGACACGTCGCCGCCTGATTCGATCCTTGAGTGGCGCTGCAGCCGTCTTCACGCTCGATCAACTGACCCGAGCGGCAGAAGCGTGGGATGTGCGCTTCTCAAACATCGCCCGTGATGCCGGACTCACACAAAAGACCATCTTCGGCGGCGAGAAGAAAAATCGATACCTGGTTGAGACCACAGGTTGTGGTGTCGCATTCTTCGACTATGACAACGACGGCTGGCTGGACATCTTCTTCGTCAACGGAACTCGGTTTGAGAGCGTCACACCTGCGCCGTCGAATCGACTGTTCAAGAACAATCGCGACGGAACATTTACCGATGTGACCGTGAAGGCAGGGCTCGTACGCACGGGATGGGGACAAGGTGTCTGTGTCGGTGATTTTGACAACGACGGCAATGATGATCTCTTCATCAGCTACTGGGGCGAGAATGCGCTCTATCGCAACAACGGCGACGGAACATTCAGCGATGTGTCGAAGAAGGCCGGGATCACGACGGCGGGACCCGGGCTTCCCCGTTGGAATACAGGTTGCGCTTTCGTCGACTACGATCGCGATGGCTGGCTGGACTTGTTCGTCGCGAACTATATCGACTTCGATCGCAAGACTGCGCCTGTGCCGGAAAGCGGTACGTGTCTATATAAAGGTCTGAAGGTGGCTTGCGGACCACCAGGACTCCCGGGCGGAAAGAACATCTTATTTCGCAATAATCGCGACGGCACGTTTAAGGATGTCTCAAAGCAAGCCGGCATCCTGAATACGCCTGGGACATACAGCTTGGGCGTCCTCGTCGGCGATTTCGACAACGATGGCTGGCCGGATATTTATGTTGCGAACGATTCGACATCGTCAGCGCTGTATCGAAACAACCAGGACGGTACTTTTACTGAGGTAGGAATCGAAGCCGGTGTCGCCTACAGCGCTGATGGCAAATCGCAGGCCGGCATGGGCGTTTCTGCTGCAGACTATGACGGCGATGGTTGGCTCGATATTGTGAAAACCAATTTTGCCGGCGATACCTCGAGTCTGTATCGCAATAGCGGAAAGAGTGTTTTCGAGGACCAGACATTTCAGGCCGGGCTGGGACGGAATACACGGTTTCTAGGCTGGGGAGCCGCGTTTGCCGATTTCGACAACGAGGGTCATCCGGACATCCTGCTGGCCAACGGCCACGTCTACCCGGAAGTCGGCGATTCCGATGTTGAAGCAGGCTACCGTCAGCGCAAAGTATTGTATCGGAATACGGGGAAGGGTCGGTTTGAGGATGTGTCCATGGCTGCCGGCGCGGGAATCACGGAAACCGCTTCAGCCCGAGGGCTTGCTTTAGGAGACTTCGATAACGACGGAGATCTCGATGCGGTCATCAATTGCGTAAACGATATTCCGCAATTATTGCGATGTGACGTTTCCGGTACGAACCGATGGCTCAAAGTGAAATGCATTGGAACAAAGTCGAATCGTACCGGTATCGGCGCCCGCGTAGTCTGTTCCACCGCAGACGGGACCCACCGCATCGACGAAGTCCGAAGCGGCGGAAGCTATCTTTCTCAAAGCGATCTCCGCCTCCATTTCGGGCTAGGCCAACACGACGCGGCAGATTTGGAAGTGCGATGGCCAAGCGGACTTGTGGAAAACTGGAGCGCTGTTAAGGCAAACCAGATCGTACGATTGACGGAAGGGTCGGGCACAAAGAAATGATCGAACGCAAACTGGATGACTTGATCTCCGACATTAAGCAGCGGCGAACTGCTGGTGATCGGCCGCCCGTGTTGTTGCTGGGCGCGGGAGCATCTGTTGAATCCGGAATCGGGGCGATGAAAGATTTATTCAGTTTCGCCAAGTGCGACGACTTTGCCCACTTCGTGACTTACATCGCGCCGATGACCACGGCAGAGCGATTCCGCCTGTTATCGCAGTTCCTCCAGACCCAAAAGCCCGCGCAAGTGACGAAAGGGTACCAGGCGCTTGCGACACTCTGCGCTGAGGCCTACTTCGATCTGGTTCTCACGCTAAATCTCGATCCTCTGCTCGATGACGCGCTCGCGAACGCGCGCCTGTGGCGTAAGGACTATCTTGTGATCGTGAACGGCGTTCATCGACCCGATCGCCTTGCGCCATTGCTGTCGGCGCAAAGCCCGCGCGTGAAGATCGTCAAGATGCATGGCGATTTGTTTCATCGGTACATGGCCTGGACTCCTGACGAGATGGATACGTATGTTATGGAGATCTCGGACAGACTCAAGGGCGCGCTTTATGGGCGAGATTTGTTAGTTGTTGGGACTAGCTTGCGAGATGAGCGCATTCGTGAATTGACGCTTAGTGTTGCCGAGAACGGTGGCGCTGTGTGGTATACGACAATCGGCGATGACGCGCCGGACTTTCTCAAGGCGCAGCCAACTGTTCGCGCAGTTCTGGGCGAGGAGTGCGGCTTCGAGCACTTGTTCCAGCGCCTGGCAGTTGACCTGGGTGTGATGCAGCCGGAAGTCATCGAAGCGGCGCCCGCCTTTAGCGCTCCCGAAGTGGCTCCTTCGCCAACCATGGACGACTTTATGTCTGCGGTCGTCTCAGTCCTCGATAAGAACGGCACGCCAGCTTCAACCGGCTTCTTGGTTGCCAAACCGCGCATTATTGTGACCGACGCCTATCCGACGCGTCAATGCATTGTTGACGGCAGGGTCAAGATCTCTGCTGGTGGGAGGAAGTTCGAAGCGGAAGTGCTGAACGAAGATGTTGCTTATGACTTTGGTCCGTTGTTTCTTAAAGCTCCATCGGATCTCAATATACCTGCTCTGCACGTCGACGCCAATCCGTTACTAGACGAAGACGTTATCTGGGTCGGTGTCGCCGCGGGAGAGAAGACAGGAATCGCGACTGGCAAGGTCGTATCAGCAGCCGAGTCGAAGGTCAATATTAATCCGATTGGCCCTGTACCTTATCTTGTCGAACTCGAAGTCGCAGTCGCACAGGGCGCTTCTGGAGCGCCCGTGGTGGATCGTGCTTTTGTCGTTCGAGGATTTATTGTTGCAGGCAGCACGGACCCTAACAACCCCGTGTCCTATATGTTTCCGGCTTCCCGCTGGGCAAAGAGTCTCAAGGCTGCCTTGAAGAAATAATCGACCGTCTGATTGCGGGTCCAATAACGAACAGAAGCAGACCCGCGGCAGTGATCGCCGAAGATGCCGGTTCTGGGACAGTGGAGAATCCAACAACATCCGTGGTGATCACCCTTCCATTGAGGTCCTGTATTTCACGGAAATTGCCACCGGGGAAGAGCGAACGAAACTGATCGATCTGAGCGGCGGAAAGTTGTAGAGGCTCTGCCAAAACGACCCATGCGACACCCCCGGTAAAGGGAGGCGTGGTCAGCGAGCCAGTATAACGATACGAACTGAGATCAGAGGGCAGTAGTTCAGTCAGATCGAAAGATGCAAGATCGAAAGTGCTTCCAGTTGTTGTTGGAAGATTCGAAAAGATGGAATCGATCAGGGGATTGAAGCTACCTGTTTCAAGAAATCGGCCCACGACCAGATACTCGCCCGACAATAACTGATGCACCATATGAAACTCCATGTCATAAGGCGAGCCGTTGACCGTATGCTCCGACTCTTCATGAAAATGGAACTGCAACAAGGGCCAAATTGTGCCGTCGAGCGTTAGGTTGCCTGGCCCCGAGGGTACATTGATTTTGACGTTCTGCTCCGGGTCCGGAGACCCGTGTTCAGCAATTGCACTGCTGTGTTTGAGCTGTAGGAAAAGCTCAGAGGGGACAATGCCGAGAAAAGTGTGGATCGGAATCGATGTCGATCGGCGACTGTATCGCGGCAGACGCAGAGACGTTGATGACCAGGAATAACGCTAATGTTCTGAAAAGAAGTGCTACCCGACACGTAAATAGCATTCAACAAAACCTAATGCAAACAACAGTCGAGCAAACAAACCACCTCACGCCGCGGGTGGTTTTGCCGGCGTCGCTGCGGGAGGCGGCGTTTGTTGCTGTTGATCTTGGGGCATCGGACGGCGAAACCTGGGCCTTGGCACGGGCTTTGCGCTCGCCACCTCAGTGTAGGTCTTTATGATCTTCTCCTGCTGCGTCTCATCGAGGATCAGATAACGATGCTTTCCGGTTGCTGACGCGCTAAACTTCGTGGCCCCATCCGGTTGTACTGAGATTACGCCCGGCTCCGATAGCTTGAAATATCCTTCTTGGGGACGCACCGCATAGAGCAACGCGGCCATCGCAGACGCAGGCGCATCGTAGGGCATCGTCTTATATGCGCGGTATGCGTCGACCACGGGATGTGCAGGTGACCACGCGTAATCCTTCTCGATGCTGGCTGCTGGGTAAAGTAGTTTATCGCCAATTTCCTGTCCAACCGTAACGATGAGGCCGGGCCATTCAGCAAATAACTTTGTCGCGGCCTCGATATCCAGCTTGATCTGCGGTTCCGGTCCGCCGTCCGGATAGGAGCCCGCGGCGATTACCAGCGCCTTTGCTTTTTCGACGACCAGTTCCTTAACGCCGGGCAAGGCCAGGACCTTCGCAAAATTCGTCGCCGGTCCCGTGAGCACCATGACGCAATTCTGAGGATGCTGTGAAGTAAGGGCATTCCGGATCACAGCCATAGGATCGGCCGTGTCGATCATAGTTGCAACACCATTCGGATAAACCGGCTTACCCTCTGGCGTACGTTTTGCCAGTGGCTCCGACAGCATCGGCGTGTCCTCCGGCATCTTGCCTCCGGTGGCCAACCCCACTGGAAGAGTCCGGCCTCCGGCGCCGAACGCGCCGCTTACTTCGCCCGCATAGAACCGCCCGATCGCATCGCAGAACGCCGCAGCCTTCAAATTGGGCTTGGTGACACTGACCGCTACCGCCCTGGCTTCGTTCTTCCCATCGAATCCATAGAGCAGCGCCAACGCCAACGCGTCATCGATCGAGTTACCTAGATCGCAATCGAAAATAACGCCGAGTGGCGGTTTCACCTGGGGTCGTAACTGCATCCATGGCCTCCGTGCTGATTGTATTCGAAGTTGCTTCGAGTTTACGATGCGCGCGTTTTTGCGACGATTGCGTTCAATTCTCGAGTAAGCCGTGGGACGGCCGCCTTCGCATCTTCCTTCTCTTCGTACTCAAGCGAGAAGTATCCTCGATAGCCTGACTGCGCAAACATCTTTACAATCCGTGGCCAATCGGCCGGTACGGCTTTTCCATCCTCTCCCGCGCGAATGTCGACTTTGAATTGAGCATTCACAGCGTAGGGAAGAATGGCTTCGATTTGCTGATACGCATTCTTGTTGAAGTTGCCGGTGTCGAGATTGACGCCCACCCAGGGTGAATCGACGGCCTTTACGATCTTCAAAATCGTTTCAGCCTTCTCGGTGATTCCCCCGTGATTCTCGAGGCCAAGAATAATGCCTTTCGAGCCGGCGTATTCAGCCGCCGACTTTAGGATCTCTGTCACCCAAGCCGATGCCTGGTCTGGCGTCGAGCCCTTGGGAACCGTTCCGCCAAATACGCGGATGTGACCTGCCCCCAGCTTCTGCGCGACGTCCACCCACTTGCGAAGCGCGGCTAATTCTTTGTCTCGCTCGCCGCCAGGGGGCTTGCACATATCGGTGCGAACCGATATGCCGTAGATCTCTACAGCGTTCGTATATGCCACACGCCGCAACCGCAGCAGCGTTGCATCGGATGTATCGGGAAGCCAGTATACCGTCATGTCGACGCCATCGACGTCCAGGTCCGCTGCGAGACGAATGACATCCTCATAGCTCATCGACTTATCGGCGAGTTCTTTGCGAAACGAATAGGCGCACAACGCGGTTCGCAGACGCGCCTTCTTGGAGTATGTTTGTGCGGGAAGGAGGCTGGGAAAAGTTCCAGCGGCAGCTAATTGGAAGAGTTGGCGGCGGAGCACAGAACTATTCTATGATTTTGCGCCGCCAAACATTGGCACTACAGTCGTTTGATCCGAATGTTCCGAAACTCGACGTGCGAACCGTGACCAAGAAATCCGATTCGTCCGACTTTACGGAGCACCCCGGGATGTTTCTTCAGCACTTCAGGATCTGTAATAGTGCTTAAATCCGCGTCCGTAATCAGCTTTCCATTCAGCGTGACACGAATGCGGGATCCGTCGGCCGAGATCTCTTCGGTGTTCCATTCACCAACCGGCTTTAGCGCGTCCGCCTTCGCAGGAATCATGTCGTACACGGACCCATGCCGTTGAAACGGCTTCAACCAGCCCTTGTATTTCTCGTGGTCGTGATCGAGGATCTGAATCTCCATGCCGCTATAGGCGATGTCGCCCGCCAGTGGCGCCCGAATGCCGACGCCATTATTTCCACCCGGCGTCAACTTGAAATCGAATCGAAGCACGAAGTTGTCAAACTCCTCCTCGGTTAGCAGGTTGCCGCCGCCGTCCTCGGGACAGATAAGCACTCCGTTCTCGACACGATATCCGGAACCGCTCTTTTTTACGAGCGTCCAGCCCGTGAGATCTTTGCCGTTGAACAAGGGCTTGAAGTCCTTATCGTCGGCAAACATCAGGAATACAGCCAGGAGCGCTATCTTCATACTTTTTTCAGCTTCGTCACACGGCCGACCTCGACCCACTCGACCACGAAGATATTCCCGGCATGATCGAAGCAGGCTCCGTGTGGGCAGATAAACTTGCCCGGCTCAAATGCGGAGCGCTCCTTCGTTCTCAAAGCCCGAGCCGCTTTCGGATCGTCTGCAGCGCCTAAGTGCGTAATCACGTTGTTCTTTTCGTCCAGCAACGTGACGCGAGCGTCCAGATCGGGGATCACTACTTTGCCCTTGCGCATGTTGAAGTGGCACGGCGAACTGACACCGGCACCAAAGCTCAGATGCTTCCCATCGAGTGTAAAGCTTTGTAGCCGCTTGTTGGTGCGATCGGCCACGGTCAGGATCGGTTCCTTGCCGCGTGTATCCACATAGAGACCGTGTGGGCATAACAACTGCCCGGCTTCTTTTCCGGGCGAGGCGATCGTCCGAATGAAATTCCCCTTCTTGTCGTACTGGTTGATGTAGCTCGAACCATAACCGTCGCCGACGTAAATATCACCGTTTGGCGCAAGCGCAAGATTGGTCGGGCTATATTTTTTCTTCGCTCCGTCGGCGCCGGGCTTATATGCTTCGGACTCGGTCGGATAGCCGAGCGTGAACACTTCTTCGCCACTCAGGGTCGTCTTTACGACCAGCGCGCGCTTGGTGTCACACAAGTACAGGAACTCGTCTTTTCCTTCCTTCGCGATGTGGAGGCCATGAGCGCCGCCTTTGAAGTCCTTCCCCCACGACTTGATGAATTTGCCTTTGTCGTCAAAGACAACCATGGTGTCATGGCTTTCGCTCGCTCCATTGACCGTATGGTGAACGTAAATCCGGCCTTGCGAGTCCTCAACAACACCGTGGGTATTGCCGTACTTGATCGTCGCCGGCAATTCACCCCAGTCGTGGGTCGCCTCGTACCGATACTCTCCCTCACCCAGGATGGGCTTCTTGGAACCAGATTTATCTGCCGCGCCGAGGAGTATCGGCGCAGTTATTGAGGCAACGAATCCGCGTCGGGTAGATTGCATGTTCGCCAGTATAGTGCAAAATGCCGGGCAGTAGCTAACTAGACGTCCGGATTTACGTCATCTGCAGTATGAAAGGGAAGGCCTACAAAGGAATTCTAATAGCAGGAATCCTGGCCATTGCGGTTGGTGTCAGTGAGACACCATTCCCAGCCAAAGCTTGTGTGTTTCTCGAAGAGTTCGAAAAATCGTCCAAATCAGGCGCTCAGGTGAGCGTGTGGGAGCGTATTGTTTACAGTCTGATAGAGGCCAAGAATCAGACGACACAACAACACGCTCCCCGTGGAACTAGCGCTTCCGTTTAGCTTTTGCGGGCGCTGCTTTTTTCGCTGGCGCCGCGCTCAGACCCGTAACATCGGCCTTGTCAGCCGTCATCGTAAGCATGAAGGGCTCTTTCGTGAATTCCGAAGCGACTGCATCGAATTCGAGCGAGGCGCCAGTATC
>DASQLD010000539.1:0-5670 GCA_035630195.1 Bryobacteraceae bacterium
TGTGGAAGCTGCTGCCGATCGACTCGCAACTTTAGCGCTGTTGCTCGTCTGGCCCAAGTCCGGCCTTTCATTCTCGGTCATGTAGATGATGCACATTCGACAGCACGGCAGTGCAGCCTAGACGTCCTGCGGAGATGCCAATGGAGAGCAGATCACGCATCAAGGCCGTATTTTCTAGCCTTGCTTGAAGCGCGTTCGGCCGAAACCACGGTCTCGCCTTCCGCATTGCCGCGGTTTTCCTGCCGCCCGCGCGCTTCCCGCGGCAAAGTCGAGTCTGCGCCAAAGCGGCCTTGGATTCTATCTCTGCGGCCCGGACAGCTTCACTTCGCGTTCAGCCCGAAAAACATTGCTGTGGAGGTTGGCGATCCATTGGCGCCCTCTGGAAGTCACATTGAGATAGCTGATCGCAAGTTGGATCTGTGGCGCGACGTTAGCCCAATAAAACTGCGGGAATTTATAGACGATATCGGCGGGCGTAGCATAGCCCAACGACTTGTTCAGCCCGATTTCTTCAAATTCGTGGAATAGGGCATTCGATTTTCTCATGTAGTTTGGATCGCCGAGCTGGCCGATCAGATCAGCCGCACGCAACAACAGTCCTTCCTCCTCGTTAAGGTCGTCCTGTTCGTTTAGTGGAGGGACATAGGGAAAGCGCGTGTATTCGATGGCCCTGGCAATCCGGGCCGCGTCGACCTCATCGGCGGCATCGAGCCGTTCAATGACGAACAGCTTTGACCGGTCGACATGGTAGGGCGCAAGCGCGGCGTCGGACGACCCCACCGGCAACTCGATCTTCCGACCGCTGAGGTCTGCAACATAGGCGCCATCTTCGTCACCCTGAACTATGCCGCGGACATATCCGATGTCATGGGTGAGGCATGCGAGGATGAAATTGGCGTAATCAGTTGCAGTGGTCGCCCGTCGCAGCGCTCGTCCTATCAGGATATCGTGACCGACCAGCGTAACGAGCATGGTATGTTCGATATTGTGATAGAGTGCATCACTGTTGCCGATACATTCCAGTGTCAACCTGGCGGCAAAGGGCAACACTTTCGTCAAGTCGGAATGCGAAGAACCGAACCGGCCTTCGGTTTCGCGCGAGAGAAACGAGCCCAACGCTTGCGCGGTCAGCTCAGGAATCGTCATCATCTCCGTACAGCTCCGATCTTGCCTTCGGTTTCCTTGTGATTTTCCTCGTAGGAGTGCAGCGGCATCCTTCAGCTTCCGGAGCGGAGCGGTGAACTCCTTGGTGAATGAGTACACCGCAGAAATGAAATTACCTCTCAAACCGAAATCGGACCGTCTTGGTCTTCTTGTCAGCGGATTCATCCACCACTTCAAAATTTCCCACTGACGCTCTCCTTAGAAGCGGAGTACGCGGGCGTTCGATCGAAGATGAAACGTACCGATACGTTCCGGAAAACGAACCACCACTGGCCTTGATTTCCCGCATCGGCACATACTGAAATGACATCGGATATGGTTGCTTCGCGCCAACACACTTGAATTCAATTCCGCTACACTTAATCGTCCTATTGCAGGTTGCTTTTGCTTCGCTGACGGGCTCACCCTTGTAACCAGGTGGCAACTGGTATTCCAGGACGCTGTCGAGCGTGTCGGTACAGCTTCCGATTGGCTTGAACCGAAAGTTGACGGTCACGGTCGTTCCAAGAGCTCCTGGAGCGGATACATACAAATCATGCTGGGTGATTGGCAGCACGTAACGCCCCGCTACCAAAACAGGCTGCGCCATTGAGGGAATGGAAGACGAGAGAACTGTAAGAATGGGCCAGACGATCATCTGCATCTCGCACTCCACGGACAATTTGCACATAAGGTATGGTCATCATCTCGAAGTGGCAACGCCGCCACCGGTGGGCCTCGGTAGACCAAGTGGCTGTCGTCGTCGGCGAACGCATGAGGTTGGTCGGGCCTGCTCGAGGCTCATTGATTTGAAACTTTGTTGGCGGTCAGTTCGAGTGTCACGAGTCTGGCCAACAGGATCGACGGATAGAGCTGACCGATGATCGCTTCCATGCTGCACAGACTTCGCGCAAGCGGATGAACTGGGACGATGTCACCGTAACCGGTCGACGTTAACGTGATAAAACTGAGATACAGCAACCTGCTGGCCAAAGCGGAATCGTATTCAAGTGTCAACCCACTGAACGCTTTGTCAAACGACAAGCCGACAAATGAAAACAGCAGCATGAAGACCAAGGCAATCAACAAGTATAATAGAACAGCACCTGTTATTCGATGATGCGTCACACGTCCGCGACCGAACACCGCTCTGGTAACGACCATGCCTAGAGTCAGGGTAATTATCAACCAGCACCCGGCAACCATGTGCACATCGTAAGGAAAGGGCTGGAAGATGATGACAAAAAGGTTCGTTATGAACGCGATCGACATCACCGCCAGCGCCCTGGGATTGACGGAGATGACCATCGCGCCGGCAATGATCGCAAGTAGTGCAACCAGCCCAAACCCTTGAAAACCGGTCACTCCGGCGGCTTGAAGTGGCAGGATGACAAACATTATCAGCAGCAAAAGGATAGTTAGTAGCGTGAGAAGCCAATCACTGTACCTGCGACGCAAATGAAGCAATTCCCGTAAATAGCCAGCACTCATAACAACCTTCCAGTTCAGGAAGCGCCAAACGTCCCTTCAAGGGTGTTCAGGTCAGCAATTGAGGACAAGCAAACGGATGACGTAACATGAGTTCGCGCCAATGGTGCGGGTGATTGGAACGGTGGCCACAAAATTCCCAGGCGACACCTCTATCACCCCGGTAGCCGGCACCTCGGCGACATGGCAACGCCGAGCTCGGGGTCGACGATGCAGCCGCGAAAAACTCAAACATTCGCGACTGCAATTGCGACGCGCACCCGAAGCGCGGCCAAGTAGGCAAGCTCACTACTTGCTCGCTACTTGGCCCGAACAGTCAAAGAAAATGCTATTGGCAATTGTACAGGATGCCATCGCCGCCCTTGATCGCAGTACCGGGCGTACAGCCGATCCCGTTGCGCGCCGCGTAGTCCGCCCAGCCGGCATAGCTATAGCCAACCCCACTCCAGGGGCCGCCAAAATAGTAAGCCCTCACGGCATCCCAGGGGAGACCCTCGTTGCCGTAATAGACGGCTCTCGCGGCGTACCCCCTGACATAGACTCGCGTCGCGGCGTCGGCCTTGCTGATCGACAGCGACAGGTTGCCTTGTTCGGACCAGCCGAGGGAAAATAATGCTGCAAGCACGAAGGCCGAGGTGGCGGTCAACGCGGTTCTATAAGTCATTTTCATCGATCCTCTCCATTACTGGTTCATCGCACGCTTGAACCATGGGCCCCGCAATCGGGCGAGTATTGAGCTAGATCAAGCCGGGTGACGGACTAAAGGCCGACTTCTGTTTGATGTCGGAAGAAGAGCTCCGCGTACACGTGCGGGCCGTATCGATTGAGGCAATTCGATCAGTATCCTTTACCAATTGATCTGCATCATTAGGCTTGGATCTCGATCGGTGCCTGCTGTTCGCTGGAGGACGCTATCGTGCCGATGTGTCAGTCGCCAAAGATCCAGGACGTGTTGTTCGGCACGCGGAGGATGCCCGCAAACGACAATCGCGCGCCGGCGGAAACAAGTATCAAAACCAGACCAGCAGCCGCTTTCAGGACAACCGGCCAAGTGCTCCTGACTTTCTGCTGCGCTGTCGCGCTCCTGCTCCTGTGAGAAACCGGTCCCCGATGTCGCGTCCGGGCACGGCACCTACGCGAAACTACCGCGGCTGAAGAAGTCGGTACTGTCGGTGACGCACACGGAGGCTTGCTCTGGATCAACGCCCCCGCGATTTCCGCCACCACGATGATGAGCGGGATTTTGTCTTTGTGCCGAGAGCATCGCGCACAGCCAGCGCGCCTTCGATGAGGCTGCTTCGCTCCCCGCTCCCCCTCAATGTGGCGAGGCAGCCTTATCGGGGGTGCGGGGAGGGCCGTCCACTGTGCTTTCCTGCGATGATCCGGACTGAGTCGCTCTAAAGGGCTTGATCGCGGATAGGTGAGCGGAGCAGCGGATTGATCCAGGTCAACCGCTCAAAGCGATACGAGGCGCATGGTTAAGCCCTGATGACGGAGGGCGTCCATGAAGCGAACCAGATCAATGCAATCGGTCCTGGCTGCTGTCGTTTTCGCCTGCGGGATGATGGGATCGATGGAGTGTTCGATCGATCCCAGTCGTCCGCAACACTTCCCTCGTGGCGATTTTGCGATTTCAGTATCTACCGCTACCGCCGGTGAGACACGCGGACCGGTGCGTCGCGCCTCCTGTGCCGTCGTCCGGTACTACGTGGCGAGGTACACGGCGGCAACTGCGGAGGCATGGGCTCGAAGCAAGGGCGCGACCGACTCCGAAATCCAGACCGCCCGGGACTGCATCAAATCCCAACAGCCGGTGCTGCTCGGCTACGTTGCTGGCTGAGCGGATCAGGGAAATCGGCGCACCTTGCGGAATCTCTCAAATCGTACGGTGTCCGGCTTACTCATACGCGGCACAAACGCCGGCATTCCATCGCACGCATCTGCGAACGGCGCGGCGGGTCTGGCGGACGGTCGTCCGTGCGACGCATACGCCGTTGATTCTTGTTCTGCCTGGGCCACATGCGGCGGCAATCTGTGTCACCATGTTATCGGGCGCAGCAAGCGGAGCCGGCGACATGCCTTGTGCCGACGTCGCAATTGTCAACGCGAAGGCCGCGACAGCGATCCATCTGAGCATTGTTGTCCTCCCATGGTTGTATCGGTTGATCCGACCAGCGCATACCAAAGGCGAGGCTCTCGCTTGACATAGATCAATGGCATGCAGCCGCCCGCGCAACGCGTGCTCGCCTGTCGTTGTCGTCAACCACATGTCCGTTAGAACAATGGCCATCGGGGCAATAGTTCCGGGTATGCACCCGTCGTAGGGTTTGAGATCGATCCCTCAGGCAGGGGGCGCCAAATGATCGGCCAGTCGGAATTCAAGTCGCGCGCTGCGCTGTGCAGAAAATTGGCACGGCGTGAGCCTGCTAACCAAACGTATTGGATGGCGGAGGCGGAGAACTGGGCGCGCCTGTCAAACCAAATACTTCATGACGAGGACAGCACGAAAGCCGCTCCCGGAATCCTTGCGTGCTTACGCGAGCAATCGGGTAGAGTTTTGTTCATCCTGGCGTAGCTGTCGTCGCGTGAAAACGGAGCCGTGAATTGTGCGGCGGCACATCCCGGCCAGCCGCGCGCAGCTAGATCGCGGCTCCATTGAGCAGCTTGCTGTTCGCACCTGTCGAGAAGGGAACCCCTTGACTTAGATCAACCCGGCTGTCCGCCGGTCATTGTTCTTGGTCTATTCAGCAGAGGAGATCGCAATGAGGAAAGTCAGCATCAAGCAGGTATTGTTGGCTACCGCTACTCTCGCTTTCGGAACCGTGGCATCGATAAGTTGGTCGCCCGGCGAGGGGCCTTCTGTCACTGTTGAAAGTGCGCAGGCCAGGGTAGGGCGGCCGTTGACCCCTGTCAGCGTCGCCGGCGTCGCGCGTCGGTCGACGCGCCGCGCCGTGGTCGGCGGGGCAGCTGTGGGTGCGGCGACTGTTGGCGCAGCTGGCTGCGTCCGCGTGCTGGTGAACGGCGCCTATGTCTGTCGCT
>DASQLD010000540.1:0-6313 GCA_035630195.1 Bryobacteraceae bacterium
TCGGCTAACCGACGCCGGCACTGTTCGCCCTCCGTTTTGGTCGCTGCGCACTGCTCAAATGTTTTCACGGCGTCATTGACAAGGCCCTCGCCTCGGTAGCCATCCGCTGAGGCGAAAGCGCTCCCTTGATAGAAGAATCCGAGATCAGCTTGAGCAAGTCCACGCTCGAGACCTGCGGCGGAGTGATCCATACGGTTCTGATAGAGAGCTTCGAGCTTCTCGGTGGCCTCCGTTTTCTTATAGATCTCGGCGAGGGGAGACACCACCTGTGCATACATCTCGTAAACGCCGGGATGCACCGAGGAGGAAAGTTGCAGAAGCCGTATATAGCAGTTTTCGGCCTTCGCGTAATCCTCTGCCTGCAAGGCTGATCGGCCTTCGGTCTTCAACCTGTCGAACTGCGCGCGAAGACCGCCACCCCAGACAATCCCCGCGAGAATGAGTGCAAGTACCAGCTGCCGCACAATCGGTAGGACGCCAGTTTACCCTGGATCGATTCAGGCAATCCACACAAATTGTCACTTAGTACCTAAGCATACGCGCTAAGAGTAGCCAAGGTGACGATATGCTAGACTGATGTTTCGCGGTCGCCTAGCTCAGCTGGTTAGAGCGCCTGCTTCACACGCAGGAGAGTACGATGATATAGCGTTTTGCAATCATCTACTTGCGAAGCTTTCGAGGAGTACTTGAGAGTACGCAGCGCCCGCCGTTAGTTGTATACTGATTGTTGGTTAGTGCGGTCGCTTAGCTCAGTTGGTTAGAGCGTCTGCTTCACACGCAGAAGGCCAGTGGTTCGAGTCCACTAGCGACCATGTCTTCTAACGAATCCCGCCACGTTTTCCTCTCAATTATTGATTCCAAACTGCGGTGAGGGTTGGATTCGGAGACAAGGACCAGCTTGGTAAAGCAGAAGTTAGTGTTTCCGCATTGCCAAGGTCCTCACTGTTGCCACTTGTGCTGTAGCGTGATCCCCAAATTACCCGGTCAACTACTAGTCCTCGTCATTGCTTGTCTTTTGTTGGCGCTATCCCTCGGAACACTTCAATGATCTGGTTGGCAGGCGATTGGGGCGAGTCTCCATCGCCCTTCAGGTATCCGGTGCTCTGAGGAGCAAACACAGATTGCGTCGCCGAGAGCAGAATTGCATTCCTTGTGACCGCGTCACCTTGCGTACCTTCAGCGAAAGCGCGGAATGTGCTTATCGCATTGTGACGGTGCCGGTTTACGACTGCATTGTGGCGATGAGCATTGAATTGGCGAGAACATAGGAGCACTATGAACCACATCAGGGACAGCACCGCTAATCGGGACACTGCAAATGCGATGGTGACGTGTACCGGGTCATTTTCCGCGTGAGTAGCCCGGGCAAAACTGAGGAGTTGTGGCTCAAGAAGGAAGAAGATATAACATGCTGCCGCCAGCCCTATCACAACGAGGGCAGCTAACCAAATCCGAGCAGTTTGCTCATGCGTCCGTGCCTCTTTCTCAAAGAATCGAGCTTGAGCCGTGATTCCGGCGTCCTCCGCCGCGGAACGCATACTTACCTCCGCTTGTTTAGCGCGATCAAGAGCGGCATCAACTTGGGTGAGTTTCTCCGAGACAGGAGCGGTCACCTTTTGCACTTCGTCGGCCATCGATTGCTTCGCTAGCTTGAGATCGTTGTTGATCCGTTCGGGCAGTGATTGCAGCGTTTCCGACATCGCTGCAAGGAATCCCAGATGGGGAGAGTAGTTAATGGAAAGCTCATCCCAGAGGTGTCGCGACCGTTGCACTAAGGAAAGATGCTCGTTGTGATTTCCGGACTGATAACCTTTCATTTCCCGGAACAGGTTGTTGACTCCACTCGCAAGCTCGCCGAGCATCTTAAGTCGCTTAGGTCCGATCCATGCATACTGATTTGCTTCTTGAAGTAGTCGCAAATAGGCTTGAAGTACTATGATGATCGGCTTAATCTCAGTAAAATCCTGTGCCGTTCCGAGTTCCTGAGTTCGTACCAGCGATTCCGGCGTGTGGCCGAGCGCAGCGTCGAGGGTCTCAGATAGAATGCGTCGGGCTTCTCGATGAGCGTCGTCGTCCGGGAGGAGCGCACCGGTAGAATCAGTAATGGAATCGAGAACTTTCATTTCTTGCTCAATAGTTACAATCACCGAAGTTCGCAATCTATAGGAGCGGGTCTAGCAGCGATACAATCTGCGCGTAGCAAGTCTGCAACTGCGTCGAGTGTGTTCGCTGCTCCTTCACACTCAGATACCTTGTCCTCTGACCGGTTCTTTCGTCATAGGCGTGTGAGTCAGGCAATCTGTTGCGACGCTCGTTACATCTGTGAAGCGGCAGGCCTATAGCCGGGAACGCTGTGGAGAACGGGTTCGCCGGTGCCGTAAGCGATCCGAGTCTCACGAGTTTCTGATTCCTGTCCACCAACAATACTTCCGACATCAAGTTTCGGCTCATGAGATGTTTCAAGAGTTCACGGACAAGCACATCATTGAAGCTGTTGAGACTACGTAGCCAGTCTGAACGGGACGACTGATAGAGATTGTCCGCTCTTATCAATAACGAAAGAGCATGGGCGTATTCAGGACCAAGGACTCTACGCCACTTCATCCAGGCGCTTAGCTCAAACCTGCGCGATAGAAGTATGCCCACCTGATCGATGCTTGGATCGGGTTCTGCGCCCATGTTTAGTGTCGCCAACACGTTCCGCACCTGGAACGGCAGTGAATCGGAATTGATTCCCATCATAGTTGGTGTCACTCCGTACTTTATGAACGGGGAAACCATAGCGAGACCAGCTTCGTAGCTATCGTCCGTCAACAGCTTTGCGGCGAGACCATTTGCCTCGTAATCCGATGCTTCGAGGAGTTCCGCCACTAATGACTTGCCTAGGCAGGACATCCGATTCAATAAATACCGGAGTTCTCTTTCACAAGGTAGGCCGTTCCTTCTGCACGCCATTAAGAAAGCAGCCAACCCCCATTGAAGCGCTACGCTGCGTCGTTGATTACGGGCATCAAACCTTGCACGGGACATAAGTGTTTGCAACAGCTTCTCATCACCCATCCGGGCGACAATGTGCCAGCACTGCCCGCGGACATAGTCATAAGGGGAACCGGACAAAAGGAACTGCCGCATACATGTAGCTATGGGTTTAGATTTTGCATAGTTGCTCAAGAATGCAACGAAGGCATCGACGTGCTCAGGATGATGCGAAAACATCTGCAACACCTGACCGAGCATACGGGGTGATCGCCCGGTGCGGTATAAGGCGAAACGGGCTTGAGACTTCGAGTTGATCCGTTTCGGGCGACCTTTGAGCGATGCAGCGAACATCTTCTCACCTTTGCCCACCGACAGCCGATCATCATCACCAGCGGGGAGCGAAGACTCGATGATGCTCGGCAGCGATCCCAACAAGTCCGATAATTTCCTGACGGAACGAATTGCGAATTTTTCGCTTTGGGGTATTAGGCCGAGTTTACGGGAACCCATCTCAAGCCTAATGGAGGCCTCACGAACAGCCTCTTCAGATTTCGCCAACAGCCGGATGTCGTCAACATAACGCACGTAGCGTACTGGTCCGGAGGACATTTCCTTGTCCAATGGGAGTAAGAAAGCGTCCGCGAGGAAATCGGATGCAATTGGCCCCTGAGGAATGCCATGGTCTACGCGCACACCTCGGTGCTCCGCTGTCCAAATAGGTAGCCATTGCAATACCTTTTGCCATGTCTCACTATCTCCGTCACGCGGAGAAGGGATTCTTACCAACAGCTTGTGGGAGATCGTATCGTAGTAAGCAGCGAGATCGAAATGGGTGGTCCAGCGGTAGCCTTGGTCCAAAAGGCTTTTCATCCTCTGCTTGAAGGTGGCATATCCTCGTTTCCAGTTCTGTAGGAAATGGATTGAGTTCAAGTCCGAGTTTAGGCAGTTGCTGAAGACTAGTCTATTTTCAACGGCCTGCCTTCGCGGGCGAACCTTCAGGGCGACTATGTTTGCGACAGCTTGATAAACAATCTGGTCCTCCACCGACAGCATCGTAAGCGGCCTCAGCAGACCTGAGCTTTTAGGAACGTAAATTCGCTCCGGAGGCGTCGGTTGCCAGTTAGCCTTCAGCCGTTGGTGGAGGTGCTCAACATTCTTCTCAAGCCCTAACTCGTAGCTTGTATACAGATGGCGGAAGAAGCGCTTGTGTTGGAAGTTGCGTCCTGTGTTGAGCCTATGCCAAGCAAGCGTGAGATTTGGAATTGAAATCAGGCGATCGTATAGCATCATCCCTCTAGGCCGAAGCCATACACCTGCTTCAACGGGGCTTTACGATCATACCCCGTGCAACGCAGAGCGACATCGCCCAATTTGACCTTATATACGCGTGCGCATCTGAGGGTAAATGGTGGTAAACCTTGTGGGCATTGAACATAGCGCTCAGGAAACAGGAAATCTTATTGTTCGATTGCGCGGGGATAAACAAATGAGCAGGTTGTATCTTCCTAGCCGCAAGTTACTGAGATGAGGTATGTTGTCGGCTCAGGTTCTGCAATGTGACAAAGGCGTACGTGGTGGCGGTACTTTACAAAATTACTCAACGTAGGTAAATGTTCGTAAGAGCGGTAATGTTAGCTCGAACACTACTCCTCCGGCGACGTGGGGGCAATTGTCAGAGAAGGAGTTAGCTTATTATAATCGCCGTTATAACAACCCAAATGTCTTCTCTCGCTCTCGCCGTAGCGGCTTCCCAGTCCAACCTCGACTCGATCAAAGCGCTCGTCCTCGACTCGGTTTCCTCGCCGCTCACCCGCGCTATGTACGGCAAGGCGCTTGACGATTTCCTCACGTGGTATGCGTCGGAGCCGCGCACGGGCTTCAGCAAGGCGACAGTACAAGCACACCGGGCGTATCTCGAAGCGAAGGGGTACTCCGCATCGACGATCAATCAGCGATTGTCCGCGATTCGCAAACTGGCGATGGAGGCCGCTGACAACGGACTGATTCCGCCGGAACTCGCCACCGGCATCACTCGCGTGCGTGGCGCGAAGCTGAAGGGCATCCGCAGCGGCAACTGGCTGACCAAGGCTCAGGCTGAAGCGCTCATCAACGCGCCGGACACGGGGACGGGCAAAGGAAAAAGAGACAAAGCGATACTCGCGATGCTCATCGGCTGTGGCTTACGTCGCAGTGAAGTGGCGGCGCTCCGGACCACTGACGTCCAACAACGCGATGGACGTTGGGTCATTGTCGATCTGGTTGGCAAACACGGTCGTGTGCGCACCATTCCAGTGCCCGCGTGGGTGAAAGCCATGCTGGATCAGTGGACGCTTACTGCAGGGATCAACGATGGATTCGTGTTCCGCTCGATAAACCGGGGTGGACGGCTCAGCGGAACATCGGTAGCCTGTCGGCTGCGTTGCGTGCATCCGAATCTTTGTCAATGGAATGTTAGCGACATGTTTGTGGCAGAGTCGTTCGCCGACCTACGGAATCTTGCATATAAGAATCCGACCTTTATTTGCCGAAATAGCGTATATGGCAAAGAAGATGGGTTGGGTCTGGATTTCGGGACTGGCAATTGGACTGTATACGACGTTTGTTCTCCAAAATCTCTGGAATTGGTTCTTGGCTCCCGCCGTTAACGTTCCAACGATATCGTTTTGGGCGATGTATGGACTGCAACTGACTGGATTGCTTCTCATGTCATTCAAGGAAACGCCGGAAGATGATATGCGCTGGAAAATGACGTTCGGTCTACTGGAAGCGTGCGTCCCACCAGAGCAACGTGAGAACGTTCAACAGCAGATCCAGGACGAGTCCGATCTGGTTTGGATGCGGGTTGGACTAGCAGCTTTGAAGCGAATTACCGAAAATACGTTCACTCTAGCGATTGCTTGGACGATACACACGCTCCTAATTTGAAGGAGTCTTGGATAGCCGTTGTGACAGTTCTTCAGGCGAAAGTTTAAGGTCGGCGGCAATCGATCCCGGAGTTCGGCAATCGGGTGGTCGTTCCGTCAGCGGTAAGGCGCAGCACGGGCAGCAGGAAGAACGACTGGAAATCAGGGACGGGCTTCTGCTCACCTCGAATGAGCGCTCTGCGTTAGTCTCTTACAGGTAGAATTACCCCGCCTTGGCTGTACGTGGAGGTACCAAGAAGCTCGACAACGACGGGATGGTCACCGGGAGCAAGTTCGGACGGAATCTGAATGTTGAACTGCCAAAGACCCATCCCCACGAGCCCAGCATAGAGAACATTTCCATTCACACCGCCGATTAGCACACGAACAGGAACCAGCAGCGATCTGGGATTAGTGACTAGATCGTAGCT
>DASQLD010000541.1:0-18023 GCA_035630195.1 Bryobacteraceae bacterium
TCTAGTCGGCGCACATTCTGGAGACAGCATCCATACAGGAATCTTGAGACGCTTCCCAATTGGATCCATGACACAGACCGCACCGTCACCGCCTTTGGGACGACGAATGACTTGCAGAATGGCGCCACGAAGAGGATGAAACGGATAGTAAACCTGGAGGCGCGTATTTTCCACGCTCAGGGTATTGTGAGCGCGGATGTTTCCATCCCCACATCCACTATGTCGTTCCCGGCGGCGGCCTCGGCCCGGATCACGATCGATGGATCGCCTGCCGTCCCGGTTTTTTCCTGCCCGTTGGCGTACTCTCGGCCCTGTTTCGCCGCCGCGTCCTCGATGCCCTCGAAAAGCTCTTTGCGTGCGGTCAACTCCAGTTCTTCAGCGAGCAGGCGCCCTTGCGGGAGACGGCGGCCTTTGGCGCCTACCTCGATCGGCTGCGCGGCAAAGACTGGGTGGTTTACGCCAAGCCTCCTTTCGGCGGACCGCAACAGGTTCTGGAATACCTTGGCCGTTACACCCATCGCGTTGCCATTTGCAATCAACGCCTGCACTCGCTGACTCAAGGTCAGGTTACGTTTCAGTGGAAAGACTACCGCCATCCACAGCGGCCTCATGTCATGACGGTTTCTGCCGAGGAGTTCATCCGTCGCTTCTTGCTCCATACGCTTCCTGATGGTTTCCAGCGCATCCGCTTCGGCGGCTTTCTAGCCAACTGCCATCGCCGCGCCAAGCTCGCCTGCCTTCGCCCACTTCTGGCCACGCTCGTCATTGGCTTGCTTCCGCTTCCCAAAGACACAGCAGAATTGCTCGCCTCGCTCACCGGAACCCCGGCCCATCTGTGTCCGCGTTGTGGCATCGGCCAACTGGTACGTGTCGAAATCCTCACGCCCATTCGCTGGCGACCTTCACGCTTGTACTCCTCATGATCGCTTTGGATCATCCCGGCCCCCTTCGGCTTGGCCTCCTCGCCCAGAGCCCAGCGCCCGCCTGTCTGCAATCCGATCCGCACCGACGAGCCGATCGTTGTTCCGCGGTTCTTCCGTTTGCGGCAACCCTCTCGGAGCATTCCCACGACTTCCCTTCCGCTCTTTCCACGAACTCACAACCCGGACCGCTCCACTGGCCTGCCTCTGTCTTCCGAGCAAAACCCATATCCTGCGTCCCGGCTTTCTCCTGCGGTTTAGTTCAACACACGTTCTCATCCCGTTTCCGCTCCAATGCCCGCTGTTCCCCGGCATTTCGCGCCGGAAAACGGGTATGAGAACTTTTGCATCCTACGAAAAACTCTGCGGTTAGACGCATGCAGTTTCAGGGACATACGTCTGCAGAACTCTCAAGTTTTGGTGAATAGTCTGGCGATTTATGGGCGAGTTGCGAGCCACGGTTATGGACGCATGGAACGCCCCGTTCAGAACACTTGCAAGGTCGACCTCGTTTGCGGTGTTGGCTCGATTCCGTTGTGGAAGCGGCTACGAGGGGAATCGGTTCGATGGGGACGGGCGCTTCGATCGGTTTAAGCGTCACGTGATAACCAAGCTTCTGGAGACGGTCGACCAGCTTGCGGGTTAGCTTCGGCTTGTTGTGTTGATCGTAATGATTCGCGCCGAGTTCCTGATAAACACAGCCATCGCGAACAATGTGAAAGATGATGATGATCAGTTGATGAGCGACAGCCATGATGGCTTTCTGTTCTCCGCGGCGAGTCCGCACGCGACGATACAGCGCCGAAAGATGCGAGTCCTTCTTGTGGCTCGCCGCCCAAGCCGCTTGGCAGAGAACCTGTCGCAGGTAACGATTGCCTTTGCGGGTTTTGCCGCTGATCCGCTTGCCTCCACTTTCGCGATTGCCTGGGCACAATGCCGCCCAACTCGCCAAATGCGCGGCATCTTGGAATACCTTCATATCGGTGCCAATCTCGGCTAAGACTGTCCACGCCGAGATACGATCCAGACCAGGGATCGTCGCGATTCGAGTCAGCAGTTCTTGGTAACCGGCGACGCGTTGCTCAATGTCGGCTGTCAAATCCGCCAACCGTACTTCCAAATCGCTCAGTTGTCCCAGCATGCGCGCTAACATCAACCGTTGGTGCACGGTGAAGGTTCCTTGTAGGGCCAACTCGAGTTGCGCCTTCTTGCCGCGCAGGGTCCCACACGCATAATCGGCCATCCATCCAGCGTCACGATTGCCCTCGACGAGCGAGGCCAGCATGCGTCGGCCGCTGAGATCAAACAGATCGCTGGCAACACTCGATATCTTGGTGTTGCCCGCTTCACAAAGCTGTCCAATTCGATTTGATACGGTTGAGATCCTCCAGCCAGTGCACGCGCAATCGCGTCAAGTCTTGCAACTCGCGGATCTCACGTGGAGGGATAAAACTGCCCCTCAAGTCATCCCTTTCCAGCCGGGTGGCGAGCCACTTAGCGTCGAGCCGATCGGTCTTGCGACCAGCTAACGCCTTCACATAGAGCGGATTCACCAACATCATGTTGGGAAACGCTTCTTCGAGAATGTTCCACACCGGCCGCCAATATTGGCCGGTGGATTCCATTACGATTTCGGTCACGCGACAATTCAGCAGCCAGCCGCGCAATCGCTTCAGATCTCGGGTGAACGTCCGAAACTTCTCTTCTTTGAGGGGAATTGACCGGCTGCCCACAGGCGGCAGCACGCAAACACTGATGCTCTTCTTGTGCACATCAATGCCGCAACAACGGCGGTATTCTGGTTCCATGTTGTCCTCTCGGCCGCCGCGCGAAGGGACGCTGCTACAGATCTCGACAATCCTACACGTGTTCACCGCCGGCGGCGGGACAACAGTCGCTACTTCCGAAGAAAAACGTCCCCGGCCATATTGACAGTCGGGCTATTAACACCAACGCATTACCGGCCTTCCATTCGCGGGGCGATTTGCTTATTTTCTCGCCGTTGTGTTCTTTTCATCCCCGCCACTGCGAGACCCGGTGGGTCTCGGAACCTTGTTCACACATCTCAGTAAAATCTATTTCATTCGTTTTCAGAAACTTACGTTCCTGGTGGCCCAGGTCGGTCAATTTCGTTTGTTAACTTCGAATCAGGAGAGGCGCTGAGGCCGGGCAGATCGCGGTTGCGGGCTGCGGTTTGTTCTGTGCTGCTTTGAGAGCCGGGAAGAGATTCCCGGCTCTCGTTTTTTGGGAGGAGCGATGGCAGATAAAAAAAGGTCTATAAAAGACCCGGCACGCAAGATAGCAAGGCTGCTTGTGGCGATCGAAGAAAAAATGGATTCGGAAGTGAAATGCACCATTGGAGACTACATTCGGCTATTGCAGGCGCAGGAGGAATTTGATCGTGAAATGCCACGGGACATCGAGGTGACATGGGTAGACGCGCTCAAGGAACAAAACGAAAGCGAGAAATAAAGTACTCGCCACTCTCGTCGCAGAAAGAATTTCACAGATCGACCGCCAGATTCAAGGGTTACTCGGGCTCGATCGGGTCTGGTAAGAGCGCCGCACTTTGTCATGAAGCCATTAAGTTGAGCTATCAGAATCCAGGCCGAACGGGTTTGGTGGGAGCTCCGACGTACCCGATGCTACGGGACGCAACTCTGATGGCGCTCAGGCAGATTCTAGATGCTAACCGCATTCCGTACGAACTGAACAAGAGTGAATTTGTTCTGACGATGAAGGACACACGGTCGAAAATTCTTCTTCGTTCTCTCGATGAATACGAGCGTCTGCGCGGTACAAACTTAGCTTGGTTTGGCATTGATGAGCTGACCTACACGTGTGAGGAAGCATGGACGCGGCTAGAGGGCCGGCTTCGGGATCCTGAAGCGAAGCGATTGAGCGGGTTCGCGGTGTGGACTCCTAAAGGGCACGATTGGGTCTATGGGCGCTTCATCGGCAACCCAGTCAATGGATACGAGGTCGTGCAAGCACGTCCTTTTGAGAACAAGTTCATCTTGGACCAGATTCCGGACTTCTATGAACGATTGAGATCGAGCTATGACGAGAAGTTCTTCCGTCAGGAAGCGCTCGGTGAGTACCTGGCCACTGATACGGGGCTGGTGTATCACGCGTTTTCGCGGAACGAGCATGTTGGGGAATTGAGGCTTGAACTAGGACTTCCGCTCCTTTGGGCAGTCGACTTCAACGTCGACCCTATGTGTTCGGTTGTCGCCCAGAGAGTGGGTGAACAGATCAACGTGCTCGATGAAATAGTAATGCATCGCGTCAGTACAAGACAAGCGTGTGAAGAGTTTTTTCAACGCTTTCAGCGCTATTTGGGTTGTGGATTGACTGTGTACGGGGATGCTTCAGGTAACAACTTGAAGACCAGCGGTACGACCGACTACGAGATGATGCGGGATTACTTCGTACGCTCTCCGCTTCGTGCGATTGATTATCGTGTTCCGAAGGCGAACCCGGCGGTTCGTGACCGTGTACTGATGGTCAACGCGAAGTTGAGAAGCGCAAATGGCGACCTGCAGATGCGGGTAGCGCCACAGTGCAAGGAACTGATCAAGGACTTCGAAGAGGTTGTCTGGAAACCTGGCACCACGCAGATCGACAAAGATCGCGATGCAAAGCGTACACATCTATCCGATGCGCTGGGTTACTTAGTGTGGCAAGAAACACGCACTTCCGTGCGGTATGGAGAGCAGCCAAACAGGTTGTTCTAAGGAGAAAAGAGTTGCAGAACATCAACTTGGAGCATCCGGATTACGTCGGCCGGAAAGCAATGTGGCGCAAGTATCGCGACCTCTATATCGGCGGAGAACAACTGAAGGAACATGCCTCGGAGTATCTGACGCCGCGACAGAAAGAGCCCGCCGATGTCTACTCCGAACGGCTGAGCAAGGTCTTCTACGAGAATTATGCGGGGTCGATCATTGACTGGTACGCGGCTACGCTATTCCGTCGTGAACCGGTACTGCACATCGAAGGCCCCGCGGTAGATGGCCGAAAGTTCTTCAGCGACTTCGCCGACGACTGTGACCTCAAGGGATCGAATCTCAGCGATTTCTATCGACGACAGTTGATTGAAGCCCTTGTGTGCGGCGTGTCATATACGCTAGTAGATTTTCCTAAGTGTCCTGTTGCAGTGGGGAGCAGGGCGGAAGAGGACTTGTTGGGAGCGTCTCGAGCCTACCTTGTTGATTACCCAGCGGAGAGCCTTATTAACTGGAGTCTCGACTCGAGAGGGAACTTCGAGTGGGTTGTATTGCGGAACGAGTACCTAAGAAAGAGTGGTCCGGATGCCCCGGCTTTCGAGAAGGAAACAGTGTGGAGGTACTACGACCGCAGCAATTATAAGGTCTATCGCAAAGGCGCCGAACGGGACGCTTCGATAGAGATGATCGATGAGGGCCGCCATGCGTTGGCAGCTCAACAACGAGTGCCGCTGTTTGAGTTGAAAGTGAGCGAAGGCCTGTGGTTGATGAACAAGGCGGGACTACTTCAACTCGAGCACTTCAATAAGTCGAATGCCCTTTCCTGGGCGTTGACGATGGGGCTTTTTGCGACCCCAGTCATCTATAGTGAACGGCCTTGGAACCAGATTGTTGGTGAAGCGTACTACATACAGCTCGGTCCGAACGATCGCTTTGGATGGACGGAACCCGAAGGTCACGTATATCAGATCGCTTCAGAGAATCTCAGCCGGCTCCAGGAGGAGATCTATCGCGTCTGTTACTTGATGACTCAGGCCAGCAGTAGCAACACGCCCGCTTCGGCGCAATCAGGACTTAGTAAGTTACGGGATTTCGCAATTACCCAAGAGGTCTTAAGGGCATATGGGGATGCGATAAAAGACACGATGAAGCGGGTTATGCGGGCGGTGCAGGCTGCGCGCTGTGACGAACTGCTCGTCGATGTGTCGGGTTTGGACGATTTCGATATTCGGGATTTCAGCACCGATCTGCAAGACGCGGAGAGACTGCTCTCACTCGGTATCGATTCCCCAACCCTCAAACGGCAGGTGCTAAAACGCCTTGCCTACAAATATCTCTGCGACGTGCGGCAAGAAGTCAAAGATCGCATTGCGACGGAGATCGATGAAAGCTTCGAACGAGCTAAGCCGTTCGAGAAAGGAGAGTAATGGAAGATCAAACACCAAGCAACTCGCCTCAAGAGAGCGAGAAGATGGACGTCCGCAGCATCGTACGTAATGCATTGGAAGAATACGTGCGCATGGAGCAATCGAAGACAGAACCAGCTTACAAAGTGGAACTAGTTGAAGAAAGAAAGCGACGTGAGCAGCTTGAGCGGCGACTCAACGAACTGGTTGACGAGAATCGCCGAAGCCGGGCCATGACCGAGGAAATGGAGCGGTCGTCTGCAATTCGAAGCGAACTGCAGAAGCTCGGTGTGACGAAAGTCGATCTGGCTTTCAAGGCTGTGAGGGAAGACATTCACAGAACAGCCGACGGACGTCTAGTGGCGAAAACCGACAACGGAGAGCTCGGAATGCGCGAGTACCTTACTGGTTTTCTCAGTGAGAACCCCGAGTTGCTGCCGGGAAGGATTCAAGGCGGATCGGGCGCGGGATCGGGCCACAAGGCGCCGATCGCGGCCAGCACGGTTGACCTCGATAAGATTCGTCCGGGCATGAGTCCAGAAGATCTGGACAGGGTCCGGCAGGAGATTGCGCGAATCGCAGGTCAAACAATTCGCGGCGCGTAAGGTTCGGCGCGAAAAATAACAGGCATCTCAAACCGCAGTAACCGATTGTAAGTCGAAGTGCGTTTTGAAGCCGGAAATTGTAAGTAAAAGAAAGAACAGGAGAAGATAAATGCCAGTCATTACATCAGCCAATTTGGCGAATGCGATCGTGAAACTCGTCGCGGTAGATGCGCTCCCGGCGCTCATGGGCAACCTGGTTATGGGCAACCTGGTGAATCGGGACTTCGAGCCTACGCTCGCTCAAGCCGGCGACACGGTCAATGTGCCGATTCCTCCGACCCTCGTAGCAAACAATATTGCCGAGGGCGGATCTGTAGTTACGCAGAATCCGAACGTCGGGAACGCTTCGATCGTCCTCAATACGCACGCCGAGGCAACATTTCAGATTCCCGACGTTACCAAGATTCTTGCTGTGCCGGATCTGCTGAAGCTGTACATGCAGCCGGCAGTAATCGCGCTCGCTGAGAAGATCGAAACGGATCTGTTGAACCTGTACTCGCAGTTCACGTCGAATGCCGCAGTCGGTACTGGCGGATCTGCCCTAACCGAAGCGGCGATCGACACCGCGGAGACCGCTCTGTTCAATGCAAAGGTACCGGCCAGCCAGCCCAAGTACCTGATTGTCGACGGCAGTGCGTATTCGCAACTTCGTCAGATTCCGCGCTTCAGCGAGTTCAACAGCGCTGGCGAAGCGGGTCTGCGAGCCTTGGTCGACGGCAACGTCGGCAAGATCAAAGATTTCTTTGTCTTCCGTTCGCAGTTCGTTCCGAAGACCGGGATGACCCCCATCACCACACAGAACATGGCGTTTGCGCGCAATGCGATCGGTTTGGTGACCCGTCGTCTGCCTCAGCCTCTTCCGGGAACCGGCGCGATTGCGGAGTATGCCGAGATGGGCAACTTTGGCGTTCGTGTGTTGATGAGCTATGCGCCGAATACGCTCGCTCAGCAGTTCACAGTAGACGTGCTGTACGGTTGTGCTGTCCTTCGCAACAACCACGGAGTGCAAGTCCGGAGCTAGTTCCGGCCGGGGCCCCGGAATCTTTACCGGGGCCTTCCTATTTCATTTAAAGGAGACGAGCAAATGGATATCCGAGTGTATTTCCAAAAAATACGTGAAGTGGAAAGAACGATACAGGAGCCATGGGTGGTAGTTGTCAGCCTGGAAACACCAGAGGGTGGTAAGCCGGGCCGAGCGACCGAGGTTAGCCGTGGGTCAGCGGCACAACTCATTGTTGATAACAAGGTGAGGCTCGCCGATGTGAAAGAGCGCGATGCCTATTACAAGGAAGCCAACGAAGCCCGATTGGCGGCTGAGGAAGCGACGGTAGCCGGGAAGATTCACGTCACTGTCGTATCCGATACGGCGAGTCGCGCGAGCAAACGGCCGGAGAAAGGTTAAAGAGATGCTGTTCACCGACGGAACCATCCTGAGTATTCAGGAACTGCGTGAGCATGACAATTTCGTTCTGGACGTGGCTAGCACGGAGTCCATCGATCTAAGCTCGAAACTCGCGGTCGCGCAGCGCGAGATCGGTTATGAGATTCAGTCCTTTCTAACGACACGCCGCGCCAGTGCGGAGTTGAGCAATGTCGTGGTCAATCAACAAATGCGCGATCTGTTAGCTACGCATGTGCTGAGTATCGTCTACCGGGATGCTTACAACTTACATCTCAATGACCGTTATCTTGGCCGCTGGAAAGAATTCACTCGTGCGAGCGAACGCGGCTTGATGCGGCTCTATCAGAACGGGATTGGGATCACTACGGTTGCTGTGGCCCAAGCCGCTAAGCCCACTGTTACCGTTTCTCCGGACGGAGGACTCGCTTCCGGAATGTACGCGATACACACCGCGTGGCAGCACATCTCAGGAACGATCGGAGAGCGGAGCCCTGCGATGATCGTCGACTGCTCTGGCGGAAGCATCGGCGTCGATCCCGGCAGAGCCCCGATCAATGCCGTGGGCTGGCATGTCTTTGCCGCCGAACTCGACAGCCCAGCGAGTCGACAGAATCACTCGATACTCGCGCCCGAGACGGTCTGGACGCAAAGCGCAGCATTGCGACAGGACCTTGCAGGGCCTGAGGTGAGCGGCGCCGATTATTACGTTCGTAGCGCTGGCCTGCTTTCACGAGGTTGACGATGCTGCGAATCACTAGTATCGCTACATCGGTCCTTACGAGTCATCTGAACGGCGATCAAGGAGTTCCTAGAAAAGTGGGCCAGTTGATCCTCGACGGTGATGTCGGTCTGAACCCACTGTCAGCAGCCGACATTCTCGAGCAGTATGTGGCTCCCGAGATGGCTGAGAAGACGTCCGGAGTTCATTATCCCGTTGTGTACGTGTACTGCGAAAAGGTCAAGAATGATCTTCGAGAAAAATTCCGGACCTTCTCGGGTACCGCGGACTTGGCTGTCGACATCCGTGTATCTCACGAGCACATGAATGAACTTCAGAGATCCCTCCAGAAGTATGTGGAAGCCGTAACTGACGTGCTCCACAAAAGGCGGGGACAGTGGACACCTTCGGTGTTCTACACGGGCGGATACGAAATCAAATATGGCCCGATCAAACGCGGAGGTAAAAACTTCGTCCAGTCGGCCAAGGTAGAACTAACAGTCAACGTGAGTATGGAGTAAGTCGATCAAATGTCTTGTTACCTATCATCAAACGAAAACCGATTCTATGCGGGCCTGGAACAGAGTTATGGCGAAACGCCGACAATCACGCACCTACAGCGGCTGCCAGCAGTAAAACTATCAGTCAAGCATACGACTGAAAAAGTGGCTCGACGCGATAAAGTTGGCGGGCGTAGTTTCGCCGGACTCCCGACCGGACTCCGTCGAAAGACCGATTACCAATTGAGGACATACCTGACGACCTGGAATGACACAGGCGAACAACCAAGCTATGGACCGCTCTTCCGAGCTGCTATGGGAGCTGCCCCGCGGCTTCATAGTGGAGCGGTCGTCTCGTCAGGAAGTTCAGAAGTTGTCGTGCGATTCGGTGGGAATCACAATCTAGTTGCGGGTCAGGCTGTCTCGATCAACGGCGAGATGCGATTCGTGTCCGCGGTGGGCGATGACCTATCGGTCGAATTGAACGCGCCATTGAGCGTTGCTCCTACTGTAGGGGATGTCGCAAGCCCAACAATCACCTACTCTCTCGGTAAATCACTTCCGAGCGCCAGTATCTTCGACTACTGGTCACCCGAGGCAGCGGTACAGCGAGTGTTGTGCGGGGCGGTTGTGGATGAAATGAAAATCGTCGTCAACTCTGATTTCCACGAGTTCCACTTTGCCGGTCCAGCTCAGGACGTAATCGACAACGTGAGCTTCGCGGCCGGGCAGGGGAGTCTGGCCGAGTTCCCAACCGAGCCGCCCCTGGACGGTTTCGACTATTCCATCGTGCCCGGACACATGGGACAAGTGTGGTTGGGAGTGACACCAGAGCGCTTCTATACGTTGACTTCCGCAGAACTGTCGCTAGAAAACGGGATCGACGTGAGAGGACGCGAATTTGGATCTAGCATGATTCGATGTGTGGCAGCAGGAGTTCGGAATGTAAACCTCGACTTTGAACTGTACGGTTCAGATGAGGAAAGCACAAAGGCGCTTTATCAGGCATCAAGACAGCGTTCGGCGATTAGCGCTATGTTTCAACTTGGTGAGAGGAGCGGACAACTGTTCGGCGCCTATCTCAAGAGCGTTGCCGTGGAAACTCCCCAGTTTGATGATTCCGAGACCCGTCTCCGCTGGCGCTTCGCCGGTTGCCGAGCGCAGGGAAGCGCCGATGATGAATTAATCATCGCCTTCGGATGAGATAAGCCATGCTCTATCAAAGCACGACTAGTATCAAGTCGAATTTGTTCGAAGGGGTTGAGTTCACAATCGCACGGATGACATTTGGACGCCGCATCGAACTGATGCGGCGTGTTCGCCAACTCAGCGCACAGATGGAGTTCGAGAAGGCGGGATCGCACGTTGCCGATCAGATCCAAGCGAGCCTCATTGGCGCTGAAATCGACGGGTTGTATTTAAAATGGGGACTTGTCGCTATTGAAGGTCTTGAGCTCGACTGTGGCGAGGTGACTGCGGAATCACTCGTCTCCCACGGCCCTGAGGATCTCTGTCGTGAGATTGTTGCGGCCATCAAAAGCGAGTGCGCATTAACGGACGCAGAACGAAAAAACTAACAGTCGCCTTCCAGTTTCTCTTCGCGAACCAGGCCGCGTGGAAGTGCGACACATGCCGTTCACAAGGCCTGGAAAAGAAACGTAGATGCGGATGGTTGAACTTCCCGGAAGAGAGTCACAAGACTGTCTGGGCGCGTGGCGGCGTTGCCGTCTCCACCTGCCCGAAGTCGTTGGTTACAGGAGACAGTCTGAGTTTTCTTGAGGACTACCAAACGAGCAAATTGCTCGGCGGTTACGGGGATGTCAACGAATTGCCGTCGCGAAAGGCAGACGCATTCGTGCTGTTGGAACAACTAGTAGCAAAGGAGAGATCGAATGAACAGTGATATGGCCGATTTGCTGCGAGCCGCCTCTTACGTGGCTACCATCGCGCCGTCTCTAGAAGTCGCGGTGAAATCACTGAATGAGACGGTTAGAGACA
Source organism: Bryobacteraceae bacterium (assembly GCA_035630195.1). GTDB lineage: Bacteria > Acidobacteriota > Terriglobia > Bryobacterales > Bryobacteraceae > DASQDN01. The sequence goes on from DASQLD010000541.1 coordinate 11,278, forward strand.
GCGGAAACAGCGCAGCACCCCAAACCCTCTCAGCGGGCGGAACGTCGGCTGAGAAGAGTGGCGCTTCGTTGCCTCTACAGGGAAATGTCGAAGGAAACCGGGACACGAGCGTCATCGCCGCGGAAATCAGCCGACTAACCGAAGCCACTAGAGCAAACGCTTCAGTAAACACACCCGCCCCCAAGACCTCGGCTGCTTCAACGTCGTCCTCGGAAAGCAACATCGGCGAGACGATGCTCCGAACAGCCGCGATGATGACGGGGGTGGGTCCAATCGTTACGGGATTGATGAAATTGTTCGGTTCGAATGAGCCGGACCCGTTGCCGCCGCTCGAGAAGTTTGTCGCTCCATCGTCGATCTCAGTGGAAGCCGGACTGACAGCAAGCCGCGATTTCGGAAGTGTTCGCTATGCTCAGGGTGGCCGCCCGGAAGCGACGTCAGGAGCTTCATACCAAACGCAAGCTCCGAGCATTCAAGTAAACATCCAGGCGATGGATAGCCAATCCTTTCTCGATCGTCAAGATGATATCGCAAGGGCTGTGCGTGAGGCGATGCTACATTCCAACTCTTTGAATGACATCGTCATGGAGCTTTGAGTATGGCGACCTTTCCGTTGCTTACGACAGGCGCCGTTACGCAGTACCCATCTGCGCGACGTTTTACATACTCGACATGCATCACGAGGTTCCTCGATGGAACAGAGCAAAGATTTCGCGAGCTGAAGCACCCAGTTCGACGATGGCTGATTCAGCTGCATAATCTGTCCGCAACGGAAATGGCCTCAATTGAGGGGTTCTTCGAGCAGATGCAAGGCCAGTTCGGATCGTTTACGTTTATTGATCCCTGGGACGAAGCGGAGTATTCGGACTGCAGCTTCGATCAGGAATCCTTTTCGATGGAAGCGATCAACGAGAACCGATACCAGGGACATTTAGTAATTCGGAACAACACGCTGTGAGTACACTCTATTTTCCACAACTAATTACCGGCAGCATGACTCAGTTTCCGTTGAGGAAGCGCACACTTCTGCGGACGATTTCTAACCGGTCGATCGGGGACCGCCATGTCAAGATGGCTGACCCAGAAGCCGGAATACATCACTGGACCGTTAATTACAGCGGGCTTACCGACGAAGAGATCGAGAAACTTCAAGAGCTGTTTTTTGCTTGCGAAGGAAAGCTTCGTGACTTTGTGTGGTTCGACCCTCTTGGCAATCTGTTGCGCTGGACGGAAGACCTGTCAAACCCGGTGTGGCAGGGGTCCTCAATGACTGCAGCGGACATCGAAGATCCGCAGGGAGGAACACGCGCGTGGAGGATTACCAACGCCGCTCAGGCCGGGCAAGATGTGAGTCAGTCAATTAGAGCCCCCGGCTGGTTTCAATATTCCTTTGGTGTTTGGGTTCGGTCGGAATCGACCGATGCAGTTGAACTGAGAATCACAACCGGTGATGGAGCTATCGGGGCGATCCGACCTGTGTCTTCCGAGTGGGAGCGTATCAGCGTGTCGGCGCAGATCATGGGGAATTCAGAGGACGTGCGTTGCTCAATGCAGATTCCCGCCGCGAGCGCTATTGATATTTACGGACCCCAGCTTAACGCACAGCGTGACATCTCGGGGTACCGCAGGAATACAAGCACCTCGGGCGTTTCTGTGGCCCGCTTCGATCAGGATGAGTTCGAATACATTTCGAGCGGACCAAATGATCACTCAACGCAGATCACGGTAGTGACAGTTCGAGAGGTGACGACATGACAGTACACGAAATCAAGAGCAGGCAGATAACTGAAACGCCCATATTGCTATTTGACTGCGAACTACCGAACGGTTCGATTGAGCGTTGGAGTACTCACGAGATCACACTCGGCGATCGGGAATACGAAGGCCGCGTGATCAAGCATAATGTGTTCGACATTCGATCCGCTGCTGAGGATGGAATCGACGCACTTTCCAAGGTGTCGGTAACACTTGCAAACGCGGATTCTTACTTCTCCCAAGTGGAGCGATCGATTCGTTGGAAAGGCTCACGGCTCAACGTGAGTTTCGTCTTTCTGAATGTTGCGAGTGGTGAAGCCGCCTCCGATGAAGCGGTGATCTTTCGTGGATCATGCAACCCGCCCGATGAAATTACAGAGTCGACGATTCGACTGACTTTTCTCAGCCGCATGAGTCTTCAGCGCGTTCTGCTGCCTGATGTTCGCATTCAACGCCGATGTCCGTGGATGTTTCCAACGACGTCGGCGCAGCGTCAGACAGCTATAGACGGCGGTGACCGCGGGCGATACTCGCCATTCTATCGGTGTGGCTACTCCGCAGGTGTGGAAGGCGGGGCAGGCAATCTAAATGGCACGACACCGTTCACAGATTGTAACTACACGAAGGCGGCTTGTGTGGAACGAGGCATGTTCGATGTGGATATCGCAAGCATAACGACCCGACGCTTCGGCGGAGTTCAGTTCGTGCCTTCAACCATCGGCGTTAAGAGCTATGGTGAGCAGGGCACGCACTTAAGCGGCGCCGTTGAGAATGAGGGCCGCTACAACGATTTCGTGCCTCTCGTATATGGCACGGCGTGGTATCGGCCGCCGATTGTTTTTGCACGTAATGACGGTAACCTTACGCACATGGAAGTGCTGCTAGGGATGGGACACATCGACGGCGTGACGAAAGTCCTGGTGAACGATATAGAGTTGCCGTCGGGCGACTCGGCTGAGAAGCCGACTGCAACCGGCTGGTTCAATATTGCCAGCTTCGGCGCCCGCGAGGGTTCATTCAACCTCGGTTTCAAGGACGGCGAGGGTAATCCTACAGGTGATCCCTACGGCAGCATGGCAGTGCTTTCCGTTGTCGTTCCGAACAGGATTAGCGATGGCCGATCACTTCCGAAAGTAGAGGTGCTGATTCGTGGCATGAAGCTTCCGACTTACGACGAAGGCGGCGCTTTTGGTGGTGACGTATTTACGAACAATCCGGCTTGGGTGCTGCTTGATTTGCTCGGCCGCTCGGGTTGGGCCATGAATGAAATCGACCTCGGGAGCTTTGCCCGGACGGCCGCTTATTGCTCGGAACCTATCGAAACTACCGATCTGCACGGGAACGTCAGATCTATTCCGCGATTCCAATGCAATTTGGTGGTTCGAAAACGTCGGAGCGCTGCGGACGTGATACGGGGTGTTCGCAACTGCGCCGCGCTGTACCTTACCTATGGAGCCGGCGGATTGTTGCAATTAGGAGCCGAGTCATCGATTGCTATTCAACAAGGGACAAAGCCTGAATGTTCCAATAGCGTGGAAACACTCAACGGTGGCTGGCCCGCCTATGAGTTTGGCGACGCCGGCTCTGGATTTTCTGACCTTGCCCGCCGAACAAACGGTGATGCGGCAATACGGTTGTTTTCCCGGAGCACGGCTGAAACACCCAACCGATACAGCGTCGAGTTTCAGGATGAGTTTAATGGCTTTCAGCAGGATAGCTTGTCACTAGTCGATGTGGCCGATGCCGTAGTCGCTGGACAAGAGATTAGCGCAAGCATGACGGCGTTAGGAATACCGAATTTCAGCCAGGCGGGTCGGGTACTTCGCCTTCAACTTGATAAGGCTATCCGAGCGAACACATACATTGAGTTTGAGACGGGTGTTCGCGGAATCGGTCTCAAGCCGGGTGACTTGATCACAATCAGCTATGCGAAAGAGGGGTTCCAGAGACAGTTGTTCCGTATTGTGAAGATGGCGCCTGGCTTGAACTACCGTTCCATCACAATCACTGCGCAGATTCACAACGATGAATGGTATGTAGGTGGCGACGGTTCTCTCGGAGTTGTCGGTGGAGGCCGCCAGCCTGGAATCGAAGCCGGCCTGCCGAAGCCTCTCGTAGGTACGGTTCTAGATGACGACGGATTCTCGCAGTTTGAAATCGAGGAGACCCCAATCGAAACCGCGGATGGGTCCTATGAAGTATCTCTATCCGTGACTTTCGCCACACCGTCGAAGCCATCGAAGAACTCTCCGGGAATTCCATTGATGAGCCTGGCACCGCGAACCAACCAGACGGGCGGAACCTTGAAGGGGGATCGTAGTCTCTACTACGCGATTAGTGCGATGTCGGCGGACGGCGAGGAGAGTGCGTTATCGTTCGTTGCGAGAGCGACGCTTGCGGCGGGATTCGATACGCATAAGGTGACTCTACATGATTTGAGCTTCGCCCCAGGTACCGCGTCGTTTCGAGTCTATCGTGGCGTAAATCCTACGCAGATGTTGAGGGTCGCCGACGGAGAAGCACTATCGGAAGAATGGACCGACAGCGGCGTTGATGAAGAACTCGCGGCGCCTCCGGATCCTAATTATCATCATGCGAACTTCTACTGGCGGATGGAGCTTTTGCCAGAGACGAGCGGTGATATTCACTCGGAAATGACGATCGGGAACGACGCTTTGGCGATGCTGCCCAACGAGTACCGCGGGAAAAGTGTTCGTATTTCTCGAGGGAAAGGCAGAGGGCAGGAGCGCCAAATTCTCTCAAATGCCGCCACGTTGCTGACATTGGCAACTAAGTGGAATGTGGAGCCGGACGCAACTAGTATGTTTGTAATTGTCGAGCCGACATGGAACTACGCGGCGCTCACAGAGACGAGTCCTGTTGTGTTTCGAGTTCCCAATCGGCAGAATGCCGTGCTACACATCTCCGGGCGATCGGCAGATGTCCATGATCGGGAGTGTTCTTACGAACTATCACCTTTAACTAGGTGGACGATTGGTGGGGCTGCTGGCGATCTGGAGGTGCCGCCTGCTCCCATCTTCGGATTGAATTCGGCTGGTCAAGGAATGTGCGAGATCAGTGGAATTGGGTTCACGGACTTTACGAATACGCGAACGGTAACAGCGGGCAGTCTAACCCTCCATTATTGGAACGAGTTGGCTGGTACTACCAGCGGTATGCTGTCGGAGTCTGTGTCCGAGGGAGATACTGTTCTGCACTTGGCTGAGGAAGGGGAGTTCGCCCCTGGCTCATCGGTTCAAATCGGAGCGGAACTTATGAGTGTCGATGCGATCTCGACGGATCGGCTGCAATTGACGGTGCAACGCGGCGTGATGGGTAGCAGCGCGAGCGCCCACGATGCAGGGGCTAAGGTTTGGCGCCTGGAACGTAAGGCGTTTGTTTTGCCTTTCGTCAAGGGAATCTTCGGAACTCCCGCAAGTGGGAGCTACAGTCAGACGCTGGTGGTTCCGGATATCCGGATCGCGGCTGCTGAGTTATACGTAACAAACGTTAAGGGTAACAGTCAGGTCGGTGTCGCGGCATTCAGTGGGCTGGTGGATGGTGGCATCCGAACCCTATCCGGAGGTCAATTCTCGATGCAGATCGACGGACCGCTTGCGGTCCAGTCCGACGCTGTGCCGGAACTGAGTGTCGAGAGCCCTCACGCGGTTCGCGACATTTTTGCCACTGTGATGGAGAGCTCAACGGGCGCTCCTGTCACGGTTCGGGTGAAGCGCAACGGAGAAACATTTTGTACGCTGACCATCCCGGAGGGAGCGACATTGTCGGAAGAGGTCATTGATGGTCTGACATTACCTCCACTCGGAGGCGGATGGAAGCTCGGATTAGACGTAATAAGCGCGGGAACGGACCGTCCGGGATCAGGTCTGACAGTAACGATTCGACTCTGAATGTTATCCTCGTGCCGTGGTAGTTGTCCAGAATGTCTCGAAATTGTTTCGGCTCTATGATCGGCCGGCGGACCGGCTCAAGGAGATGTTGCGGTTCCGAGCGGAACCTTATCACACCAACTTTTGGGCGTTGCGCAATGTAAGCTTCAGCGTCGGCTCTGGAGAAATACTCGGCATCGTTGGTCCGAACGGTTCGGGAAAAAGCACTTTGCTTCAGATCGTAACCGGCATTCTTCAGCCGACATCGGGAAGAGTGTCGGTTGAAGGGCGAGTAGCCGCTCTACTTGAACTGGGCGCAGGGTTTAATCCAGAATTCTCCGGTCGAGAGAATGTTTTTCTGAATGGGGAGATCATGGGTCTGTCCCGCAGAGAAACCGAACGTGTTTTTTCCGAGATTGAAGCGTTCGCCGAGATCGGCGATTACATCAACCGGCCGGTAAAAGAGTACTCGACTGGAATGTACGTGCGTCTCGCTTTTGCTACGGCCATTCATGTTCAGCCGGATGTGTTAATCGTCGACGAGGCGCTTGCTGTCGGCGATGCAATCTTCGCGAATCGATGTCTCCAGAAGCTGGAGGAAATGAAAGAGCGCAAGGTTACAATTCTTTTTGTATCCCATGATCTCGGGTTGGTAAAACGGCTCTGCCACCGCGCCATTTTGATGTTTAAGGGCGAGATCTGTTGTGAAGGCGCTCCCTCGGATGTAGTGAACCGATACGTAGCCTTGGTTCACGATCGGCAAGCCACTCATGCCGAGAAAAGCGAACTTACTGGCAACTACCGTCATGGCGATCGCGCCAGCACGATTACGGCGATTCAGATTCTCGATAGTAAAGGAGCCGAGGTTAACGCGGCTCAAGCCGGCGAGACGATCGTCATTGCCGTAACGGCTCGTTTCAACAAGCCTGTATCAAGACCGATGATTGGAATGCTCATTCGCAACCGGCTGGGTGTCGAAGTGTTTGGGACGAATACACGGATTGAGGGAATTGATTTGGGCGACTTCAATGCGGGTGATACGATCACTGTCCGTTTCAGTTTTAATTGTTTTCTCAGCCGGCAGGAATATACCCTCACTGT
>DASQLD010000542.1:0-13643 GCA_035630195.1 Bryobacteraceae bacterium
CAACACTCGAAACGCGCGGGCGTGATGCTGCGAACAAAGGACGCAACCGATCGAATCCTGACACCTTCGTCAGTCACGGCCGGATCGACCGCTCTTACCATCCGGACCGGCTCCCAAGTCGCCTATAGCGACTTTCTATCCGTCGAACAACCGTCCCAACTGACAATCAACTTCGGGAGTTCTACTGCGTCCTTCACCGTGCCCTTGGCCGCCGGAGAGATGCGCCCGATCACGTACAAACCCGGCCCCAACATCGCTGGCGTGTTCCCATCAGCGGCCGCCGTCTTCCCTCGAACCGTCGCCCCCGGCAGTCTAATCTCCATTTACGGATCACAGCTATCCGATTCGGAAGTGCTTGTCGCAGGTCAGCCGATGCCTTTGAGCTATGCCGACGCAACGCAGGTAAACACGCTCATCCCCGAAAATGCTTCGGGCCTGGTCAAGCTTCAAGTCAAAAACTCGACCGGCGAACATACCGTCAATGTCCTTGTGGAACCGGTAAGGCCAGCCATCTTCGCGCCGGCGCTGAACGCGATCACGGGAACGGTGGTGACACCGCAATCGCCACTTAGGCCGGGCGACTATGTATCGCTTTTTCTAACCGGTTTAGGCAGCACAACCGAGCGAAACGGCCTAAACTGGGCAAATATTCAACCAGAGGTTACGTTCGGGGGTCAGGCCTGCGCTGTGACCTTCGCTGGTCGCGCTCCGGGTTACCCCGGACTCGATCAGATTAATTGTCAGCTCTCGTTAGCTGTGCAGGCTTCGGATGCGGCTCAGGTGGTTGTGCGGTCGGGATCGCGGATCAGTAATGTAACGACGCTTGCGGTGCGCTGAGCTCTCCGTTTGTTGGACTCGCCAACAGCGCGGCAATATTCGCTAAGGCCAGCAGAGCTACCAGCGCCGCAAGTGGATCGTTTGACGCGATCGGCGATAGGAATCCCGCAATAACGATGGAAGCGGCGAGCGCGCGCTTCTGCGCATGTAGCTCGCCGCGAAGAACTGCTCCGGCCTGGGTCAGGCATATCAGACCAGGAATTAATATCGCGATTCCCAGGGCCAACAAACCAGCTTGCTCTGTGTCGTACACGACAGGTTCGTGCGCTGCCATATTGCTGACTGTGACGCTAATTACGTGCGCTGTTAACGCTAGGGTTGTCGCGAGTCCTGATGCCAGCGAGATGGCTCCTGCGACAGCGGAAATACCACCGAGGCGTCCCCGGCGCATATGCGCCAGAAACGCGCTCCCAATTCCGGTAATCACCGCAAGCACAAGAACGACTATCACGCGAATTCTCGCTCTGATTAGTCAAAGCGGAAACTGTAAGGAAAACCGCTCATGAAACAGCTAAATTTCTTTCAGCGTCTAGGGAGGGAGACAAAACATGGCGCACACGGCGGTGTACGGGATTTACAGCACGCGGCAAGACGCGGAGATGGCGATTGATTCGATGCGGGCCGCCGGGTTTCGCGCCGAGGATATATCCGTCCTTTTTCCCGACAATGAAGGAACGAAAGACATCGGGCATGAGAAACACACAAAGGCGCCGGAGAAAGCTACCGCTGGAGCCGCAATCGCCGGTATCGCTGGGGGCGCCTTGGGCTGGCTGGCTGGAATAGGCGCGCTCGCGATTCCGGGCTTAGGTCCCTTCATCGCCGCCGGTCCGATCATGGCCGCTCTCGCAGGAGTCGGAGCGGGGAGCGTGGTTGGGGGATTGGCTGGAGCGCTGGTGGGCGCGGGCATTCCCGAGTATGAAGCGAAACGCTACGAAGGCCGCATCCGCAAAGGAGGCATCCTGCTCTCCGTCCATTGCGATGACAACCTGATGATTGGTCGCGCCAAGGAGATGTTGCGGCACACCGGCGCTCAGGATATCGCCGCTGCCGAGGAAGGCCACGTTACAAACAGAAATCGGCGCGAGCCTATTGCCGAGGATGCGTCCCTGCCGGACACGCGGCGTGCCGACAGGTCTGACGATGGTCTCTAGCTCATGGCAGAGCGACTAGTCCAGCTATAATCCGAAGTAGACCGAGTATGAACAAAGTCAGGCTTGTGCGATTGTTGGCGGGCCTCGTCCTGCTCTACGGCTGGGGACACGCTCAAACGAAGGTGGACGGCCCGGTCGTTTTGCTCATCGGACCGCCCGGCAGCGGAAAATCGACACAGGCCACCGCAGCAGCGCGCCTCTTGAAAATACCGGTCGTTGCCGTTGACGACTTGATCAAGGACAACGCGGCAACATTTGAGAAGATCCGCCAGAATAAGATCTCCGGGATGGAGCCGCAAAGCGACCCCGTCCTGAACCGCCTTTTCGCTGAGCGCATGGAGAAAGGTGACTTGTCGAGTGGGATCATCTTCGATGGCTATCCCTCAACCAAGGACCACGTCGATTATCTTTCGAACTTGGTGAAGAATGGAGTCCTTCCTAAACCGCTGGTGATTGAGCTGCAAATTCCCGATCAGACCGTGCTGAAACGCACCAAAAAAGCGAAGGACTCGCCCGTGTCGGTCGAGCAACGGCTCAAGGACTATCATCGCGAAATGGACATGGTGCGGGTTTACTTTCCAGAGGCGGAAATTATCGCGACCGATGGAACGAAGTCAATCAAAAAGGTGGAACGCGCCGTCAGCGACATCCTAAAGAAGCGCTACAAACTCTGAATCTACTGGCCCAACCCAAAGCAATATAGCGCCGAGCTCGTTCGCAAGTACAACTTGTCATCGACAGGCGCCGGCGTCGCATAACAGAGGTCCTCGAAATCATTGCGCGCTAGCGGCTCCCAATCTCCACCTGCCTTAACCACCGAAACATGGCAGTTCTCGCTCGCCGCGTACACTTTACCATCTGCGCCGACTGGCGATGAGTAGTAATAATCCAGCGCTCCGGGCAGCCGCCCCTGCTTCAACATCGCGCCGGTCTTGGCGTCCAACGCCGTCAGAATGCCGCCTTCCTTCATCAGATAGATCACACCCTGGTACTGCAGCGGTGACGTCGCGTTGGGCAGCGATTTGAAGTGCTGCCACACGATGCCCTTCTCAGTCATGTCGCCCTTACCGCCGAGACGAACTGCCATGACCGAGTTCACTGAGGCGCGCTTCTCACGATATTTCTGCCAGTCACGGGCTCCCAGAGCGCCATCACGTTCGAGATCGGCTTCCGCAAAATCGCGCTGCCAATTAGGGTTAGGCAACTCTTCTTTGGCAAGCTTGCCATCCTTGTTTGCGTCGAAGGAACCAAGCACTTCCGGAAAGGGAGGCAAATTCTCCTGATTACCCTGATCGGATCCGCCCGCCCATCCGAGCACGTACACGATATCTCCCTCAATAACCGGAGTCGGCTTCACCTGCCATGTGAGGCCGCGAACCCACCAGACCTCGTCGCCAGTATCGACATCATAGGCAGTTAGTTTGTTCGTTCCGGCTAAGATCGCCTGCATCCGACCCTCGGACCGATGCAGCACCGGTGTGGAGAAGCCGCGAGTAGCATCCGGGCGCTCCTTCCGCCAGATCGTCTTACCGGTCCGTTGATCCACTGCGATCAGGAACGACCCTGTTTCCGCGTCGCACGCCTGGATCACTTTACCGTTCACCAGCACCGGAGACGCGCCCATTCCGAACGGATTATTGAACGGGCCCAAAGGCGCTCGCCAGCGTTCCTCTCCATCGGGGCCATACGAGATCAGCCCAAAATCGGTGAAGAAAGCGAAAACGTTCCGGCCATCTGTCGCAATGCTGGGTGACGCCGCGCTGTTGGACTTGTGGAGTTCCTGCTTGCGCGGGCGCGGCGCCTCTCTTCTCCACAGGATCTTGCCTGTCTCGCGCTCCAGGCAGAACACCAGCAGCTTCTCGCCATCCACGGCAGTCAGGAAGATGCGGTTCGCGCTCAGCACAGGCGAGGAATGTCCTGGAGGGAGTATGGTCTTCCACACAACATTCTTCTGGGGACCGAACTCGACGGGTAAATTCTTGGCCGGTGACACACCGGACGCATTATGACCGCGAAACATCGGCCAATCGTCCGCCATTGCAATAGCGGCCACCGCAGCGAAACCTGCCAGCGTTCGAACGAACATTCACCCGAGTATAGCCGCATCGAAGTAGACTAGTCATAAGCCTCATGAGTACTTTGACCGCTGCGACTACGAACAGCCTGGAAGCCAGAAAGGCGGAAGCGCGTACGCGTCTTGACGCCTGGACCCAAGAGATGATGGAGTGGCATTTCAACCCCGAAACGGGATGCCCATTCTGGCTGGAGCGGGCGAAAACGCTCTCCTTCGATCCTCGTAAGGACGTGAAGAAGTACGAAGACCTGGATCTGTTCGGCAATTTCCAGGATGAATGGCTGCGGGGCGGGCCTGTAAGACGTTGGGTGCCCAAGGGCCTGGGTGGCGCGCCCATTTTTGTCTTCGAGACGGGCGGCAGCACCGGCGTGCCGAAATCGCGAATCGCCTCCGAAGATTTCCGGATCGATTACGAGCTTTTCAGCGACACTTTGCCCGACGACGCCTTTCCGAAGGGCGCCAACTGGATTTCTGTCGGTCCCACCGGCCCTCGCCGCCTTCGTCTCGCAGTCGAACACCTGGCGCAACATCGGGGCGGCATCTGCTTCCAGCTCGACCTCGACCCTCGCTGGGTAATCAAGCTGATTCGGATGGGCGAGATGCGCATGATGGAGCTGTACAAGCAGCATGTCATCGACCAGGCGCTGACACTCCTTAAAGCGCACGAGATCCAGTGCATCTTTACGACACCGAAGCTGCTCGAAGCGCTTTGCGAGAAGATCTCTCTCAAGAAAGCAGGCATCAAGGGCGTATTCTGCGGCGGCACCGAGATGACACCCCAATTTCATCGATTCGCCGTCGAAGAGTTGATGGACGGTATCTACTTCGCGCCCACTTATGGCAATACGCTGATGGGCCTCGCCGTCCATAAACCCCGGCTAGTCGAAGACAACTGGGCGATCATTTATTACCCGCCTTGCCCGAGAGCCATGATCGAAGTCGTGGATTTTGACGATGCCACGAAGCTCGTCGGCTATGGTGAAACCGGCCGTGTCCGTCTGACAACTCTGACCAAAGAGTTCTTCATGCCGCGTTTCCTCGAACGGGATGAGTGTGAACGCGAGCTCCCCTATGGCGACTATGCGTGGGACGGCGTGCGCAACGTTCGCCCATTCTCCCGCTTTGCAAAGAGCGTCGTCGAAGGAGTCTATTAATGCTTCATATACCAATTCTTCGTCGCGGCCAGCCGTATCGGAGTGTCGAGATTTCCCACACTGCCAACATGCGCACCGGCGAGCCGTTTGTCGAAATCAGCCAGGCCAACGTCGGGTTGATTCGTCGGGATTTGCTGAAGCAGGCCGAATCGCGTGCCGCTCTGGACGCGTTTACGACAGCGCAGTTGCTTGATATCTGCCGCCGCGCCGCCGACATCTTCGCCAACGACACGCTGCCGCTCGGCGACACTCCGCAGACTCCACAGGATTATGTCGAGCAGCTCTCTGCCACCACCGGCCTTCCCTACGTTCTCGTTCGCAACAACATGGCGAAGATTCGCGGCGTCATGGCAGAGATGGAGCAGGTGCTTCGGGGCCTCACGCGCGGCGTCAATCTCGAAGTCCTCGATCGCGGATTTTCGGGCGGTCTCAGCTACTTCCCCCGAGCTCATACCCTCGGAGTGGTTCTTCCCAGCAACTCGCCCGGCGTGCATTCCCTCTGGATTCCCGCCGTCGCGTTGAAGACCTCTCTCGTCCTTAAGCCTGGGAGCGCCGAGCCGTGGACGCCTTTCCGAGTGATCCAGGCGCTCATGAAAGCTGGCGCGCCGCCGGAGGCGTTTCACTTTTATCCATCGGACCACGCCGGAGCCGCTGAGATTCTCCGCGGCAGCGGGCGTGGAATGGTCTTCGGTGACGTCTCGACCACCAAGCTTTACGCAAGTGACCCCCGCATCGAGATCCATGGCCCCGGTTTCAGCAAAGTTCTTCTAGGAGACGATGAGGCCGACAACTGGGAGCGGCACATTGATGTGATTGCCGCATCCATCGCGGATAATTCCGGCCGTTCTTGCGTCAATGCCTCGGGCGTTTGGACACCGCGCCACGCCGCTGCCATTGCAGATGCTCTTGCGGCTAAATTATCTGCGATCCAACCCAAGCCTGCGGACGATCCTGCCGCGCAGCTTGCTCCCTTTGCGGACCCTAACGTCGCGAAACGGATATCCGCGATGATCGACGACGGGCTGACCGACCCCGGCGCGCGGGAAGCGACGCAACGCCCTGCCCGTGTCGCCGAACTTGGAAACTGCACTTACCTGCTACCTTCCATCGTGCACTGCGAATCGCCTGAGCACACACTCGCAAATCGTGAGTTTCTTTTCCCCTTCGCCGCTGTGGTCGAGTGCCCGCAGTCAGAAATGGTCGAGCGCATCGGGCCTTCCCTCGTCGTTACCGCCATCACGAAGGATGAAAACTTCAAACGGCAATTGCTCAACTCTCCGCATGTCGGCCGATTGAATTTCGGCCCGATAGCGACAAATCGAATTAGCTGGGATCAGCCGCATGAGGGCAATCTCTTCGAACACCTCTACGCGCGGCGGGCCTTCCAAGTGGCGTAATGCGCATCGTATCGCTGACAGCCGGCGCCGCGGGAATGTACTGCGGCACGTGTCTGCGCGATAACTCGCTTGCGCGCGAGCTCATCCGCCAGGGCCACGATGTTTTGCTGGTCCCGATGTACACACCCACGCTAACCGACGACGAGAATGTCAGCTCCGACCGGATATTCTTCGGCGGCATTAGCGTCTATCTCCAGCAGCACTACCCGATTTTCCGTAAGCTGCCGTCGTTCTTCGATAAGCTCTGGGATTCGGAGTGGGCCCTCAAACTCGCGACAAAAGATTCCATTTCCGTCGATCCCAAAATGCTCGGTGAAATGACGGCTTCAATGCTGCGCGGTGAGAACGGGTATCAGGCAAGAGAGATCCGCAAACTTGTCGACTGGCTCGTGAAAGAACCCCGCGCCGATGTCATCGACTTGCCGTATACTCTGCTGATCGCTTTGGCCGAACCTCTCAAGAGAGCCCTAAAGTGTCCGATTACCTGCACTTTGCAAGGCGAGGATCTCTTTCTCGAGGGCTTGCCGGGGCCATGGCGCACGGAATGCCTACGGCTCATACAAGCCAACCTGCGCCATGTTGATCGTTTCATCGCGGTCAGCGCCTACTATGCCGGTTTCATGTCCGAGTATTTAGGAATTGAACATGATCGAATCGAGCTGGCTCCTCTCGGCATTTCTCTCGAAGGACACAGCCCAGTACCCCGATCATATGAAGGGCCTCTACGCGTCGGCTACTTTGCGCGTGTTGCGCCGGAGAAGGGCCTGCACATTCTCTGCGAGGCCGTGGCGCTCATGAAACAGCCAGCCGAACTGCGCGCCGCGGGATACCTTCCGCCAGAGCATGCAACCTACCTGCGCACTCTCGAGAATCAATTCGGCTTGAAGTACGAAGGTTCGCCGGATCGTTCCGGCAAGATCAAGTTCCTTCAATCGGTAGACGTATTCTCCATGCCAAGTCCTTACGCCGACCCCAAAGGTCTGTCACTTCTAGAGGCAATGGCCAACGGGGTTCCCGTCGTGCAGCCGAGCCGCGGGGCGTTCCCCGAGATCGTCGGCAAGACACGCGGGGGAGTGCTGTACGAACCCGACGAACCGAAGATCCTTGCAGCCGCTCTAGACGATCTCGCACGAAATCGTGATCGCCTCCGGGAGCTTAGTGAGCATGCGGCCGAAGGTGTGCGAACTCGCTACAGCATCGCCCAAATGGCAACTCGCACCGCCGAGATTTACCAATCTGTCAGCCAGGGAGCTGCCATTGCTCAAAGCTGAGAGCGTGACCAAGCGGTATGAAACTGCCGCCGGTCCCGTCGAGGTGCTGCAGAGCGCAAATCTAACGCTCGAGCAAGGCCAAGCGGCAGCCATCATGGGACCTTCCGGCAGCGGCAAAAGTACTCTTCTCTATCTGCTAGGCGCATTGGATACGCCAACAAGCGGGACCATCACCTTGCAGGGCTCGAACGTTGGAGCGCTAGGCGACAACGAAGCAGCCGCATTTCGCAATCGGCACATCGGCTTCGTATTCCAGGATCATGCGCTGCTGCCACAATGTACCGTGCTCGAGAACGTGCTCGTGCCGACCCTCGTGGCGCCCGCAGGACCGTACGGCACAAGGGCTCGCGCCTTACTCGAACGCGTCGGTCTTTCGCATCGGCTCGACCATTTTCCCGCGCAGCTTTCGGGAGGCGAAAAGCAACGTGCCGCGATCGCCCGCGCTTTGATTCGCGAGCCCCAAGTGCTCCTCTGCGATGAACCCACCGGCAACCTCGATCGCAACTCAGCCAATACTGTGGCAGATCTGCTACTCGAGCTTCACGCGGCGCAGCAAACCATTCTCGTTGTCGTGACGCATAGCGGCGAACTTGCATCCCGTATGCCGCAGCGTTACGAATTGATCGATCGGAGGCTCGAACGAGTCTGACGATTCCGAGTCTCGCTATAAGCGGTCTGCGCCACCATAGGCGCACGAATCTCGCCGCGGCCGCGGGTATCGCGATCGCCGTCGCGGTGTTGGCGGGAGCCTATAACGTCGGCGAATCGGTACGTGCAAGCCTACGGAATCTCGCATTGTCCCGGCTGGGATCGACGCAGTACGCAGTCACATCGAACACATCCTTTAGGGAAGACCTGCTGCCTGAAGCTCCCCTCATCGCGCTTGAGGCAGTAGTTACGCACGATGATTCCGGTCGCCGCGCTTCCCGTGTGGCTCTTTACGCGGTCGACAAGCGCTTCTGGCAGTTTCATCAGCGAGCCGTCCAGCCTCCGGATCGCAATCAGTTTCTTCTCAGTGAAGCCTTGGCCAGCGAGCTTTCGGCGAAGGCCGGCGATAACATCCTGGTGCGTGTTGCGCGCGCTTCCGATATTCCAACTGAGTCCCTACACGGCCGCAAGGATGATCCGGGCCGGACCGTTCGCGGTGTCGCGCGAGAAGTAATATCACGCGAAGCCATGGGCGAGTTCTCGCTGCGACCGCAACAGGGAGCTGTGCGCGCGATCTTCGTCAATCTCGACCGCTTTCAACGCGACCTCGAGCTGGACGGGCGGGTCAACGTTGCTCTTTCGAAAGAAAACCCAGAACAGACAGTCAAGACAAAAGCCACACTCGACGATATCGGTATCCGTATGCACGACGGAATGGTCGAACACGCCAGCATGATGCTTGACGACTCGCTGGTCGCCGCCATTCGCAAAACCGATCCGCATGCGCAGCCCGCTCTTACCTATCTGGCAAACTCGATCCGTATCAATAGCCGTGAGATCCCCTATTCTGTCGCCACTGCAATGAGTAGGCCAGAACTTGCCTCCGATGATCAAATCGTCCTGAATGAATGGGCGGCGCGCGATTTAGGAGCCAAACCAGGCGACACTGTCACACTCGAATACTACGTTTGGGATCCCAGCGGCAAGCTCATCACAAAGACCGCTACTTTCCAAAATGTAGGCGCTGTGCCGATTGAAGATTGGCAGCGCCATTTATCACCGGAGTACCCGGGCATCTCCGACGCCCCGACGATTTCTGACTGGGACCCGCCCTTCCCAATGGACCTCGGCCGAATCCGCAAGGCCGACGAGGATTACTGGAATAGTTATCGCGCAACCCCAAAGGCCTTCATTACGCTGAACGCAGGACAAGAACTGTGGCGATCGCGATACGGCGCTGTTACCGGCATGCGCAGTACCGCATCGCCTGAGGCCCTTCGAGCCAGCATCGATCCATTGAGCATTCTGAGTGTTCAAAACGTACGGCAGGCGAGTCTTGAAGCATCGAGTGGCGCCACAGACTTCGGCGAATACTTTCTTTACTTCAGTTTTTTTCTCGTCGTGTCCGCCCTGCTTCTCGCCGGCATGTTCTTTCGTTTCGGCATCGAACAACGCCTGGCAGAGATCGCAACGTTGCGCGCTGTAGGATGGCCTATCGCCAGTATCCGCAAACTACTGCTCATTGAGTCTTTGGTGGTAGCAGCCCTGGGTAGCATCGTTGGGTCGATCGCGGCATTTCTCTACAGCAAACTGATCCTCTACGCGCTCAAGACGTGGTGGATCGATGCCGTCGGCACTCGTGACCTGGAGATGACATTTTCCCCGGTCAGTGTTCTGCTGGGAATCTTCGGCGGTCTCTGCATGGCTGCAATTGTGATCTACCTGGCTTTGCGACTAATCGGCAAGCGCGCAGTCCGCGAGACCGCGCTGCGAAAGACACGAGCGTATATCTATGCGATCGCACTGGCTGTCTTGGGATTCATCATGTTGGCAGTGGGAGGCGCGGGCGGATTTTTTGGCGCTGGCGCTTTGCTTCTTGCAGCGATTCTGGTGTCGATCTTCGGTCGCCTGAAGCATGCAAGGGGCAGTATCGCTAGCGTGCCATCCCTCGGTATTCGCTATTCGGCCCACCGGCCTGGTCGCGCCGTGCTCTGCATCGCGCTCATCGCGTCTGCGACATTCCTGATCGTTGCCGTCGATTCGTTCCGCCGCAGTGGCGCAAAATCGGAAGGTGGCTATCGTTACTTTGCCGAGTCTGCGATCCCGGTCTTCTATGATCCGAATGTTCCTGAGGGCAAACAGGCGCTGAATCTCAATGTCGACGCGAAGTGGTTGTCCTTCCGTCTTCGGCCTGGGGACGACGCAAGCTGCTTGAATCTGTATCAGCCGCAGAACCCGCGCGTCATTGGGGCGCCCTCTTCCTGGATAACGCTCGAACCTCAGTCCGACGGTACGATCCCGGCTGCCGTCGACGCGAACACGTTGATGTACGTTCTGCACAGGAAACTGGGAGATGTGATGACGGTCGGCAACGCGCGACTGAAGTTCGTGCGAGCCTTGCACGATACAGTCTTTCAAAGCGAGATCGTCATCGGCAACGCAGACTTCCAGAAGGCGTATCCCGAAGAGCAAGGCTTCCGAGTATTCTTAGTCGATGCGCCCGTAGGAGTGGATGCCCAGCTTGAGACAGCGCTCGGTGACTACGGCTTCGATGCCACCAGCGTTTCTGATCGAATCGCGGCGTTTCATCGTGTCGAGAATACGTACTTGTCGACATTCCAGAGTTTGGGTGCGCTTGGGCTTCTATTGGGCACGATCGGCCTGGCCGCGGTAATCTTGCGCAATATCTTCGAACGCCGGCGTGAGCTGGGGCTTCTCCGCGCAGCCGGTTTCAACGCTCAGGATCTGTCGAAAATGATCATCGCTGAAAACGTTTTTCTACTTCTCGCCGGCCTCGGAGCCGGGGGCGTAACTGCCGGCATCGCCGTCATTCCGACAGTGCTGGAGCGCGGCGGTACACCTCCGTGGTTGACGTTGATCGGACTGCTTTGTGCAGTACTCGTCGTTGGCATTATCACTTCCCTGATCGCAGTTCGATCCACTGCGAATGCGCCGATTATCACCGCGCTTCGGTCGGAGTGACTCAGTCCCAAGTCCAGAGCGCCAGGGACGAAACGTCTTTGACAAATACCCGCTTGCCAGAGATAGCCGGCTGAGCCCACGTCGCTGCCTCAGCAACGATGTATCGTTTCAACGGTTCGAACTTTACGTCGCTGCTTCTCGCGACTATCAGTTCAGCGTCGTCATTGAGTATGAAGAGCAAATCTTCCGCCTTCACGATCGCCGTGTTCATGGCTTCCCGTGGCTCGCCTAACCAAAGAATCTTACCCGTCTTGGCATCAAGCGCAAAGAATCGTCCGCTGGCTGTGTGAGACAAGCCAAACAACGTGTCACGAATGAGCACCGGATTGCTCATGTACATTGACACTTCCTTCGTCTCCCATACAATTTCGCTTGTCCACTTGCCAATTTTTTTTCGGAGCCGTATCGCTGCCACACCTGCATTGCGGCCGCTAACAAGCAGTACTTCGCCGTATTGGACCGGCGTAATGATTGGCATCTCCGGAGCCCACGCGTGTCTCCAAAGTAGCGATCCATCCTCGACAGAGATACCAAGCAAGCTCTTCTGCGTAGTCGCTACGATCTGCTTCGTCCCACCGATTTCAACCAGGATCGGAGATGCATATGCGCCACCCTCTGAAGCGGCCCACCTTACTTTGCCGGTGCTGGCCTCAAATGCGGTTAACGGACCATAGTTGCCTGGATGAGCAAGAATCAAATCGTCATATCCGAGCGGCGAAGCGGCCATTCCGAAGTACGGTTGTTCCGTTGCCGCTGCGGTCTGCCATAAAAGCTTGCCGTTGGTTGTGTTAATGGCCGTCACGATTCCACTGATTCCGACCGTGTACACATTGCCACGATGAAACAGCGGAGTCGCCTTGGGACCTCCGCCGTGCTCGCGTGCCGGGGGAGATACTTGATACGGCGCTGGGTATCGTGTCTGCCATTTGACCTTACCGGTCGCGGCATCGAGCGCGCTCATCACTTCATCGCTCTCGCGTCGCGTAAATACGTAAATGACGTTCCCAACAACGATCGGTGTTGCGTAACCGTCTCCTACCTCAACCTTCCATTTGAGGGTTAGCTTCTCAGGCCACGATTTCGGTTTGGAAAAAGCACTGGCCGAGCCGTCACGAGTTTTCCCTCGCCACTGTGGATAATCTGTTGGTAAATTCTGGCAGAGGGCGATCGACGCGGCGAGGCCGACTCTCAATGGCGAGCCTGTATTCACGAAAGTTGCCGACGCCTTGTTTTCGCCACCAGATAGACTGCTGGAGTTGCAAAGGCAAGAACCAGCGACCAACCGGGGCCTCGCATTGGCCACCGAAACCACTGCTGCCCAACCATCGCAGTCAACGTCAGAAGCGCCGATGACCAAACAATTGTCTGTATGTGGAAAGGAAAGTGAGCCAACGCGAGTCCGGCGCGCATCCCCCATAGCGTTGGCAACAATACAAGCATTGTCAGGACGATCAACGGAAAGATCACGCTATAAAACACGAGCGAAAATACCGCCTCGTGTCCCTGCCCATGAAGCTGTCGCGCGCTAAAGATTCCTCTAACCATTAGCATCAGGCAGAACATGGCTGCAATGACTGGAATCGCGCGGCGGGAGAGAACTCCCAGCATCAGACCGCATGTCCACGAGCAGCAAAACAGAGTTAGATACTGTTTCGCTATGGTGAAGCTGTGATGGATGAGATCAAGCCGGAACGCTTGGTTCGTAACATAGGTCCAAGTCCAGTTGTTCGCGTACATCCAGATGGGGATGGCACTGCCGTCAGCGACCCAAGTCGCTACGCCGCTCAGAATCCAACCGAACGGTACAACAAGTCCGACGAAGGTCAACCATAGTTTCCAGTCTGCCCACAACGCTGCCTGACGCCGCACGAACAAACCCGCAACATCGTACAGAGCACAGGTCGCTGTCTCGCCTGACTCCGCGATATCCCCACGTACTGCGGTTCGCTCGGCCGGCTCGAAAGTCCGGCAAACGAGGTCCACAAGCCACCAGCAGATCTGCGTCATTTAGCGGGCCTTAATTGGCTTCCTCGACCACTGAACACCGCGGCTCACTTCCATCACCGCTGTGTAAAAGGCCGTCGCCGCTTCGAAACCCTTTTCATTCACCCGGACCATTCGCTTAGCCC
>DASQLD010000543.1:0-13650 GCA_035630195.1 Bryobacteraceae bacterium
ATCGACCTTGTACGACCTGTTACGTTTTGAGCGAGGGCTGCAGCGTCGAACCACAGGTCGCGAATTGGCGGTCCTCATGTCGGTATAGATGCTCATAGCTAATGACGCGTAGCACAAAAAGAGATTGGCGCAGACTTCGAAGAAAATGTAGTGAAAATTTCCTACATCCACTGTCCATACATCTGCTGACGAGGCCGGAGGCCGAAAAGCCTAACAACATCTTATGATCCGAATCGACCGTTCCGTATTGTGGCTTCATAGTGGAAGGCGCGCAAATCAGACGAAAGAGGTCACCGGTTCGTTTTATTTTCACAGCTATGGGCAACCAATAGCGCATTTGCGGGAGGCGCTTACCCGTTACTACGGTTGAGCACGTGACGCGCGTTCGCACTGGTAGGTTGCAACCCCGAAAAAGGCAGTGCAAGATTGGCGCTGCTGAGCTACGATTGTGGACACTGTCAACGACCATGGGCGAATCGAATGATGTGACCGTACTTCTTGGCCGGATCAGATCTGGCGAGGACGCTGCCCAGGCTGAGCTCTACAACGTCGTCTACGATGAGCTGAGGCGACTCGCCCGCCGCCATATGAAGGGCGAACGCGGCGCTCATACTCTGCAACCCACAGCACTCGTAAACGAAGCGTTTCTAAGGTTGTTTGGCGACGTGGTGTCAGCGACAGACCGAAAGCACTTTTTTGCTCTTGCATCCCAGACGATGCGCCGGGTCCTGGTCGATCACGGGCGTTCTCGGAACGCGGAAAAACGCGGTGGCGGCGCAGAGATACTTTCGCTTGATGAGAGGAACCCTGCGGACGGGCACGATATCACAGATATTTTGATCCTTGATGAGGCGCTGTCACGCTTAGAAAAAGTAGACGCTCGACCTTGTCGAGTTGTCGAGATGCGTTTTTTCGCAGGACTCACGGAATCCGAAATCGCGGAAGCCTTAAGTGTAAGTGAAATTACGGTAAGACGCGATTGGCGATTTGCAAAAGCTTGGCTATATGGTGAAATGGGAAAACGGGGCTGAAATGTCGCCCGATCAGTGGCAGAGAATAAAAGTCGTATTCGACAGCGTTGTCGATCTGCCGGAGTCCGAACGCGAGAGTCGTACGCGCGAACTATGCGGCGACGATGAACTGGCGAGCGAGGTTCTTCGGCTCGTCCACTTGCATTCGGTCTCGAATGACTTCCTGGAAGAACCAATTGCCAGAATAACGGAGCCGGCTCCCGTGGTTCCGCCACGGTTTGCTCCCGAATTCGCGTTGTGTGGGCGCTTTGTGGTGAAGCAGTTCCTCGGGCGGGGTGGAATGGGTGAGGTATATGAAGCTCTCGACCTGTCGCTCCGGGAGCAGGTGGCGCTTAAAACTCTTCCTGCTGCCAGCGCGGCCGATTCGAAAGCTCTCGATCAGATTCGCTCCGAAGTCCGCAAGGCGCGTAAAGTAACGCACCCGAATGTCTGCCGCGTTCATGACCTGTTCGACGATCTCGACTCTGACGGCAATCCGATCCTGATTCTGTCGATGCAATTGCTCCATGGGCAGACCCTACAGCAATCGCTGAAGGAGCAGCGTGAACCTTTGCCGGCAGAAAAAGCATTTTCGCTTCTGGCGGATATTGCTGCCGGGCTCGATGCGTGTCACCAGGCGGGCGTCGTTCATGGCGACATTAAGCCGGGCAATGTTTTCCTGCTGAGGTCGGGCGATTCGGTTCGCGCGGTGCTGACCGATTTCGGACTTTCGCGGAATGTCGATCTCCGGGCGGGAGACAGTACATTCGCCGGCGGGGGAACGCCCGCTTTTATGGCGCCGGAACTCCATGCTGGAGGTAAGGCGAGTTTCGCCTCGGATATTTACGCTCTTGGCATGCTTGCCTCGGAGTTATTGTCTTCCAGCGAAGTAGCCTCGAAAGAAGACTTTGCGGAAAGCTCTCACCTTCGCCAGACTCTAAACCGCTGTCTTGATCCCAACCCGTCCCATCGTTTCAAGACGGCGGGGGATTTCATCCGAAATCTTCGAGTCAGCAAACGAGCCAAAATGTCGCGCGTGGCAGCTTTCGCTGCCTGCATCGCGGCAGGCGTGATGATCGCGTTCGGTTCTGTTTGGATGAACGATTCATCGAAGAGAGCCTCAGTTTCTGTCGGTGTACTACCATTTGAGAACCTCAGCGGCTCCAGTATCGACTATATTGCGGACGGTCTCACAGAAGAGCTGATCAAGGATCTTCAAAAGGATCCGGATCTCAATGTCGCCGGACGGAACAGTTCTTTTTACTTCAAAGGCCGATCTCTTCCGGCGCGCGAAGTTGCCAGCACGCTTAAGGTTTCCTGGCTGGTTACGGGATCCGTTCGTCAGGAAGGCGATGTCATCCAAGTCCGCGCTCAGATCGTCGATTCGCACGGCAAGTCAGGACGTTGGTCGCAGTCATTCAGTCGTCCTATTGGGAGTCTTCAGAACCTGCGAACCGAGCTGGCGCGGGACATTCACGCGGTGCTAGTGCCGGCTCTGGCACAGTCGGGATTTGGAGGGCGGACCGCATTGAAAACTGTACCGGAAGCATACGATGCCCTGTTGCAGGGCAGATATTTCTGGAATCGCCGAAATGTCGCCGACATGCGGCAGGCAATCGTGCATTTCTCTCGGGCGATAGAACTTGATCCTAACTTTGCGCAGGCGTATGCGGGAATTGCCGATGTCTGGTGTGCCCTGGGCGATAACGGCCAGGAGCCCCCTGCCGAGGCCTTGCTGAAGGCCAAGCAATCTGCGATCCGTGCTCTCACAATCGATCCTGAACTAGGTCATGCGCACGCGTCTTTCGCTCTCGCAACGTCATTGTATGACTTGGACTGGGATACCGCTGAGCGCAGCTTCCGGCGAGCGCTGGAGTTGGACCCCAACGATGTTCTCGCGCGCCAATGGTATTCCGCTCTGCTTCTGAAGTTGAACCGTTTTTCCGAATGCACCCGTGAAGCAGGAGAGGCCGTGCGGCTTGACGAGCTTTCCTTGCCCGCTAATTTCAATAACGCTTTGATGCACTATTTCACTCGCCAGTACGCGGAAGCAGTGCGGCTACTGAAGACGATAGAAGAGCGGCAACCGAACTACTGGATCTCGCACGAACTTCTCGCGGAAGCTTACGCGCGATTAGGACAGAAGGCATTGGCGGAAGAGGAGGCCGAGAAAGCCGCAAAGTTCTCTGGTCATCCGGGTCATGCGCGGACTTACGGAGCTGTGACATACGCGATTCTAGGCTCTCGGGACAAGGCTCTCGATCGTCTTCAGGAAGCAATCCAAAACCCGCACTTATACGCGTTCCAGCCCTTCCACGTGGCCCGGGCATACGCGGAGATGCGACAGGTGGAAGATGCCTTGCTGTGGCTCGACCGCGCCCACGAATCTCGCGATCCCGGGATTCAGATTGCGCAAATCCATCAATCTTTTGATGGGATACGGAACGATCCGCGCTTTGAAAGAGCCCTCAAACGCATGCGCATCCCATCGGGTCCGAAAATCGCTCAGAGGCAATAAGGACTGGGATTCATCTCATGTTCGGCGCGTGGGCTTGGAATCCATCCAAGTTTGACCGGGAGGTTGTAGAGCCTTCCAGGGGCCAGTCGGCGCCATGGAGAACGCAACTCCGGACAGACCACACGCGCAACCGGCAGTCCAATCTCTGGGCGCGTCAGATTCAAAGCTAATAAATCTAGGGCATGCTGTTTGCACGTGTGTACGCACTGCTTGAATACGCTAACTCCCGGGTCTAAATAGTTCACGCGTCTTTCGTTCGAAGAGATTCGGATAGGAACAAGGTGCGGCTCGGACGAAATGCGAGCTTGTTCGCGCCAACGCGCGAACGCATACTCCAAGCTGCCACGCTGTGGAGTTCCGGAAGGCAATTCATCGCATTCAGCACTGACCTGCGCCAATTCTCTCGCAGCACGACGAGCCGCAAGCTTCGGGTCAAAATGAGCTCCGAATCCGAGTGTGATGTCGCTTCCCGCGGCATCGCACGCGACCGCTCCGAATACGAATATGCCTAAATCGGTTGTGAGATCGAGCATCTCCACATTCCGCCGCTTCTTGATTTCTCCCCAGACGCTCACTATTTCCGGATCGTCCAGGTAGTCCGTATGTACAGCGGGACGGCGGATGCGGTTGTACCACCAAATCGCAATCGCATCGCGTTCTACGAGTTCCAGAAACCCGCGCGCGACCGCATCCTGAAGCGTTTGCCCGGCGGCGCAGCCATTCGAGTCCGGAACACAGTATAGCGGCGTGTCGGCAGGCGCGCTTGCCGAGTAGCAGTATTGCGTGGGCAGGTAATTTTCGGTTCGTTTCGTAATCGAGGATACGGCTGTCCATTCCAGTTGCTGCCGTGGATCGTATCGGGGTGGAACATATGGAAAGCCCCATTCCCCATGATTCCAGGCGTAGCGGTTTTCGTACTGCTGCTCGCTAAACTGAAGTAGTTCAGCGGGGTAAATAGCGAATTCGCTAATCTCGTCGTAGGTGGCACACACACGGGGCTCGTGACCTTGGAAAACGGCGCTGTACCGTTCGGCGGCTTCGGCGAGACACGCCAACTCCGCTGAGTCGGGGTCCACTCCCTGACCCGCGATAGTCATCCGTCCTGCCGCCCTTTGCTTCGGGACGTTCGGCGCGTGCGGCGTCACAATATGCCCAAAGGAGAGAGCAGATCCATGGGATTCAGACGTCTCGATGTCTGTGACGAAGCCCGTGATGGCGCTGACTGAACGCCGTATCCGTTCCAGCGAGCCAACAAGGCCAGCTTGCATGCCGGCGCCGCAATCGGGACAGTCTGGCCGCCTCAGGATCTCGTGCCATACAGGCCTCGAGTTACGGTCTGCCATGGAACACATGCGGCCCTGCAGCGATTGAGCACCATCAAGTAGATCGGCAACAAGCTGATAGGTATCGGGGTTGCCAGTGTCGCATGATGTATCGATTTCACGTAACAGCAGCCACCATTGAAGACAACGCCAGCAGGCGGTCTTACCCGGAATAACTTCAGGTCCCACCCAGATTTCAGAGCCCTTCATCCGGGCCAGAACATAAGGACTATTCGCGCGCATCGCGAATCGGTGACGTCGCTCTGTACGAGCGCTTAAGTAATCGTCGACAATCAACAAGCAACGTTGCCCGACCGTCGAAAGGCGGTTCTCTAACTGACCTCGCGTATCTGCGTTGCGTGCAAGCACCCGGAATCTACATTGCATGTGCAGGATGATTCATGGTATAAACACGATCTTCGGGTTACAAAATTTAGAGCCGCGAGGCGCAAGGTATAGAAGGTTCAGGATCATGTCCACCACTACAGTACAGATGGTTCAGCTACATTTCGAAGACAATATTTACGAGTCCAAGGAAATGGAAGCCGCAATAGGCGATGTTACTGCTGGTCTCCAGTCGATCACTATTGAAGGTAAGGAGAAGCCCACCTTCTATTTGCGACGAGCTCATTTTGTCGACAACAATGGCGTCGAACATGAACTCATTACCGAGGAAAAGCTGGAGACCGCCAGATCACTTCACCTCTTCTTTGAGGAGCCTGATAAACCGTAAGTGAGCAGTTCGGATTCAGATATCAAGGCGCTGGAGCCCTATCCTAGCCTGCTCCAGCGCCTGCCCGCACTCCTTGAAGAATATGCAGAGCTGACCATTCGTCATCCCAAACACTTTGGCGTTTGGAACAACTACGGCAGCCTCCTGATACGTGCCGGTCGCATCCAGCAGGCGATCGAAGCGCTGCGCATTGCGGCCAGTCTCCGGCCTCACAGCCCGTTTGCGCAGTCGAATTTCCTCCTTTCGCTCAACTACGACGAGAATCTGGATGCGCAAGCGTTTGCGCGTGCGCACCGTGGATTTGCGGACCTCTTTCCTCCCCCCGAAGCAGCTTTCTCGAAGGACCGTGATCCTGACCGTGTATTGCGTGTCGGCCTACTATCGAGCGCTTTTCGTTCCAACGCCATCACGTTCTTCTTTCCCGGCATGTTGTATCCCAAGCCGGACATCGAAATGTACTGCTATTCGGCAACACGTTTCCCCGATGACGTGACGACCCGCTTCGCAGAGGAATGTCCACGATGGCGGGACATTTCACTCTGCTCGGATGAAGAAGCCGATGCGATTATCCGAAAGGACCAGATCGATATTCTGATTGAACGTGGTGGGCACGCGGGCGACAACCGATTGCCGCTTCTGGCGCGCAAACCGGCGCCGATCACGGGTACGGGATGCGATTATCTCGCAACCGTAGGAGTCCCTGGCCTCGACTTTCGGATAACGGACTCCATCATTGATCCTCCGGGCGCCGAGGATCTGTACCCAGAAACACTCATCCGCTTGCCTGAAACAGCATATTGTTACACCGCGCCGGCGTATGCGCCTGAGGTCAACGGACTGCCGGCTCTGAATAACGGGGTCGTGACCTTTGCTTGTTTTCATCGCCTGGAGAAAGTTAGCGCTGCATCGCTTCGTTTGTGGGCAGCAGTTATGCGCCGTGTTCCGGGATCGCGCATACTTTTGCATCACGTCTACGAAGGACAACCCTCTGTATCGCCCGAGTTCAAGCTTCCTATTGAGCAGCGTTTTCTAGCCCTGGGAGTAACGGCTGATCGTCTGATTTGGAAGGGCGCCTTACCTCCCGACGAAAGCATGCGCTTGTACCAGCAGACCGACATCGCACTCGACTGCTGGCCTTACGCCGGAGTCACGACAACTTGCCAAGCCCTGTATATGGGCGTGCCAGTTGTGACCATGACCGGGGATCGTCCGATGTCGCGGTACGGGGCTTCGGTGCTTGCGGCCGCAGGTCTTGAACGATGGATCGTGACGACACCCGAAGAATACGTCGAGTCGGTTACAAAACTGGCATCGGATCTTCCTGGCCTGGCGCGGCTGCGAACTGAATTGCGACCTATGATGCAACGATCCACACTCACCAATGAAGCCGCGTATGCCAGTCGTTTGGCAACTGCATACCGTGAGGTCTGGAAAGAATGGTGCTACTCCAATGCCGCTGATTGAAACGCTTGCCGGACGGCTGACGCATCGGAGTTGCCGAAATTAGACCGCTGCACCATAAGGATCAGCGCAACGCCTTTGACCGGATCGATCCAGGCTTGTGTGCCATAAGCTCCGCCATGGCCGTGCGTCCCCGGACTCAACATCGCACTCACGCCTCGCGGTTCGCGAACGAGACACCATGTCAGTCCCCAGCCGTTTCCCGGTGTGAAGCCGGTCTTCAGGTCTCCTGATTGAACGGTCGTCATCTGCCGGACGGATTCCGGCTTCAGATATCGTTTTCCGTCCAAACTGCCGGCGTTTAGGATCATACGGGCAAAGCGGGCATAGTCGGGCGCTGTTGAGAAGAGTCCTCCGTTGGCTGCGGGATATCGGTCGGTTGACGTTGGGGACTTCCCCTGCAGCAGACCTATCGCGGTTTCTGTGAGAGTCCCATCTTCAGCGCGCTTGACCGGAGAGACAAGACGCTCCAACTGTTCCTGTCGCAGGTAAAAGGTCGTGTCCTTCATTCCAAGCGGACCGAACAACTTCTTCTCAAGGAATACTTCGTACGGTTGGCCCGACACGACCTCGATAATTCGGCCGAGTGTGTTGATACCGGACTGGCAATACTGCCATTTGCTCCCCGGATCGAACTGCATTGGCTTATTGATGTAGGCAGGTATTAGATCGGCGAGCTTTTTAGCCGCTCTCGATTCATCCGGCGTCGCCTCGGGTAGGCCCGATGTATGAGTCATCAGATGCTTAAGCGTGAGATTAGCGGGCTTTCCGGAAGGTGTTTTCAAACTTCCGAGTTCCGGAATGTACTTTCCGACCAGATCGTCGACGGAAAGCTTTCCCTCTTCCTGCAGCATCAGGATTGCCGTACCGGTAATCGGCTTCGTCATCGAAGCGATCCAGAATATTGAGTCCTTTCGCAAGGGCTTCGTACCGGCCGGATCGGCGCTCCCGATGGCTTGCAGGTGTGTAACGCCGGATCGTGTTGCTACTAGCGTCACCGATCCAGGTATCTCCTTGGCCTGGATCATGTCCTTCATACGAGCCGCAATGCGGGGGCTTGCGGCGCTGGATTGCGCTTGAAGAAGTGTCGACAGGGACAGGAAAGCAATGGACAGAAATGTGCGTTGACGCATCGCACACAGTCTATCGTGTTATAAGTTCTAGTCAGCCTCAGAGACAGGAGGCTCGACAAACTCTACGGGCTCCAACTTAGCGGTAACACAGGTTTGAGCGTGACTGGTCTCAAACACACAGCAACAGCCTCGAAGCTTACCTCCACCTTCCAGATTCACTTCGAGATCACCATCTGCTTCCATCGGCGGCATCTGGTTGACGAAATCATTACCATCGAGATAGCCAAGCCATCCCGGACTCGGAGGATCAAAAATGATACCCCCCGATTTAACTTCCCAAGTGCCGCATGGCCCAAGGTGTAACCGACCGCTCTCGATCCGATATGCCGTCATAAGCGTGCATCTCCTTGTCGAAGTCCACGATCAGAATACAATCCGCAAACCGAACTGAATATTACGCGGATTGGTCCCTATCAGAATTCTACCGAACTGCGGAGCGTTTACGGTGACGCTGGATGTGTTGCCAAGACTGAGGGCAGGAGTATTGAACAGGTTGTAGAATTCTGCCCGGAACTGCGCCATCCATCGTTCTCCGAAGCGCTGTGTGCGGAAAAGCGAAATGTCGAAATTTCTTCGGCCCGGATCGCGGAGCCTCGGTTGCGTCAGCGAATCGTTGGGCATTGTATACGGCGCCGCTATCGAGAAAGCAGATGTGTCGAACCATCGGTCAGTAGTTCGTTCTGAGCTGGGTAGCACCGGATCTTTCGAGCGATTAGCTCGGCCCACGTTCAATGCGAAGTCGAGGAGTCCAGTGGTGTCGGAAGCTGCGATACGGAGCGGGATGCCTTTCTGAAACACCGTGATTCCACTAAATTGCCAGTTGCCGATGATGTGGCTTATCAGACCTTGCGAAGCGTACGCTTTCTTGGGACCGAAGGGTAGCTCATAGAGGAAGCTCAGCACAAGCCTTTGCGGTACATCATTTGATTCGAGCGACCGACTATAGTTTGGATCGTACAAAGCGTTCTGCGGACCTCGCTCGCCGTTCGCCGATTCGAAGGAGTTTGTAATCGTCTTGGACTTGGTGTAGGCGACAGAAAACTGCAGTCCATTGCTGTACTGCTTATCGAGTCGCATCAAAAGACCGTGATAATGCGCATCGCCATAGCCATCGCGCGGTACCAGAAACTGCAGATATTGTGGGTAGGGCCGGAGGAGCTGCCGGCGTTCCACTGTGGGAAAGCTCAATGTGCCTGACTTAATCTTTCCGAAAAACGTATTCGGGACCTGTTCTAAAAGTCCGGGTCCGAGCGCCTGCAGATCTGGACTGTTCTGGTTGTAAAAGCGGTTCTGCGCAACGTGAAGCGTTTTACTGCCAACGTACCCGATTTCGAATAGAAGCGTTGGTCGAATCATGTGCTGAACATTGAATGTCCAGTTGTAGAGAACACCCATCGGATGATACCGGTTGTATGTGCGCAGGTTTTGGCCGGCGAAGGTTTCTGTCCGGCTAGGCGTAGTGAGATAGCCCGCGGCGAACGGATTCGACCATGAGCCTCCAACAGGCGGGGTGTTCGGAAGCGGATTGGGCGCGCCTAGAATTGCTTCATTCAGGATGTACTCACCGTTGCCCCAGTCCGATGTGCCTGCATTCAACGTATCGTTCGCGCCATAGAAAATAGCGCCTGCGGCTCGCACGACCGTATTGGACGTTGCCCGATACGCCAAGCCGACTCGCGGACTCCAATTGTTCTTCTGAGGGTCGTAAATGTACTGACCTGGCTGCAAGCGCACATATGTTCCCTTGGCTCCGGTAACGGGCTCAGTCGCGTTGAAATCGAAGTAGCCGACGCGACCCCACTTCTCCGCCCAGGGCGTGGTGTACTCATAGCGTAGTCCGAGGTTTGCTGTGAGCTTATTTGTAAGCTGGACGTCGTCCTGAAAATAGAAGCCATAATAACGTCCGTAAATGGCCAACGACGGACCAAAGCTGAGATTACCGGAAACGGGTATACCGAGTAGAAGACTCGCAAAGCCATGCCCGCTGTTCGAGCTTCGCTGAGACGGGTCGGGTCCCTGCGTGTAAACCCGATCGAAGAAATAACGACTCGCCGGCGCGATTGTATTGAAGGTCGACAAGCGCAGTAACTGCAGATCGGTTCCCATTTTGAACTTGTGCCGATTCTTCAGATAGGTCACATGGTACTGAACCTGGTATGTATCTTGGGGAGTATAGTTCTTGCCGGCGCCAGAGAGATCGCCGACCTCCGCGGAACTGCCGCCCGTCCCAGATAGTCCGGTGCCGACCGTATACTGCGACACGCTGATCGTTGGGAACGTTTTGTATTGTACGTCGTTCGCCAGACTCTGAGGAAATCCTAGGGTAGATATGTCGAACCCCTCCCGGTCATAGGAGTCGGTATAGCCGAAGCGGGTATAGTTGATGCGTAACTCACCAAGCAGCTGTGCCGTGAATGTGGACGTCAAACTTACCAGGGCGCTTCGCCGCGGATTCGAAGAAATATTCTGCGCAGGGAATGCCGCGTTCTCATCACCAAAGCCACGCGAAGCGGCCTCGGTATCGGCAGTCATAATCCGTCCAAACAACCGATGTTTATCCGTCAACACGTGATCGATTCGACCGACCCACGTGTAAGTGTCTGACACTCGCTTCCCCGTTCGGAAATAGTTGTTGAAGAGAGTTGGACCTTCACCCGACCGATTCGCAGCCGGCCAATAATTCATCACATTCCTTGAGACAGTGTTGATTCGGTCCTGCGGTATTCGATTGTTCGGAAACGGATCTCGAATATAACGCCCAGGTTGATTTGGGTCGGGTCGCGTGGTTGTCGGATCGAAGATGATGACGGGACGCCCGGTGCTGTCGAGAGTTCTAGAGAAATCACCCTGCCGTTGTTCGGCCGTGGGAACGGTAGAAACGAAGTCGATCGGCGTGCGCTGACGTTGCGCTTCGTAGTTCACAAAGAAAAATGTTCGGTCACGGATGATACGTCCGCCGACTGCAGCTCCGTATTCATTCCTTTGAAAGAGATTCCGTTTAACGTTTGTCCGGTTGTTCTGCCAGCTATTCGCGTTGAGGTGATCGTTTCGAAGGAACTCATAGATGACACCGTGATACTGGTTGGTTCCAGATTTGGTGACCAGATTGACTACGCCGCCAGCAGCGCGGCCGTACTCGGCGGGATAGGTCGCGGTATCTACGCGGAACTCCGATACGGACTCGATTGGCAGCGTGAAGGAGGATTCCGTATAGATTGGAGCGCGACTTTCTCCACCATCGGTAAGGACGCCATTCTGTGTCTGCATGCCGCCGGCCATCTTAACTTCGTAAGTCTCGCCACTGCCGGACACCGTTTGGCCCGCAGGCGGTTGCACACCCGGAATCACCGACATCAACTGCATCGCGTTTCTTCCCAAAACAGGTAACTCAGCGATTTGCTTCGTCTGCATCACCTTGCCTAATGACGTACTCTGCGACTCAAGTTGAACGGCGGTCGCTGTGACCTCGACCGCTTCGGCAACAGTCCCTAGCTCAAGCGTGACGTTAAATGTGGCCGTAAGACCGACCGCTAACGGTATGTTCGAAACGACAGATGGACGAAAACCGCTATGCTCGACGCGGAGTTCATATTGTCCGGGTTGTAGGCAGGAAGATAGTAAATACCGGCCGCATTAGTCTTAGTTCGACTGAAGATATTAGTGCCTATATTACGAATGGCAACGTCGGCGCCAACAACAATCTTGCCTGTAGGGTCAGTGACCGCGCCTGTGACTGTCGCCCGTTCCCCTTGACACAATGATTCGATTGGAAACGACAGAATTATCGGTAGAAGCAGCCCGACGAATCTTCTGCTGGAGAACATAAGACCTCCGCGACGATTCGGCAGTGGTCAGTTTTAATACATACAAATCGTAAATATTCAGAGCGTTGTCGCTGCCGAGTGGATGTAGTTTATGTTGACCGTCAACAAGGTGTCAAGCCTTTTCTGTATGCGGGAAACCGTAACAAATCCTCACAAGCCCGAGGCCATACTGTGATCGTAGCGACCCGTCAGGACGTGTTCTATGTTCATCGCAAGGAAGAGGCGGTCAGCTTTGCCATACAGTTGATAAACGTGCTTGGTGTATTCGTACGCCGGAGGCATTTGACCGTAGAAGTTCAGCCGACGAGGCGCCAGAAGCGCTGCTGCCTCCGGGAGATCGGTGTGACGCATGATGTTCAGGAAAATCGGCCCTTCGCGATGACTGGAAGGCGCCTCTATCAGCATCACTTGATGGATTCGCTCATCAAGGATCGCCGCATACATTCCAAGCGCGCCCGAGATGCCTTTCCCGACGACCATTATGCGATCCGGATCTACACCTTGGATTTCACGCAGTTGCTGAAATGCTGCAAGGACATCCCGCAGCCTCATGGAATCGATCGTCTGTCCCGTGTGCATCCCGTTGCGAAGTGTGTCTTTCCAGAAGGATCTAGGCCATGGAACTTCTCCAACGCCACGAGGCCACACCATCATGCGTATCGATTCATTACGACGATTGACGCCACTCAAGACTCCCTCGATATAAGCTAAGTCCTCGCCATCGGAAGCAATGTATAGCAAGCCTGGGAGTTTGCGATCAAGCTCTTTTGGCTTTCGGACCTCCGTGCGAACTGTAGTACCGTCTGAATGAGTCGGAAGCAGCTTACGTATAGCCGTTTGTAACTGCGTCTTGCGAATTTCCCAACTGGCAAGCGTCGCGAACCTCGCCGATTGAGGACGTGTCGTGAATGTTTCGTGGATACGGTAATTGACTGCGTCTGTCGGAGGCTTGCCTCCAAATACGGACAGTTGCTCCGGGGCCGCGTCACTGTAATCCATGTCGAGTTTGCGTTCTGCGATCTTCATCAAGTGCTTGTCGAAGAACCGGACTGCTTGCTCACGGAGAAAATTGGAATCCTGGTGGCCGGTCTCAACCACGACATTGCCGAACGACGCGCCAACACCATAACTCGTATAGAGTCGCGCCACCGTCTGCTGAAACGCTTCGTAGCCCTCGACAGGAAATAATCGATCTTGACGTCCATGCATCATTAGCAACGGTCGGGGGGCAATCAGCGCGCCTTGATGGAGCATATCGTGCGCATGGCTATTGACAGGAAACATGCAATCGCAATGAAGATTCTGCGTGTTGTTCTTCACGTTGGCGGCGTAGGTGCTAATACCCATCACCGGAACCGCTACCTTTACGCGAGGATCGACCGCGGCGGTAAACCAAGTCATCGCAGCCCCTCCTGAGCGACCCGTCATTCCTATGCGCTGTTTGTCGACCTCAGTTCGACTCTCCAGATAGTCGATCGCTCGCATTGCGTTCCACACCTCCACTCCCGCCGGCGTGTATCCGCGCGAGTACCAATCGAACATCTCCTGGCTGTGAATGCCGTGGTGCATTCCAAATGTTTCCGCTATCTGGATCGAATCGAGGATAAAGGCGATGTATCCGTTCTTAGCAAACGTGACCCCGTGTCGCT